>CAIKHZ010000070.1 GCA_903827375.1 Akkermansiaceae bacterium
GCTCACAGAGCGCCGCTACAAGGCTGCTCAGTTCGGATAGTCTGAAAAGTGGGTTCTCGCCGAGCTGGGGCTGGGCGTTCCCGGGGCATGTTCCTCGGGAGTTCTCAGTTTTTCATCTTCCTCTTGCCCTTTCTCTTTGGTTGAATAGCCACTAATGGATGAATTTTTGACCACTATTGGATTTATAAACCGCCTCATAAGGCGGTTTTTTGGTATAAATACCCAAGCTTGGCTCTCCGTTTTTTTATGGATAGGTAGCACGGTACAACATTTCAATTATGGCTTGCAATTTTTGGGCGCTTGCGGTCAATTGAAGCGCGTAAGAGCTTTAGTCCATCCCTTCGAATGCTTCAAATGTCCCCTGGTTTAATTATTGCTATTTTGCTGGCGTTTGTGCTGTCACTCGGCCTGAACTGGTTGATGATGCGCTTGGCGCCGCACTTGGGGTTGATGGATGAGCCCGGGGAGCGGCGTATCCACCAGGCGGCGGTTGCGCGCGCCGGTGGGATTGCCATCTGGTTGAGTTTTTTGTTCATTCTGGGTGGTGGACTGGTGAGTGGGTGGCTCAAAGTAGGTGGTGCGCTTTCGTGGCCATGGTTTCGCGCCTTTGTTGCGAGTTCGGCGGTGTTGATGATCGCTGGATTTCTTGATGATCGCAAGGGGCTGTCACCCTGGGTTAAGCTTGGAGCTCATTTTCTCGCGCCTTCGATCTTTTTCCTGATGCATCCCATGCATTTGGGGCTTTTTCCCCATGGTTGGCCTCTTGCCTACGATGGTCTGGCGTTTGTGATCTGGTGTGTCATCCTTATTAATGCCTTCAACCTAATCGACGGCTTGGATGGTTTGTGTGGTGGCTTGGCGACGGTTTCGATATTGGGCATGGCGGGATTGGCGATCGCTAACAAGCAGAATGAGGCAGCACTGATGTTGCTTATTATGGGTGGCTCCATTCTGGGATTTTTGAATTACAATATCAATCCAGCGCGCATTTTCCTAGGCGATGCGGGGTCGATGCTGATCGGATTTTTTCTGGCCACGGCGGCCACAGAAGCGGTTGGTCGCAAGGCGGTTGTGGGCATGGTTTTGCTACCCATTGCGGTGGCAGGCGTTCCTCTGCTAGATGTGCTGCTGGCGATTTGGCGTCGCGGCATGCGACGGCTCTTGCTGTTACTGCGTGGGGAAAAGATCGTTGGCGGGATCTTTTCAGCCGACAGTGAGCACTTGCATCACCGCCTTCTGCATCAAACTGGTTCGCAACGCAAGGTGGCCATCACCATGCAATGCATCTCCGTCGTCCTGACAATTCTGGCGTTTTTGCCCATGCTGCTTGGTAGTCGGGTGTATGTGGGATCGGTGGTGGGATTTTTTGTGGTCGCGTTGGTAGGATTGCGTGACTTGGCGCGGGTGGAGCTGGAGAACACCGGAAGCGTCATACACATGGCAATCAAGCGGCCGGGGCGCCGCCGCTGGGTGGCAGCCGTTCTATTTTTCTATGATCTGCTGGTGCTCACTGGCGGGTCGATTGCGGCGGTTCTTATCGAGACGAATTGGCTGACCTTGCACTACAAGGTGGAGCCAATGATCCGCTTTGTGATGCTATTTGTAGTGCCTGGCGTGGTAGCTCTGTTTGCGATGAAGATTCACCAGCGACTCTGGGTGCGGGCGACGATACGTGATATCATGTCGTTGCATTTTTGGCTGCTGGCGGCCTCCTTGGTGACTTTCACTCTCTTCTCCTTGCAGTACAAGGGCATGGAGTGGATTTCCCTGCGGCTCTCACTTTTGAGTTACCTGTTTGCCATTGGCGGAGTGGGTCTGCCTCGAGTCGCGCTTGACGTGATTCGGGACTTCGGGACAGAGGCACGTCATCGCTGGTCAGCGGGCGCTGACGATGGTGGCTACGGGTCTGTGGTGGTGCTGGGGGCGGGGGATATGGGTACGTTGCTTCTCCTTCACTTTAAATCCAGTGACCAAGGAGCCTATCCAGGACTGAAAATGATTGGCTTTATTGACGAGCAGAAGAGCCTGCATGGCCGCCGACTTAGGTCGTGGAAGGTGCTAGGCGGCCTTCAATTGATTCCCTCGCTGGTTGCTAAACGCGGTCTTAAGGGCATCATCTTAGCTATTGACGAGCCCTCTGAGGATTTGCTCGAACGCCTTGCAGCTATCGCTGACGAGCACCAACTTCGAGTCTATCGTTGGCGTGCGGAGCTGGAGCCGACATTGGGGCAGGCTGACGCAAGGCAGGACTGCCAAGGCCCCGACGTTGCTATGAGGTCGGCAGGAAATGGATGCGAGTTGTCCGCAAGCGGGCTGGAGGTGCGTGCAACCGCGTAGCTGCGTTTCTTCGCCGCAGGCCGTGGAAGCCGAGTCTCGCGGCTTCCAGACCCTTCGATTGCCCCGCTTCGCGGTGCGATGTCAGTGAGGGCATCGCCAAGGGGCCAGGCTCGCAAGCGCTCGGTCCGTGTTCAACACCTCCCTCCGATAGAATGAACACCACCGGCGAACATCCAACATCGAACGCCCAACGTCGAACCTACGAGGCGAAAGATGGGCCAGAATGCCTCATCTTTTTCTCTTGACTCTCTTTCGTCCGATGTTCGCAATTTTTTCCGTTCCGTGATTCGTTCGCTCTACTTGGCATTTAGTGACCGCTGGGCCAATCTGCCTCTCTACCTGCGTCTGGTCTTGGGGAGTGCTGCGCTTGCGGGGCTGGCATTGTTGGTGACCAAGCCGGGATATCATGGGTTCAGGGCGTGGAGGATGCAGCGCAATTTGGTGGCCGCCCGCAAAGCGATCGAAGAACTGCGGATGGATGACGCCCGCAATTTGTCGCTGTCGGTGCTGCATGCCGGCGACTCGCGGCTGGAGGCCTATCAGATTTTGGAGAAAGCGACTGCGGCGCTGCGCAATCCGATGCATGGGGATATTGCGCGGGTACTGATGGCGCATCCGCAAAGCACCGATGAAGACCGCATCAACGGGTTTCGGGGAGTTGCCAACGAGGTAGCTCTGGGCTTGGTCGGGCAAACATGGCGCAGCCTGCCAATCGAGCGCCAGCATGACCGGCGTTTTGCCCAGATATTTGCCGAGCGCCTGATTGCCGAGCGGCGGGTTGGCGAAGCGGCGTCGGTGCTGCTGGCGGTGCCGGAGGCTGAGCGCGGCAGCCCAGTGCAGCGACGGTTGATTCAGTTGCTCATCAGCAGTGGCAAACGCGAGGGCTACGATGAGGCCCAGCGGATGATTGCCGCGCAAATGCCCGGCGACGACTCACCGGCCGACATCGACGGGTGGCTCGGCTTGCTCGAAGCCATCCCGGTGCCGAGCTTGCAGCCGAAATCGCTCGCCCCTCTGCGAAGCTTTCTGGATCAGCCCGATGCTCCCGACAAGGGCCGCCGCTCGTTGATGCTTTCCCGCATCGACTATGCCGGCAATTTTTCCCGGGCTGGGGCGATTCTTGACGAAGCGATCGGGCGTTGGCAGGTGAGTGATCCGGTGGCTCTGGCGGGATTTTTGGGTGACCTCGGGCTGTATCAGCGGCTGCTGGATGCCATTCCTTCGCAGAGTGTCCAAAGCCATCCTGAGTTGCTTCCCCGGCTCCTTGAGGCCATGGAACACTGCGATGCTTGGCAAAGCGCCGCCGATCTCCTCGACACTCAGGCCGGCCTCATCCCCAATTTCGAGGTGCTGGCCCACCGCTCACTCGCCGCTGCCAAAACCGGCGATACCAGTGCCCGCACGCTGACGTGGAGCGCCGCCATGGCCGACGCCAAAGCCAGTGCTTCCCCCGGTGCCTATCTCAGAATCCACCGACTCGCCCGTGACGCCGGGATGACCGCCGAGGCCGAGGATGCAATGGTCGCCGCGATCCAACTGGGCCGCGGCCCATTGCCCCTTTACGATGACCTCAAACCGCTGATCCGCTCGCTGGCCCAGCAAGGCCGCGACGATACGTTGCTGGAAATTTGTGCCAGCTACATGGTCTTCGAACCCGCCAATCCAGTTCTCTTCACCCAGTTTACCTACCTCGCCTGTCTGTTCCAAGTGATCGAACCTAAAACCCTCCTCAGGGCCATGCGCTCCCTTGCCACCGCTTTCCCCAACGACTTGACGATCCAATGCGTGCTGGCCACCGCCTTCCTCTGCAACGGCCAACCCGCCGAGGCAGCCGCGACCTTCGAGAGCCAGAAATTTGATTTTGCTAAACTGGCACCGGGTTTTCGCGCCGCGTACCTAACATCCCAGGTTCTCACCGGGCAAATCCCCATAGACGATCCACGCATCACGGATTTTCCTTGGAAATCCACCCAACCCTGCGAACGTAAAAAATTCAATCAGCTGCTCCACGAAACCGAACCCCAGCACTTCGACCCTGCCGATCACTAATTCCGGTCTCCTAATTCCGCTCTCCAGACCTCAGACCGTCTTTCTTTACAACTCACAGCAACCGAATCAAGCGGGCCACACGGCTCGCTTTTTTTTGTGCCCAGGCATCAGGAAAAATTCGCCATTCTCACCTGACATACTCCTTGACAGCCCTCCAGTCGCTTGCTTCCCTGTGGCCGCCTGTTGCCTGATCGGCACCGTTCAATCTGGTGACTTTTCGGCGACCAGCCAGTGGCCCGGTAATTCTCCAGCGTCTTCCCAAACCACTGAAAATCAACCTATTAAGCCGCTGTAGCTCAGGGGTAGAGCAGCTCATTCGTAATGAGCAGGTCGTCGGTTCGAATCCGACCAGCGGCTCCATAAAACCCGATGTTTCAAGGGTTTCCGCGTAGGATTCCCAGCGCTCCTCACCACCCATGACCCCTGTTAAACAAGCGCCATTCCATTCACATCGGCGCTCACAGAGCGCCGCTACAATCGATTTCAGCCGCATTGGGTTGGTCTGCCTGGTCGCATTCCTGGTTTCGCTGAGCATTGCCGCCCACGTCGCCGCCGAGGCGTACGTACCGGTCAATGAGAAGCCGCCGGCACTGGCACGTGAGTTCCGCGGGGCATGGCTTGCCTGCATCTACAATCTGGATTGGCCCAGCGCGAAGGGCCTGAGTGCGGCCAGCCAGCAGACGGAATTGCGCACCATTCTCGACAAACTCGTGGCCCTCAAAATGAACGCGCTCATTTTCCAGGTGCGCCCACATGGCGACGCGCTCTACGCTTCTGCCCTCGAACCATGGAGCCCTTGGCTCACTGGCATCATGGGCCGCTCGCCCGGCTACGATCCGCTTGCCTATTGCATTCGCGAGGCACATGCCCGGGGCATCGAGGTGCATGCTTGGTTCAATCCGTTCCGCGCATTGCCTAACAACACGCTTGCTGCCTCCATCGACCACGTCACCCGTGCCGCGCCCCAGCTCACGAAACGCTACGGGACGATGACTTGGTGCGATCCCTCCTTGGCCGATACCCGTGGCCGGGCGCTGCGGGCCATCCTTGACGTGGTGCGCCGCTATGACGTTGATGGGGTTCATTTGGATGACTACTTCTATCCGTATCCGACGGGCCATCTGGAGTTTGCCGACGGCAGAAGCCCGGCCCAGCGCCGTGCTTGCATCGATGGCTTTGTCAGCAGTCTCTACACCGCGGTGAAACAGCAAAAACCGTGGGTCCGAGTCGGCATCAGTCCCTTTGGCATCTGGCGACCGGGGGTGCCGGCAGGCACCGAGGCGAGCCTCGACGCCTACGAGCAGCTTGCCTGTGATTCGCGCAAGTGGTTGAAAAACGGTTGGGTTGATTACCTCGCCCCGCAACTTTACTGGCGGATCTCCCCCCAAAAGCAAAGTTTTCCGGCCCTTCTGACATGGTGGCGGCAGCAGGGGACTCGTCCCGTTTGGCCGGGCATTGCCACCGAACGCATCAGTTCCAGCGATGACCCTGGCCGCCCAGCTTCGGAGATTATCCGCCAGATCGAACTCACCCGAAAAATCGGCAATAACTCAAACGGCCACCTCCATTGGAGCGTCAAGAGCCTGCAGCGTAACCGCGGCGGCATCGCCACCCTCTTGGCACGCACCTACACTCAGCCCTGCGCCATTCCAGCCATGCCATGGCTCAGCACGCAAGCCCCCGCCGCACCCGGTGTGTCCGCCACCTTGCGTGGCTCTAACACCATCATCCACTGGGTCACCGATGCCTCCGCCGCAAAAATCGCCGTCCAGGCCCGCGTCGGGTCCACTTGGCGGACCGTGAAAATTGTCCCGGCTTCTGCGGACGGGCTGACGCTGGCGCGGGCCGAGGCGATCGCGGTGAGTGCCTTGGATCGCTTCGGCAATGCCAGTCCGCCCAAGACACTTGGTCTCAAATGATCGCCATAAGGTGCCGAGAGCGCACTCAAGGAGAGGTGGCGTCCCGCCGCCATTTGCCATGCGCAGAGCAAGGGCAGCCGTCTGGCGGTGTTTTCTAGCACATCTCATGGGGGCAAGATGTGGGGAAGGGTGGCCACTCTCCTTGAAGGGGGCTTCATGGGAAGATGGAGGTCGATGGCTGAGCGGGAAAATTCCCTGCATGGGAGCTAGACTCTGCAGGGGTTGGAGACTATACCACGGTCATGACCGTCCGTACCCGATTTGCGCCTTCACCGACTGGCTATTTGCACGTTGGTGGGGCTCGTACCGCCTTGTTCAATTGGTTGTTTGCCCGCAGCCAGGGCGGCACTTTTGTATTGCGAGTGGAAGATACCGACGAGGCTCGCAACAGCGACGCTGCAAGACAGGCGATTTTCGACGGCATGAATTGGCTGGGTCTCGATTGGGACGAAGGGCCGGGCGTGGGCGGTAACTGTGGTCCGTATTTTCAAAGTGAGCGTCAGGGGATTTACGACACCTGGTTTGAAAAGCTGCAGGGTACCGGGCGGGCGTATGAGGACGGTGGGGCATGGCGCTTCCGATTTGAGCGTCGTCTGGTGACGATGCTGGATTTGGTTTGTGGCGAGGTGACCATTGATTATCGGGAGGAAAGCAACACGCCGGACATGGTGATTCGGCGCTCGGATGGCTCGTATGTGTTTCACTTTGTCAACGTGGTGGATGATTTGGAAATGGCCATCACGCATGTGATTCGTGGCGAGGACCATCTGATGAACACGCCCAAGCACCTGCAATTGATTGAGGCGCTGGGCGGTGTGGCACCGCAGTACGCGCACATTCCGCTCATTCTCAATTCGGATGGATCCAAGATGTCGAAGCGCGATGCGGGGGCGGCGGTGGGGGATTACCCGCGGCAGGGTTTTTTGGCGGCGGCAGTGGTCAATTTCATCGCATTGCTCGGCTGGTCTCCTAAAACCGACGCGGAAATCTTCACTATCGACGATCTCGTTGCACGCTTTTCGCTGGAGGCCGTCAACCGCGCTCCAGCCCGCTTCGACATGGAAAAATGCCGCTGGGTCAATCAGCAGCACCTGGCAAAATTGAGCGATGTCGCCTTCGCCAGCCAGGCCGAACCGTTCGTTCGGGAGGCCGGTCTGCCGTTGCCCGAGAATTTTACCGCAGTGGCTGCTGCGGTCAGGGAGAAGGTTCGCTTGCTGGGCGAGGTGCCCGACGCCGTGACCTTTCTGTTGACGGATGCCATCGAGTTGGATGCGGAGGTAATCGCCAAGGTCCGTGCCAATGCTGCCGCCGCAGGGCTGTTGGAAAAACTGGCGTTGGCGTTTGAGGGCATCGGCGAGTGGTCGGGAGAAGCTGCCAAGGCCGCCTTGAACGAGGTGGCGGCCGCTGCCGCTATCAAGCCGGGCCAGTTGATGTTTCCGATGCGTGCGGCACTCACTGGACGGGCCCATGGCCCCGATCTGGGCGATGTCCTCGGATTGTTAGGAAAGGGCCGCAGCGTTGCCCGCATCGCCGGATTCATCCAAGTGCTGACGCGGGGCTAGTGGTGGCCGCTGGCGCGACCCGGTGTTTCGGTGGCCGCTGGCGCGACCCGGTGTTTCGGTGGCCGCTGCGCGGCTCAGTGTTTCGGTGAATCAGTAAGAGAGAAGCGAAAGACCCGGTGCGCAGCGACTGTTTCTTTCTCTCTCACCGAAACACCGAAACACCGAAACACCGAAACACCGAAACACCGACTACTCATGGCTGAAGTTTACACATTGGATGATCTTGTATCGAGGGATCTGCTGGATTCCGGGGAATGCAAACCGGCACGCTTGGCAGTCCTTGGCTGGCCCATTGCTCATTCGGCCTCGCCGCGTATGCAGCAGGCGGCGCTCGATGAGGCGGGCATAGCGGCGCGGTATGTGAGGTTGGAGGTGGCACCGGGGCGGGTGGGAGAGGCGCTTGGGCGGATGCGTGAGCTTGGGTTTATAGGCTGCAATGTGACGGTGCCGCACAAGTTTGAGGTGATGGCATTCTGTGACGTGGTGGACGGTGCCGCGCAAGCTTTGGGGGCGGTTAATACGGTGAGCTTCGAGGCTGGTTTAACGCGCGGCAGCAATACCGACGGACCGGGATTTGTCAGAGCCATCTCTGACGAGTTTGGCGTTTCGCTGGAGGAACTCAAGGTGCTCATCGTCGGTGCGGGAGGGGGGGCTGGTCAGGCGCTCGCGGCGCAATGTGTGATGCAGGGAGTCAAGCGCCTGATGTTGGTCAATCGGACGTTGGAAAAGTTGTGGCCGGTAGTGGTTCGGCTGCATCGGTTGGCGACGGGTTGCGAGATCGGCGTGTTGGCGCTTGAAGAGCCCGTGCTGGCGGAAATCTCTCACGCTTATGACTTGATCGTCAATGCATCCTCGGTGGGCCTGAGACCCGGCGAGGCGGCGGTTTTGTCGGCCGCGTGCCTGAGGCCGGGGCAATGGGTGTACGACTGCGTCTATCAGTCGAAACCGACCCCGCTGTTGGAGTTTGCGGCGGCGCGGGGTTGCCGCACGGCCGATGGGCGATCGATGCTCATTCACCAAGGGGCGCTGGCGTTTCAGCAGTGGTTCCCAGGCAGCAATCCCTTGGCAGCGATGCGTGCCGCCTTGGCCTGAGAATCTCCAGACTTTGAGGGTTACACGAGTAGAGATTTCGGACTGGGAACTCGGGGATGGAATAGCGCTACAAAGCCGTGCTGGGCTGTTGCTGCATTGCGCGTTCCGGTGTCAGGGCGCGGTGGATGCGGGAGGCGGTGCCACGCCTGGGTCGTCTAGGCTCATCCAGTGACAGGCGATGACCTTGGCGAGTTCGAAAGTGAATGGGGAATCGGCATCGGCTGGGGCGGGCTGGCGACGCAGAAGCACGCGGACGCGGAGCATATCGGGAGGCTCGAGGTAAGGGAGTTTGGAGGCGAACAAGAGTTCGCCTTTGGCATGTTTTTTGAAGGCCTCGGCGAGGAGTTTGCCATCGGGACTGTTGCGACTGACGAGAAACTCGGGCGAAGCCGTGGCGGTTTGGTCCGGATACCCGAAGCGGGGCTGATAGAAGACCAAGCTCATGAGGCTCGACTCGCTGCGCTGTTTGACAAGGCGTTCGCGTGCCAGCAGGCGGAATTCCAACTCGGGTTCGCCGGCACCGGTGAGAAAGAGTTGCCATGGGTAATCGCTGTAGCGGGTGAAGTGTTCCCAATCGAGGCGCCATTCACCGTTTTGTTGGACAAACACACAGTCGAGAGTCCGACCGTCCGGCGCACTCCAGCGGGTCTCAACGGCCCGCCCCCCGGGCAATACCAGCAATGAGTTCGTGGTATTCTTGATCGTCAGCGGATCGAGCCTGATGAATGGGTTGAGGTCGTAAAAACGGGCCATGCGTGCGGCGGTGGTCACCGGATTGAGCACAAATTGGTTGCGTTCCTCAGGCGAGCCGGCACCGAGAAACCCGCTAAGTGCCTCGCAGCACGCCGGCATCGCCTTGGTGAGGGTCACAACGGCCTCGTCGCCGCTGGTGCCGACGACCGTGGCGGCGGTAGAAATGGATGACGCCCGGGTTTTATCTTCCTGCCAGAAATAGCGCACGGCGAGGACGATGAGACCGGTGGCAACGGCCCAGCCGATGAAAACCTTGATGATCAGAAAATTTTGCCGGGGGCGGCGCAGCTCCTCAGATTTTCCAGCTTGGTGGTTCTGTGACACGGTCCTGGGCGGAGGCAGAGTCGAACGCATCGACTGGGTTTCGACGCCCAGCGCGGGGTCGCGTCCGCATTTGGTGCAACGGCGCTCAACCCCATCACCCGGGGGCGACTTGAAGAGCAAGCCGCAACGACCGCAGTGATACCAAGCCATGTTTTCGTCGCTCATGGAGGTCAGTCTAGGGGGAAACCCAGTCAATGTGAAGCAACTCTCCAATGATCCACTGGTTTTTTTGAGCTCCTGTGGGTGCGGGGGCCAAGCGCAAGGTCATTGGCCGATCCGCTGGGGCGTCATCCTCGTTCTTGGCCGCCTCAAACACTTTGAGCAGCGCGGCCGCCGCTGGATTGTCCAATTTCACATAGCCCCACACCACTTGCTCGAGATCCGCAGCCAGCAGCTTGTACGATCGAAACTGCGTCTCCGGAAACGCCAGTGAATAAAAATTTTCCGGAGTGGTGTGGCAGCGGACGAGTCCACCGGCACCGATCCCGCGGGCGAGGGACGCGAACGTGGCGTCGCCGAGTCCCTCGGTGGCCTCCCAGTCGATGCGTAGTGAATCCCCCTCGCGGACGAAGTACGCCCGGTACGGGGCAAAGTCGGGTCTGGATCCGCTCAAGCAGCCATGGCAAACCCCGCCTTCTGCACTGACCTCCCAAGCGGCGTTGCGAGAGGGGCGCCATTCGGCTGGGGCGAGCCACGGATGCCAGTTTTGGGTGAGGCGAGGGGAAAGGCGGGCGGAGTTGCGGATGAGTGGCAGCACGGCCTCTGGAGTGGTGGCTTTGGCATAGGCCTCGAGCAGTGATCGGGCATTTTCCTCGCAGGGGCCGTCGGGCTCAAATCCCTGCATTTCTTCAACCTTCACCTCCTGAACTAATTCGAGTGGGTTGCTTTGAGTTTTGGATTTCGGGGAGAGGAGCAACTCTTGGGTCGCCAAGGCAGCCACCAACACTCCTCCAACACCCATCCCCGCAATCACCAACCAACGCAGCGGATGTTGGTGGGCTTTGCCCCAATCGTTGCTCTCACCCTGCAATTCAGACGAATCCCGCCGCGCGGCCAACGGCAGCGCCGGAATGACCATCGCTGCCTGAAACGGCCCCTCAGCCAGCGGTTGTTCTAACCTGAACACCTCGCCGCCGTATTCTTTGATAGACAAGGAGGGGGCGCTTGCAGCAGTCGGCCGTGCCACCGACTCGACATTGATCCGCAACCCGGAATTTGCGGAATTAGCGGACTCGGAACTGGTGGGAGCCTGCCTGACCTGCTGTCGTTTGCGAGGTAACATCCCAGCGCCTGTGTCGTGGCTCTGGCGGGACCACCCGGCACCGTCATCCCACACATCGGTCGCTGCCACTGGTGGGGCGTGATTGTTCGGGTCGTGCAGGTTTGTTGCCATGTAAAATCCCGGGGTGGGAGCGCGGCGAAGTATGCCCTTTGGGGGGCATCTGGCAAGTCGGCAAGTTGATCAATTTCCAATTCCCACTCTCTCACTGGGCATGCTGCTACGTGGCTGCCGCGTCTCGCGTCCCGCCGCTCATTGAGGGCGCTGGCGAGTGTCAGCCTCCGGGGAGCGCCGACGTCTCGCCGGCAGGTTGCGGCATCCTGCCGCAATCCACAGCGCAGCTGCTGATCTGAGAAAGCCGCTCGCTCCAACGCCGCCCGTTCCGCAGTGCAAGCTTTGGCCTTTTCAGGGGCTTTGCTTACGCCCGTTCGGCAAGATGCCGAACGTTGCCGCCAGGATGGCGGCGCTCGCCGTCAGACGACACTCCTTGATGGCGTGCTTCTTCGGCCTTGGGCGAAGTCTCGTTAGCCTTGGAGGATGCGCAAGGCACCGCGGACCAGTCCTTCGGTGGTGGCTGCGGCATCGCCATCCAACACCCGCCGCACCGCCTTTCTGGAGTCCACTTGTTTGTAGCCGAGAGCGATGAGTGCCAGTTCGGCGTCGGCGGCCGAGGCACTCATGGCCCCCTCGGCGGCGTGCTGCCAAGTATCAGCAACGCCCACTTTGTCTTTGAGTTCAAGCACGATGCGTTCCGCTGTTTTTTTGCCAAGTCCTTTGATTCGGGATAGCTCGGCCACCTCGCCGGCGACCACGCAGGTTTTGAATCGCGCCACCGGCATGCCGCTTAGCACGGCCATGGCAATGGCCGGACCAATGCCGCTAACCCGGTCTATGAGCATCAGGAAAACATCGCGTTCCTCCTCCGTGGCAAAGCCATAGAGCGTGTGAGCCGTCTCACGAATATGCAGATGGGTGCGCAAGTCCACCTCCACCCCTGGGCTCGCATGCAAGCGGTCAAAGGTTGATAGCGGTACTAACACTTCATAGCCCACGCCATGAACATCCACCACCAATCGATTGGGATATGCCTCCAGAATTTTGCCCCGCAGTCGTGCGATCATCAGAGGCGCAGTGTGGGCGGCGAACCCGGCACGTCAAGTCCGATCCCCATCCCTGTGAATCTTGTTGTTTGACTGAAAATTCCGCCCCTGAAATTTCGGATTCGACAACTGTGAATGGACCCCTGTTTCACGGCGCTGGTGCGACGGCGGGCGGATGGGCCTGGCGCTTCCACTGCATGAGCACGTTGGCCGCCACGATCAACGATCCGCCGACGAGCAGGGTCGGGGTGATGGTTTCATTCTGATAGGTATGATGGATGCAGGCACCGAGCAGACCCGGCAGAAACAAGACATAAATCGCGGTGAAAACCGGCTCGGTGGTATAAATGAGGCCGGCCTCTGTTGCAGGGACGCGCGGCTGCCATGTGTTCATCAGCAGATAGGCGCAAACCGAGCAGAATAGCGCAAGCACCAGAATCAAGCTGCCAGCTGCCAGCGACGCCCCGGCCCTCAGACAATCCAGCGGCTGGTTCGCCAAGAGCAGGGTGATGGGCACGAACATGACCGTGATCGAGACAAACATGACGAAAGTCACCGGCATGCCTCGGGTGGACGCATACTTCGGATCCTCCAAGATCAGTATCTGAAAAGTGAACAGAAACGCCGCGATGACCGTCTCCAATTCCCCCCGGCCAAGCCGCAAATGGTCCAACCGGATGCCCGATAGAATGGCTCCACCTGCTATGACAAGCAGGGTGGCTACCAGCACCCGTCGTCCGGGAACTTCGCGGTGTTTCAGGCAGGCCCATAGCGGCAGGAAAATGCAATAGGCCTGGGTCAGAAAGGCCGAAGTTGAGGCGTCGGTGTGAGCAAGGCCATCGGCTTGGATGCCCATGCCCAAGCCGCCCCAGAAGGCGATCCAGAGTCCTTGGCGGAGTTCCAAACGGGTCGGACGGGCACCGCATGCGACGAAGGGCAATAAGATAAGCGCCGCTGAACCAAACCGCGCAATCTGCATCCACGCCGATAAAAAAAGCGTGCCTGCCTGGGGCAGCCGTGCAGCCTGCTCGACATGCAATGCTTTCATCACCGGAAAGCTCAGTCCCCAGAATGCACAAGTGATCACAAGAAAAATAACGGGCATAAAAAAGCGGCCGCACAACGGCTCGCGACGGTCTCACGTGGAGCCCGCCGACAAAAGCCCAAAGTGCCGGGCCATGGGGCGGGTATTCTTGCGCGGCACTTTGCCACATTTGAGGTCGAACACGGAGTTCTGAGAATACCAGAAGTTTGGTTTCATTCCCTTCAAAGGGTTTCCGCGGAAACTCTTTCTTCCGATGCGGACGATTGCAGCAACAGAAAAGTACGCCGGCAGGCGTGAGCAACCTCCAGGCATTCAACGCAGCAGATGAATTCAGCTATTTACATAAGGGCCGGATGTCTCATCACACAGCAGCGGGTTGCACCATTGTTGCAATTGTGCAGGAGAATTCGTTATTCACGCATCAAGTCAAAACATGGGCTCATAGATTATCGACTGGGAATGAAGAGAAACGCGCTGCGGTCGGTACGTGGTGTGAGATCAACAAAGACGCCCTGCTCCGCAATGACTACGCCGCGCCCGGTCAACTCAGCCGAGACTTGCTGAGCGGACGGTGCTACCGTCCACCCACTGGCTGGTGATCAGAGTGGCTCGCGGGCAGGCCGGCGGCCCTTTCTCGCCGTGCTGAACCATCGAGACTAACATGTCCACTGCCGCCGCTCCCACCAAATCGTTGCGCTGATCCATCCCCGCCCAATGCGCGTGGTCAGCTCGCCATTCGTACTGGATCAGGCCAATGTCACGGCCCGCCTGCAGCCCAATCTGACTCAGCCAGCGCTCAACCTCGTGATAAAGCGTGAAGATCACGTCCGGCCGCGCCTTGGCCAGCCACTTGCGAAATCCCTCCACATCCCGCCGCGCCTCACGGATCGCAGTGAATGGTGCCAAACGCGCCTCTTTGCCCAATAATTTCAATTGACCGGTCATGTAGCCCGCCGTGAAGCGGCCCTCAATCAATTCATCAATCACCGGGTCGAGCACCAGTCCAGGTCGCTGGTAGCCGGCTGCCAGTGCCCGCTCGAAGGCCGTCAGGGCGAGTCCGTGGTGGTCGGCACAGGCGAATGACAAGGCGGGCTTGCGGGTGCGCACTCCGGTGACCACCACTGGAAACTCGTCCCACACAGCAGCCATCGGTTCGGGCAAGTGTTTGGCCTTCATCAGGCCGACAATTAACAAGCCTCGGATTCCGCGGGTTCGCAAAATTGAAAGCCAGCGTTTGACTGATAATTCCTTGTCGTGCAGCCAGAACTCGTCCAGCGCATACCCGAGTTGGCCCGCCCGGTGGCGGCAACCAGCCACATAATGCGGGATCGTCGGATGGCGGGTTAGCGCCTCGCGGTCCTCATTGCCATTGATCAGCGCCAAGGTCGCCTGAAAACGCGGCGAGCGACTCTGGCGTAACTCCGCCATCAGGCAGGCCACCGTTGGGTTGAGCCGGTAGCCCATTCGCTCGGCGAGACTCACAATCCGCTCGCGGGTCGCCACAGAAATCCTCGCGCTGTCGCGCAACGCCAAACTCACCGTGTTTTTTGATACCCCGGCCGCGCGGGCCACTTCACTCATCGTCGGATTGGGCATGGCCCAACCTAGCCTCACCGATCTGCCCTGTCGAGCCTCAGGATGACGGTCCTACAAAACCTCTTCGCTTGCAATTTAGCTCTCCCGTGCTTTTGTCGGATCGATGAAACTTCCCCTATTGCCATTGCTTGCCCTGTTGCCTGGCTGCGCCATGAATGCGGTTGAGGCACCCGTTGTGCCTGCCTATGTGAACGAGGCTCCACTGCCTGCGGGTTGGCCGCAACCGGGGCCCTATGACCAGGTGAGTGTCAAATCCTATCCGGCCTACCGGGCGGCGTTCACCCGCAACAGTTGGCAGAGTTTCGGGTTTTGGACGCTCTTTGCTCATATCCAGCGCCAGCATATTCCGATGACCGCCCCAGTCGAGTTGAGCATGAAAAAGTCCGGCGACCAGATGGAAATGTCGGCAATGGCCTTCCTCTACCGCGACGGCAAGGTCGGGGCGCTTGGCGCAGATGGCAAACGCGTTGATGTGCGCGACGTGCCTGCCAGCAAGGCACTCAGCTATACTTGGCAGGGGCCGGATAGCAAAGCCAACGTGGCAAAGGCCCGGACTGCGGTTGATGCGGCGCTGGCGGAACGCAAACTCAGCGCCAAAGCCTTTCGTTTGCTAGGATACAACGGACCCGGGACGCCGCGTGCCAAACGCACATGGGAACTCCAAGCATTGCTCGAGGACAAAAAGGGATGACAAACTCAGCCATGCCGACTCGCCTTCACGCCGGGTATTGGCCGCTGAGGTAGCCGGTGAGCTGTTGGATTGCGTGTCGTTGGGCATGCATGATCCAATTGACGACGTCGCCGATGGATACGAGCCCGATGAGAACGTCAGCTTCGAGGACAGGCAAATGGCGGATGCGGTTGAGGGTCATGCGGGCCATGCATTCTTCGATGCTGTCATCTGGACCAATGCTGATGGCCGGACGCGAGAGGATTTCTCCGACGCGGGTGGAGCGCGAGGTTTTTCCTTGGAGGATAACCTTGCGGCTGTAATCGCGCTCGGAAAAAACGCCGACGACGGTGGCACCTTCCATGACGACGAGAGCTCCGATATTTTTTTCGCCCATCAGGGTGAGAGCGTCAAAGACCAGGGTTTCTGGGGTGGTGGTGGAGACGTCGGAGCCTTTGTTGGCGAGGATTTGACGGATAGAGCCGGAGATTTCCATGAGTTGTAGGGTTGGATAACGGTTCGATTCTAATGGATATCCCCAGTGACGCAAGGAATCTCCGCGGAATTTGGCGGCTAGGGGAATTGGGACATTTCGGCCTGAGTCGCGTTGGCTTGGTCGGCACGGGCTTTGGGGTTGTCTGAGGGCGGGACGGCGGCTAGGATTGCTGCGTGAATGCATTGATCCTATCGACGCGAAAGTTGGCCGAGGCGCTGCGGGGCTTGGAGTTTTTGCCGCCGGTGGCGCAGGTGTATCGGCCTCTGGATTATGCATGGCAACCCCATCAACTCTACCTCCAACGCTTTGGCAACGGACTCAAGCGGGTGCTCTTTCTGGGCATGAACCCGGGCCCCTTCGGCATGGCTCAATCCGGCGTGCCCTTTGGCGAAATCGCCGCCGTGCGCGATTGGATGGGCATCCAAGCCGCTGTGGCCAAGCCCCCCAGCGAGCACCCCAAGCGGCCCATCGATGGCTTTGCCTGCCAGCGCTCAGAAGTGAGCGGCCAGCGCCTGTGGGGCTTGTTTGCTGCCCGCTATCCGAAGGCTGAGGACTTTTTCGCCGGACACTTTGTGCAGAATTATTGCCCGTTGGTGTGGATGAGCGCAAGCGGTGCTAATCTAACGCCTGACAAACTGGCCGCCGCTGACATGCAACCCGTCGAGCTCGCCTGCCTGACGCATCTAACGGAGGTGATCGAACTACTGCGCCCCTCGTACTTGATCGGGGTGGGTGGCTTTGCTGAAGCCCGGCTGCGTCTAGCGGCGGCAGCGTGTGGCAGTGCGGCGCTTATCGGGCGGGTGCTGCACCCGTCGCCGGCATCCCCTGCGGCCAACCGTGGTTGGGCCGGGGCCGCCACCCGCCAACTTCAAGCCCTCGGTGTGTGGCCGGATTGAGCCCAGCACTAGCCAAGGATCATGGTTTCCAGAGCGGTGGGCAGTTCGCCGAGGCACTCGTTGCCGCCCTGGCTAACCCGATAGACGTTTTCAATGCGAATGCCGCCAATCGAGGGCAGATAGATGCCGGGCTCGATTGTCGTTAGCATGTCCACCTGGCAGCAATCGTCAGCGTCGGCACGCAGCCACGGTGCCTCGTGAATAGCTAGACCCAAACCATGGCCCACTCCGTAATGAAATTCAGGATAGCCGGCGTCGATAATGGTATCGCGGGCGGCGCGGTCCACGTCGCCCATGAGTGCGCCTGGGCGGAGCTGGGCGGCGGCGCGCAGCAAGGCTTGCTCGACGATCGGATAGGCCTGGCGAGCGAATTCGGGAACACTGCCGGGGAAAACTGTGCGGGTGATGTCGCTGCGGTATCCAGCGAATTCGGCCCCCCAGTCAAACAGCAGGGATTCCCCGGCGGCCACCCGGCGGGGGCCGGGCGAGTGGTGGGGACAAGCGCTGTTAGGCCCGCTTGCGACAATGATGCCGGTTTCCGGGAACCCCTGGCGGTCGGCACCCAGCGCCCACATGCGAGCCTCCAATTCTTCGGACAAGTCGCGCTCTGAGCGGCCGAGCAGGGCGGAGGCCCCTTGTCCGATGAGTTCGCTGAATGCCTGTTCAGCAATTTGCACACAACGCCGGGTGAGGGCGATTTCACTGGGATCCTTCACGGCACGCAGGCTCGCCAGGCAATCCGGAAAGTCGCGTAGATGGATGCCTGCCGAGCGGCTGCGCTCGGTGAGCCGCAAGTAGGACTGGGCGCTGAGCTTGGCGGTATCCACCACCACATGGGTCAGCCCGCGTTTGACCACCTCGGCAATGACGAACTGCTCGAGCTCAGGCCGTTCGGTCGAGCGGGCGGAGGCTAGCAGAACCTCGCAACTGACGGCTTCTGCCCGCACTTCGCTGACCAGCATGTGGCGTGAGATGGCAAAGGCGGCACCTTCCAGCAGGACCAGCCAGGAAATGCCGTGGCGTGTTCCTGATAGATAGTGGATATCCAAGGGGTCGCACAGGATCAAGGCGTCCACCGGGCCATGGATGGCGCGTGCCAGAGCGATGGCCCGCTGTCTGCGCAGGCGGAGGTCCGGGGTGGGCAAGGCACCGAGATCAAGGGCATCCGCAGGGGATTGGCGATCCGCTAGGTGTCGAGGGCTGGATGAGAGGATGGGCATGGTGAGTTGCGCAAATGCAGCGGCATGTACCGAGGGTCCGATTTCAATTTGGCAGGGGGCAGACGCAAACATCTATGGCGTGGCTCGAACCGCTTGATTGAAAAATGAAATTTCGGCCCGCATGAATGGCGATCTATACCCGTCTCATGCAATTCAAAATTTCAGGTTTCGCAACAAGACCAATGCGTTTCGCAAAATGAACAATCCTTCGGCTGAGCTCGTGCCGAAGAGGATCCGGATGCGAAAATCCTGTTCTGACTGCACGACTTTGAGACCTACAAGGACTCGATGCACAACTCAGTTGTGGGATTGTAGCGGCGTGTCGATGACCGCCGATGCCGATGGATCGCCAATGAACCCGCTGATTCGACAAGGACGCCAGATCGGCGGACAAGCGGGAGCGACCTCAAGCGATTCCTGAGGGGACCGTCCAAGTGGCATTGCCGTGGAGCAGTTCCTGCCAGGTGCCGGTTCCGCGTTTGGCTTGGGCTTGGTCGATTTGCTCGTGGACGAGGTTTTCGTAAGTGGGTCTTTCGATTTGGCGGATGACCCCCATGGGCGTGGGAAACTCCGGTTCACCCATCGTGGCGAGTAGATGGGAATAGAGCGGGCTGGCTTGCTCGGGCTGATGGATGAGGATTTCCCCGGGAGCGGCGCTGGCGGCATCGACCACTTCGGGCGTCAGGCCATTGAGGCGGATGCCTTTGCTCTTATTTTTTCCAAAGAGCAGGGGTTTGCCAGTTTCGAGGAAGAGCATTTGCTCGTCGCGACTTTCCTTGCCGTAGATGCCATCCCAGGTGGCATCGTTGAAGATGACGCAATTTTGGAAGATTTCGACGAAGGAGATTCCCTTGTGATGATGGGCAGCCTTGAACGTCTCCACCATATGTTTGGGGTTATTGTCCACCGTGCGGGCGACAAATGTGGCTTCGGCACCCAAGGCGAAAAGCACGGGATTGAGAGGGTTTTCGAGTGAGCCGGTGGGTGACGTTTTGGTCTTGGTTCCAACCGGAGAGGTTGGGCTATACTGGCCCTTGGTGAGGCCGTAGATGCGGTTATTGAAGAGCAGGACGTTGATATTGATGTTGCGCCGCAGCAAGTGAAGAAGGTGGTTGCCGCCGATGCTCAGGCCGTCGCCATCGCCGGTGATGACCCACACGGAGAGGTCTGGGTTGGCGACTTTCACGCCGGTGGCGACGCTTGGGGCGCGGCCATGGATCGTGTGGAAGCCATAGGTGTTCATGTAGAATGGGAAGCGGCTGGAGCAACCGATGCCGCTGATCATGACGAAATTTTCGCGAGGCACACCGAGTTCGGGGAAGGTACGCTGGAGCGAGTTGAGGATGGCGTAATCGCCGCAGCCCGGGCACCAGCGCACTTCGTTAGGTGGAACGAAGTCCTTGCGGCTCAATTCCGGGATAGCGGGGATGTTTTGAGCGAGGGGTTGTTGGATAGCAGTGTCCATGGGGGATTAGGCGTTAAGGAGTTCTAGGATGCGGGCGCGGATTTCACTGATCTTGAAGGGCTGGCCTTTGACCTTGGACATCGCGAGGGTATCAACCAAATAATTGGCACGGATGAGGGTGCCAAGCTGGCCGTTGTTGAGCTCGGGAATAAGCACTTGATCAAAGCCAGCGAGCAGATCACCAAGATCGGCCGGCAGAGGATTGAGGTGGCGCAAGGTGCTGCTGCTCACTGGGTGACCTTCGCTGCGCAGAGTGGCTACCGCGGAGGTGATTGCGCCGTGAGTGCCACCCCAGCCGAGGACCAGAAGTTTGCCCTGCTTGGGGCCGTTGACCTCCATGGGCGGCAAGTCCTTGGCAATGCCGGCAACCTTGGCGGCACGGAGCTCGGTCATCAGACTGTGAATCTCCGGATCGTAACTGATGGCACCTTTTTCATTTTTCTCGAGGCCGCCGATGCGGTGTTCGAGGCCGGGTTGGCCTGGGATGGCGTGGGTGCGTGCAAGGGTATGTGGATCGCGGGCAAAGGCGACGTACGGTTTGGTTTCGTCTGCAAAA
The DNA here is from genome assembly GCA_903827375.1 of Akkermansiaceae bacterium. Taxonomy (GTDB): domain Bacteria; phylum Verrucomicrobiota; class Verrucomicrobiia; order Verrucomicrobiales; family Akkermansiaceae; genus Luteolibacter. The sequence goes on from CAIKHZ010000070.1 coordinate 20,360, forward strand.
GGCTTGGAAATGTCCGGCAGCGACGCCTCGTCGGGCACCAGCCATGGCTCGGAACCGTTGGCAAGGTAGCCATCGGTAAGCAGAATCACAGGAGTCGAATATCGGATGGCAATGCGCGCGGCCTCGAAAGCTGCGCTGAAGCAGTCGGATGGGGAATTGGCGGCGACGACCGGCAGCGGGCTTTCGCCATGGCGCCCGTAGAGAGCCTGAAACAGGTCGGATTGCTCGGTTTTGGTCGGCAGGCCGGTGCTTGGGCCCCCACGTTGGACGTTGATAATGACGAGTGGTAGTTCGGTGGTGACGGCCAAGCCGATGAACTCGCTCTTCAGACACATGCCGGGACCACTGGTGGCGGTGGCACCGAGTTTGCCGGCGTAACTGCCGCCAATCGCCACGCCAATGGCGGCAATTTCATCCTCGGCCTGCACGGTGGTGACGCCGAAGTGTTTGTAACCCGCCAGGGTTTCGAGGACGGATGTGGCCGGAGTGATCGGGTAACCAGAAAAAAGCAAGTCCCGCCCACTCCGCCGCGAGGCGGCAATCAGGCCAAGAGCGGTGGCTTCGTTGCCGGAAATTTTCCGATAAATTCCGGGGGTGACCTCGGCGCGAGCCACCCTGTAGCGCTCAATCGTGAGCTCGGATGTCTCGCCGAGGAAATAGCCGGCTTTGACCACGGCCGCGTTGGCGTCCGCGAGGTCAGGCAGCTTTTTCCCCCATTTGGCATGGATGTAATCGAGGGTTGGTTCGATTGGGCGGCTATACACCCAGAACATGAATCCGAGGGCCAGGAAGTTTTTGCAGCGGAGTTTTTCGCGGTTCGTCAGCGAGCTCTCTTTGAGGGCTGCGAGCGCCAAGCCAGTGATGTCGAGCGCCACCAGAATGTAGTTCTCCGCTAGACTCGGGTCGTCCAGCGGGTTGCTGGTGAATCCGGCCATTTTGAGGTTGTCTTCGGTGAAGGCGGCGGTGTTGACGACGAGCAGTCCCCCTTTGACGAGGTCCTGCAGATGCACGGCGAGGGCGGCCGGGTTCATTGCCACCAAGGCGTCGGGTGCATCACCGGACGTCAGCACCTTGCTGCTGCCGAAGTGGACTTGGAAGGCGGAAACACCGCCGATGGTGCCGACTGGGGCGCGGATCTCTGCCGGATAGTCTGGAAAGGTAGCTATCGAGTTGGGGATGGTCACGCTGGTGTCGGTGAAGCGTTCACCAACAATTTGCATGCCATCACCGGAATCTCCGGCGAATCGGATAACCACTGATTTCATCTCGCGAAAGCCGGGGGAAGAGTCGGACATATGAGTGTGTATTGCTTGCTCGGGCCAGAAAGTGGGGGGATCTCGCCGCGATGTCAATCATGGCCGTGGCTTTGATCAGAAAAATTTTCTCTAACCCCGGGCAGGTGTGTGTGGGCTGCGTGAGGCTGCAGATCTGGTGGGTGGGCACCAGGGGTTAGGGAGTCTTGAGGAGGCGTTCGGCAAGGGCCTTGAGGTCTTCGACGGGAATGGCAAAACTCTCGGCGCGGTTGGCGCGGGCGATGTTCATGCCGATGCAGCGGCCTTCAAGATCTAACAGCGGTCCGCCGACAATGGATCTTGCACCGAGGATGTCGTGCTGGAGGATCCGTGGAAAGCCACTCCGTCGTTCGGAAAACGCGCCACTCATGGCATCGTTGCGGTTCAATTCCTCGCTCATTTCGTTGCGGGCCATGAGCCGCACGTCAGCGGATTTCTCCTCTTGGTTACGCCGGAAAGTGAGCTTGGCGATCGTCCCGGCCTTGCGGTCTTTGAGCACGGCACCCACCTCATCGAGTTTGGTAACTGGCTTGCCGTCAATGGCTAGAATCACGTCACCTTTTTGCAGGCCGGCCTCTTTGGCACCGCTCTTTTCCTGGACGTCATCGATTTCCAGTTCCTTCGCATCGAGCTTGAGTTTCACGCCGAGGGCAGCGCCGCCAGATGTGGGGATTTCGCGGATCTTCGCGCTGATGATCCCGGCGAGCACCCGCCGATGGGTGCGGGTGGTGGTGCCGTTGGCCACCACCCAGGTGCCTTGGCTCACGGCACTGGTTGGAGCGTAGGCCACCGGGGTCAGGTCGCTGGCATCGATCTTGATTAGGGCCACGTCCCACTGATCGTCGATGGCGAGAATCTTGGCTTCAGGATATTTTTTCTCATCGACGGTCACACCGAGTTTTTTGATGGTTTTGAGCTCGCTCGCTTTAGTTAGGATATGACCGGTGGGGGAAATGACAACTCCGCAGATAGCCTCGGCTCGGCCGTCGTAGATGATAGCGCTGCATTTTTGGATGACCTGGCGTTGGGCGTCGAAGGCGGCCAGGACGGTGGGGCCTGTGGTGCGGAAGGCGGTTTCGAGGCTTTGGTCGGCAGGGGCGTGGGCCACGATGGCGAGGATGATGGCGGGGATGATGAGTTTAGCGTGCACCGAGTTTAAGTTTGATGGTGAGGGGTTTGCCGGCACGCAGGACATCGAATTCCAAGGGATCCCCTTCGGCCATTTCCTTGAGCGTCTCTTGCAGCTGCTCGCGGGTCTTCAGTTCGCTGCCATTGAGCTTGAGCAGTACGTCGTCTTCCTTGAAATCCGCCTTCGCCGCCGGAGTGTCCTTGCCCACCTTGGTCACTTTCAGGCCACCTTCACTGCGGGCTTCGGTGGCTAAACCGAGGAAGCCCTTGCCCTTTTCGGCCTTCTTCACAAACGGCCCCTCACCGATGAACTCAGCCTTGAGCAGGCCATCCCAATTTTTAATAAACACTTGGATGGGCACGTGCATGTCAATCCCCATCCAAACCCCGACGCGTGAGTGGATGCCGATCAACTGGCCTTGCAAGTTAAATAGGGGACCTCCGGAATCGCCGCCAATGAGGGTGCAGTCCGATTGAATGGTGCTTTCTGCCATGCGCACCAGCCGACCCAACCGCACGACCGAGCCGCGCTCTTTGTCGAATCCACCGGAATGCCCGAGCGCAAATACCCAGTCGCCCAGCCGCGTCGTATCCTTGCGATCCAGATCTACAAAGGGAAATTTTTCCTTTTCGGTGATGCGCACCATGGCGGCATCGGTATCTGCGACGACCCCGAGGGACACGGCCTTGAGCTTGCGGCCGTCTTCCAACACCACGGTGAGGTCCTTATTGACGCCGCTGGCGACGTGGGCGGCGGTGAGGACTAGGCCGTCCTCTGAGACGATGACTCCGCTGCCGCTGCCTTCGCCGAGTTCGATGCACACGGTGGCATTGCGGGCGGCTGGCAAGACCTGGGTGAGGGCGTGCTGGATGGCATCAAGGTCTTGGCGGTTTTCAGGCGCTTTCTTGTCATTCACATAGGGCCTGGCTGGTTCCGCGGAGGCGGCCCAAGGCAACAGGGCGGTGAGCAAGCAGGGGAGCAAATGTTTCATCTCGTGGAAAGAGCGGCACACTACCAGCGTCCCGTCTCTGTGGCAACCCCGCATGCCGGGATTTTGCACGTGCGGTCGATCAGGTCCGGCGCAAATAGCCTGCCACCTGCCGACGCTGCGATGCCGGTGGCAGGTCGGCACTGGCAAAGGCAATGACAGCTCCCAGGCCTGCCGCGTGTTGACCACCGAGGCGCGGTTCAACAAAGAGTTCAGGAAAGCGATAGGTCGCACGCCGACGCCGCCAGCCAATGATGCCTACACTCGCGGCGAGCACGCTGGCAATCAACAGGCCGGGTATCGCCAGATCCAGCGCCATCGGGCGCCAGCGGGCCCAGCGCTCGGCCAACGAAGAAGAACTTTTTGCGAGTTTGGCAGCTCGTGCCCGTGAGAGCTTGGGTCCATCGGCCTCGTCGCTGATGCCGTGGAGCATTTGTTCCATCCGATAGATCCGCTTCGTCAGCTGGATCGTGAAAGCCTCCAACTGCGCTGGCGGGCTGGCTTTTTGGCTGGCCTGGTAGATCGCGCTTTGGAGAGCTTGGCGCTGCTCTGTGGCCGGGATGGCCTCTGGCATTGACGGGCTTGGGTAGAGCACAGTTTGTTGCGGGGCACCGAGAAAATAGAATACCAAGAGGGTTGGGCGCTCTGTGCCGAAGCAGCGCTCGCATAATTCTTCGCCACGAACGTCGCCAGGAATCTCCTGATCCTTGGCAAATATATAAATGTAAAGGTCGATGGGCGAATCGGCCGCATGGGCCTTGAGCAAGGCGAGTTGCTCGTGCGTCGCCCCTTCATCAAGCAATCCCTGCGGGTCTATCAGAAAACCCTCCGGCTTGGCATCAAAATAGGCCGTTAAAAATTTTTCGGGAACCGGCACAACGGGTGACTGTGGCGCAGTGAGACCTGCTGTGGGCACGCCTCCACCAAGGTCTGGAGGACTCACTGCAGCGCCCGGTTGCGACTCGCCATCTGCCGCAGCGCCTAATATCCGCTCGCCAGCCAGCCAGCCGTTGGCTTCCATGGCCTTGCGTTGCGCCTCGCTCCAGTTTGGCAGCGGAGCGCTATTGCGGGCAGTGGCCCAGGGTGCGGCCAGCCACGCTCCAACCACCAACCCCTGCCATGCCTTCATCATCGCTCAACCTCCTCTGGGCCGGATGGGCGTCGGCGGGTTGCTGCGGATCGGCTGGCCGACGGCAATAGCTTGCGGGCGAAATGCTGCGGATTGCGGCCGGCCTGATTGCTGCGTTTGCGCAGGATCCAGGATAATTGTTCGAGTGCCTTGATCATGCCGTCGCCATAACGCCCTTCCAGCCAGTGGGAATGGGCACGTGCCAAGCAATCAAAGGTATCTTCCTCTTCCAGAAATGGCTCCAGCAGGTAACCAACGCTCAGGCCCGCTGCCTTGGTTTCCGGATCAATCGTCAGTAAAATGCCCGCAGCGTTGGACGTTCCGGGCGGCAAATCTGCAAACTTTGCACGGTTAAGCAGCCAAAAGCCAAAGCGCCGCAAGTGAGCTGCCTCCCCCAGCGACCCAGTGTATATCGCCACAAATACCTGCGGGAAGCGCTTCGTGATTTGCCTCATTGCCACCTCCACTGGCTCGCGCTCATCGTGGCGCAGCAAGCCCGCCGTGTCCGCCAGGCACCGCATCCGCATGTCCCGCCCTCCAAATTGCACGTCGGCATCTCCAATCGTGAAGCCACAATGCGGGCAGTCCTCCGCTGCACGGTGGATATTTTGCACGCATCGAGGACATTTCATTACCATCGGCCACCGCTATCCTGCAAAATCCAAGGTAATCCGTCAAAGCGAAAATTCAGCCAATGTGAAATGCCGCCAGGGGCACCTCGTCAATAAAAATTCTGACAGTTGGAGACTCCTCAGGGGGAGGTAACTCTGGAAACTTGGCTCGTCCGCTATGCCTCTGGCTCAGACCCTCAGCCATCTGGAAATTAGCCGGATCCCTGCCTGCATCACCCCGAGCAAATGTTACCATGCGCGGACTGACCCCATGTGGTAATGTGGATCATCTGCAAACACGAACGAGAACAGAGGTGCAAAAATTTGTCATGAAAACCATCATCAGACTCCTTGAAATAAAAATGATGCTGTCGTTAGGCCAGGATTCCCCGTGCGTCTTGATGTCTTGGGTCTCGGGTCTGAGGGGAACCCTCGCTAGGGCGTGCCGCCGCCGCGCCACCGTGTGGCTGTGCGTCACGCTCGGCTGCGCCGCTACCTCGCACGCCGCGGAACGCAAACCAAATTTCCTCTTTATCTACACCGACGACCAGCGCTGGGACGCGATGGGCGTCGTCCAGCGCGAGCAGGCCGGGCATGCTCGCTTTCCGTGGTTCAAGTCGCCCAACATGGACCGCTTGGCTGGCAGCGGTGTGCGCTTCCGCAATGCCTTCGCCACCTGCTCGTTGTGTGCTCCGAGTCGAGCCGCTTTCCTAACGGGTTGTTACAACCACCTAAATGGGATTACTAACAATCATACCGAGTTTCCGGTGGATACGGTCACTCATGCCTCGCTGCTGCGTGCTGCTGGCTACACGACCGCTTACATTGGCAAGTGGCATATGGGTGAACAGCGTGGACAGCGCCCCGGTTTCGATTACTCTGCGAGCTTCATTGGTCATGGTCGGTACAACGACTGTCCGGTCGAAGTCAACGGTGTTTCCACGCCTACCAAAGGGTGGATTGACGACGTCAGCACTGACTTTGCGATTGGATGGATGAAGCAGAATCGCGAGCGGCCGTTTTCGTTGGTTGTGGGTTTCAAGAGTCCTCACAGCCCGCGCGGCGGCAAAAATCTCCCCGAGCGCTTGCGCAACCTCTATGCCGGAGAAACCAGCAGGCCAGCACCAAATTTCGGCGTGTCAGCCATCTTCCACCCGCCCGACCCCGCCACAGGCAAGCAGCCTCAAGGGCTCTCTGACAATGCGATCCATCTCGACTACCTCCGCCACGTCACAGGTGCCGATGAAAATCTTGGTAGATTGCTAGATTCTCTCGATGAGCTCGGTCTGGCAGAAGACACAGTGGTCGTTTACACCAGCGATAACGGCTACTATCTAGGTGAACATTGCCTCGGCGATAAGCGCTCGATCTATGAAGAGTCACTGCGCATCCCAATGCTGGTGCGTTACCCACGCCTCTTCGGCAAGGGCCAGGTCATCGACGAGATGGTTCTCAACATCGACCTCGCCCCGACGCTTCTCGATTTGGCTGGCGTGGCCGTGCCCGAAGCCATGCAGGGTGTGAGTTGGAAAGCTCTTGCCACCGGGCAGAAGCTGGCGAATTGGCGCCAGTCGTTTCTGGCAGAGTATTTTTATGAAAACGGCGGTGGAGACACTCCTACATTGATAGGCGTCCGCAGCGCCAACGCTAAACTCGTGACCTACCCCGGCCATCCCGAGTGGACTGAAGTTTTTGATCTAGCAGTTGATCCATACGAGTTGAAAAACTTGGCAGCGGATCCCGCGGTCACCGCGAAACTCAGTGCCGAGCTCGACACCCAAATGAAGGCCGTCAACTATGCCGTGCCTCCCAACGTTGACAAACCACCGCTACCCAAACCTGCAGCTAGAACGCCGAAATAGCGCAATACCGTGGGTCTTAAGGTCAGTGTGTCAAGGATTCGAGCAGCGCCGCCGCGTGAAAGATAGCCGCGAAGACCAGCAATAAAACCCCGCCAAGTGCCAGCAGGCGGTTATACGCAGGGCCGGGCGCCTGGGTCCGCACACCGTGGAAAATCAGCCAGCCCAATAACACGATAGGAACACCGGCAACCGCCAGCGGACTGTGGCCCAAAACGATCCAAGCGCCACCGACCCCTGCCGCCAGCGCCAGTTCGAGGGCGATGACGGCCACGGCCGCCCGATGGCCGAAACGCACGGCCAGAGTGCACTTGCCGGTGGTGGCATCCTCGGCCCGGTCCCGCAGGTTATTGATAGAAATGAGCACCGCAGAGAGCAGGCCGGTCTGTAAACCCAGCAGCAAGGCAGCAACCGGCCATCCGCCAGTTTGGATAAAGACGGTGCCCGCCACCGCGATCAATCCGAAGAAGAGGACGACAAATACCTCGCCCAAGCCCCGGTATGCCAACGGAAACGGCCCGCCGGTGTAGCCGTACGCGAGAAATAGCGAGGGACAGCCAATAACCAATACCGGCCAGCCTCGCGCCTGATAGAGCATGCTCCCGAACATCACCGCCAACCCTAGAAAGCCGATTGCCCACACAAAAACCGTGCGGGCCGATAGCAGGCCCGAGGCCGTCGCCCGCGTCGGTCCGAGGCGGCGGGAGGTATCCGCCCCCTTGCGCGAATCGATGGCATCGTTGAAGAAATTTGTCGCGATCTGGATGGCGATGGCACCGCCCAAGGTGCAGGCAGCCAGCCGCAGGTCACAGGCACCGGTGAGGATCCAAGCCAGCACGCAAGCGACCCATACCGGAACCACGGCGGCGGGAAGCGTCTTGGGACGCGCGGCGAGTAAACAGGCATGCATGGGGGGGGTCACTGCCGGAAGTAAAACGGTTGTGGTTGAAGTGATGGAGTCACGCCGGTCGGGTGGCGGCGTCTTGTTGGGTGGTTCTTGGCTCCAACACTGCCTGAGTGGAGAAAGGACTGAAGGCGGATGCACGGTTCGTGCTGATGTCAAGGATGTGCTTCAACAGATTGATCCCACAATAGATTGAAATAACTGGCATCTTTGATCTCTCCTCGCAAGACCGTGATTGAAATATGGCCCGAGCGCAATTCCAAATACAGTTGAAAACTCAACAAAGCCAAGGTGGATTTCATCGGCGGCAGACCAACGTGCATGAACGTGGAGGTGATGGCAAGACACCGGTGCGTTGGGAGCCCAGTCGCAGATGTGGACCGACAAGCATCCATCCGAAGACCGGATCGGGGCCCGCGTCCATTCACGCGCCTCGGCTCCGGCCGAGGTCGTGTGGCCGCAGGTCGCCCGTTTGTCCTCATCAAAGAGCAGCCCCCCCCCGGGCAGTGCGAAACTCGGCTTGTCTTCTCTTGGGGGCTTGCACCTTCTGCTGCAAGAATTGTGGATTGACACGCTGGACTGGTCTGGACAACTTTCGAGCGCGTTGGCGGAGGAATGCGATTTTCGTGGCTGCGAGGGCGGTTGGCGGAATGACCTCGTGCGGCGGTACTTCATCCTTGATCCATGAACCGTGCCTATCAAATCCTTGTCGCTGCGGTCGCCCTTTTGCTGGCGGCGACTGGCATCCGGGCAGACACCGGTGCCTATCGCAATCTCGGATATATGTACCTTTCGCCACTGCCAGGCGCTGAGTACTCCCCGACGCAAACGAAGTTTGTGCTGGTTCGTTTTACGAATGTGGATCCGACGCTGGTCACCAATCTGGCCCAGTTCATTCAGGTGAGCGGTGCCAGTAGCGGCATTCACTCGGGCACGACCAAGATTGCCAGCGACAAGCGAACCGTCATCTTTGAAATGACTAACACGTTCCAGTCTAACGAATTGGTCACCGTCTCTCTGGCTCCGCAGACGTCAGCCGGAACTGTCCAACCCTATCAATACACGTTTATGATCTCCGGCCACATGCCGGATAACCCTGTCATCACTGCCCGTGGTGACAACCCGCCTAATGAAGCCAAAGAGAAGGCGTTTGACGGCGATGTGTCCACGAAATGGTATGATGGAGTGGCACCCAACGGAAGCACCATTTCCAGCTGGATCCAGTATATGTATCCCGGAACTGATACCCACTATGTCACCAGTTACTCGATCACTTCGGCCAACGACGTTCCGGCACGCGATCCCATGGACTGGCGTTTCTACGGGGTGAATTCAGCCGGTAATCTGACATTGCTGGATAGCCGGACCGGCCAAACGTTCGCCAGTCGCGGCCTCAAAAATACGTACTCCTTCACAAATCTAACTGCCTACAGTGGCTACCGCTTGTGGATCACCAAAGTCGCCGATCCCACCACTGCCGGCGCGGTGCAATTGGCGGAACTCGGCTTCATTGAACCCACCGGCACGATTCTCCGCGAGTACTGGACCGGTATTGCCGGCACTGCTGTGAGTGATCTGACGTCAAACGCCAATTATCCAAGCACTCCCACCGCTCGCGATTACCTCTTCAGCTTTGAGGCGCCGACGGATTGGGCGGATAGCTACGGCACCCGGGTTCGAGGCTACCTCACAGCACCCAGCTCCGGCACTTATGTGTTTTGGATCGCCAGCGATGATAACAGCGAACTGTGGCTGAGCACCAATGCCGATCCTGCTAACAAAACTAAGATTGCCTATGTGCCCGGATGGACGAATTCACGACAATGGTCCAATTATGCCGAACAAAAATCCGTGGCGATCAATTTGGTCGCCGGACAAAAATATTATGTTGAGGCATTGCAGAAGGAGGGCGGTGGCGGCGACAACCTCGCCGTCGGCTGGGCCAAACCCGGCCAAGCCACCAGTGCCCCTTCTGAAGTGGTTCCCGGTTGGGTGCTCTCGCCGTGGGTCATCACCGCTAGCGTCGCGGCACAGCCCCCATTGGCAGCGCCGGCGCCACCGCTTGGCAATTCGCCGGCGTCGCCCGGCAAGGCTGGCATCATGCCCAACGGGGTGTCGGTCCCTAGCAACTTCCCATTCATCAGCATCACCACCAACAACAATCCGTGCGCTGATCCCATCTTCATTGACAACCGTGGTGGCGGCGGCCAGTGCTACAACGTGATCTTTGATAACTCCGGCTCGCCCATCTGGTACCAGCGGATGCCCGACGAACGGCGCGACATGAAAGTCCAGCCTAACGGTGTGCTCACCCTGTTGGCCAGGGACAAGGGCCAGTACTTCTACGGGATGAACACCCACTACGAGAAGATTGCGGAATACTGGACCAAAAATGGCTATAGCGTGGATGAGCACGAACTGCAAATGCTCGCGGATGGAACGTATTTCCTCATCGGCTTGAACGGCCAGACCGTGGACCTGAGTCGTTATGTTTCCGGGGCCGGCACCAGTGTCGGCATCACCGAGGATTGCATCCAGCAATTCACCCCGTCCGGCGAACTCATCTTCCAGTGGCGGGCTTGGGACCACCTCGATCCCGCTGGCCAGAATACCGTCGTGGACCCGCTAAATCCAGGGGATTTCACCCACATGAACGCCATTTCAGTGGATAGTGACGGCCACATCCTGCTCTCTAGCCGCAATACCAGTGAGGTCACTAAGATCAATCGCGACACAGGTGAGATTATCTGGCGCCTCGGCGGCACCCACAACCAGTTCACCTATCTCAATGATCCACTCAACGGCCAACGCAATCAGCATGCCGTGCGTGCTCTGGGCAACAACCACTACACGCTCTTTGACAATGGCAACGGCCACAGTCCCCAGGTGTCCCGCGGCGTCGAATACGTGGTGGACCCCGTCGCCATGACTGCCACCCTCGTCTGGCAATATTTGGAGGCCCCGACGAACCTGTTCACCTACTACATGGGCGATGTTCAGCGTCTGCCTAACGGAAATACCCTGATCAACTGGGTGATAGGGGGCTATCCCAAGCTCACCGAGGTTCGCCCCGATGGAACCAAGGCCTTCGAGATGAACTGGGTGAGTCAATATGAGGCCTATCGGGTCTGGCGTTGCCCGTGGCAGGGGGTTGCCCTCAAGCCTTATCTGATATTGGAAGCCTATCCCGACAACGTGACGCTGCTGTTCAATCAGTTCGGCGACAGCAGCGTGGTGACCTATCGCATCTACGGCGGCACCTCGCCACAGCCCACCACCCTGCTGGGCACCTCGGGCACAACCATGAAATGCCTGAGCAATCTGACGAGTGGCCAGACGTATTACTTCCGCGTCACCGCCGTCAACAAGAACGGCGTGGAAGGTCCTTATTCTAACGAGGAGAACGTTGCCGTTAATATCATCAAACCCGGCCAAAATATGGTTGCCAACGGCGATTTCTCCGGCGGCACGGCGTCGTGGTCGTCATCGGTCACAAGTCCGGCTGTTGCGGCTTGGTCCACTACCAGCGGTTACAGCAGTTATGTAATCACCAATGGCGGCAGCAGCACCGCAAGCATCCAGTTGAAGCAAACCGGTCTTCCCATGGTCTTGGGGAATGCCTACGTCTTTGAGTTTGACGCATGGACGAGCAGCGGCACACGCACCATTGAAGCCAAGGTGATGCAGAACGGCTCTTCCAACACCAACTACAGCAGCACCAGGATCCCGAGTCTCACGGCTACCAAGCAGCACTTTCGCTACGTCTTCACCATGACAGCCGCCACGGATTTGAGTTCCATGATGGTTTTCAATGCGGGGGGCTCAACCAAATCCGTCTATCTTGACAACATCTCACTGTTCAACCCGCCGCCGGGCGACCTCAACATGGATGGCAAGGTGGACCTGCTTGACCTCAAACTCATGGGCACCGATTGGCGAAAACAGCAGTCCGGACTCACCTCGGACATCGACGGCAACGGGAAAGTGGATTTTGCGGATTTTGGAATTCTTGGCGATAACTGGTCGGCTTCCCCCTGATTGGTTAGGCCCTGAGAAGCATAGAATGAGCCACTGAAATCCATATGTTGAACCTGAAAAATGTGAGTTTGTTTTGCTAGGCATTGGCACCAATCAAGCGATGTGCGCCTGCACTGAGGTGGATGCGAGTGGCAACGTGGTTGTCACAATGTTAACATCAACAGCCCCAAATACCGGTGCCTACCTCTACAGGGAAATGCGGAGACGGTGACGGAGTGCCTCTGCAATTTCTTGGGGGGCATCCGTAAAAGTTCTGCTTGACCTAAGTAGTGCGATGGCGTATGAGTCCCGTCTGAGTGCTTGGTTTCGGTTTGCTGTTGTGGAGGCTCAGGATGCGAACCAAAGGTGAATGTCCGACTTGACCCCCCCCCCCCGATGAAGCTATTACACCAGCGGTTGACGCGAGCGTCGGGGATGGGAGGCGTGCTGGTCGTGGGCTTGGTTCTGACTTGGTGGACGGTACAGCGGCGGGGAAGCGAGATGCGGGCCGATCTGCTGCGGCAGGCGCAGTTGGTGGCGCAGGCGCTCGATGTTGAGTGCTTGCAGACGTTCACAGGGACGCCATCGGACCTGCAACGATCCGAGTATTTGGTGGTCAAGGGGCAGCTAGCCCTGACCCGTGAGGCCATCCCGCGATGCCGGGGGATTCATTTGATTGGCCGCGCTAGCGCGGCAGCAGGAGACGCCCGGCAGCAGGAGACGCCCGGCAGCGGGAGCGTCTGGAAACTGCGGTGCTGTATTTGATGGCCTTTGGCAAAACCTTTCTCGTGACCGCTAAGGCCGGCCCGGAATTCGTTGCTTTACACCCGGCATCTGCTTGGCTGACGGCCTTGTTTGGACTGCTGCTCAGCGCTGCTGCCGCATCCCTCGTCAGTGTGTTGCATCGTCGGCGCGAAAAACTCGAGCAACTGGTGATGAAGCGCAGTTCGGAATTGCAGGAAAGAAGTGCCGACCTGAAGGCGATTACCGATTCCGCCTTTGACGCCATCGTCATGATGGATGCACTTGGCCATGTCTCATATTGGAATCCTGCTGCCGAACGCATTTTGGGCTACACCAGCAGCGAGGTCATCGGCCAGGACCTTCACGGGTTGATTGTCCCCGCACGCTATCGCGACGGCTTCAATGCTGGCTTTCTGCGGTTTCAGCAAACGGGACAAGGCGCGGCTCTGGGCAAGACGCATGATCTGGAGGCCATTCACAAGGACGGCCAGGAAATCCCTGTACAGATATCCCTTTCAGCGATCGAGACAAACGGCGCTTGGCATGCCGTCGGGATTTTGCGCGACACCACCGAGCGCAAATTCGCTGACGAAGCCCTGCGCCAGGCCACTGCCCGCGCATCCGAACAGGCAGCCAAAGCCGAGTTGGCGAATCAAGCCAAGAGCGAGTTTCTGGCTAACATGAGCCACGAGATTCGCACCCCCATGAACGGCGTCATCGGGATGACCGAACAATTGCTAGATAGCGCACTCACCAGCCAGCAACGCCATTGTGCCGAAGTCATTCGTGATAGCAGTGAAGCCCTCCTCAACCTGATCAATGGAATCCTCGATCTTTCCAAGGTCGAGGCCGGTAAGCTCGATCTAGAAGTCCTTGATTTCGATATCTCCGCCGTATTCAACCACCTCACACGCATCTTCGCCCAGCAAGCCCGTAACAAAGGGCTTGAGTTCATCACAACCATCGATCCGGACGTCCCGCGTGCCCTTCGCGGCGATCCCGGTCGCTTGCGCCAGGTCCTCGTCAATCTGGCCGGCAACGCTGTGAAGTTTACAGCGACGGGCGTGGTGACGGTGCGGGTTGGGCTGGCAGATGCCGCGCTGGGTGCTATCGGGCTGCGCTTCGTGGTGAGTGATACGGGTATCGGCATCGCGGCGGATAAGCAGGCGCTGCTGTTTGAGAAGTTTAGTCAGGCGGATGTTTCCACGACTCGGCATTACGGAGGGTCCGGGCTTGGCTTGGCTATCTCAAAACAATTGGTCCAGCTCATGGGCGGCGACATCGGCGTCGAAAGCACCGAAGGCCACGGCACGTCCTTCTGGTTCACGCTGCCCCTTGCCCAATCACTCTCCCTAACGCAATTAAATCCAAACCCACTTCAGCCCACCGCGCCCGCTATCGGCAAACTGCCAACTTGGCAGGGCCTGCGCGCCCTGCTCGCAGAAGATAACATCATCAATCAAAAGGTGGCAGTCGGCTTCTTGCAAAAATTGGGATTGCGTGTGGATGTGGTCGGCAACGGGTCGGACGCTTGTCAGGCCCTGACAAGTGAGGTCTATGATGTGGTCTTCATGGATCTGCAAATGCCTGTGATGGATGGGCTTGATGCCACTCGTTTGCTGCGTTCGTCGCAGGCGACCATCAATCCGGGGTTGCCGGTCATTGCGATGACAGCCAATGCGATGGTGGGAGCCCGGCAACAGTGCTTGGAGGCAGGCATGAATGATTACATTACCAAGCCAGTGACGACGCGGAGTTTGGCCCATGTGCTTGAAAAGTGGATGCCTCGGGTGCCGAGTCATTGATGCATGATCTAGCGAGGCTGCGCCTCAAACCCAAGATATCTTGAGGCCAAACCCTGAGTTCTGAACTTTGGCTTTTCAAGGACTCTGGGCCTTGTTTGCAGGCAAGAAAAATCCCGGCAGGGGGTTGACCCGTGCCGGGATAGAAAAAGGTGAGGGAATCTTAGTTTGGCTGCTGGCGGCCGTAACGATAGTACGTTTGGAAGCCAAGTTCCGGTGGAAATTCGGACAGGCCGTCGGCGACGTTCATCTGGATGCGGTTGTCTTCGCCGCAACGCTCATAAGGTTGCTTGTAGGTGCCGCGATACGTCGGGCAGGTGAAGGTGATCAACTCGTAGAATCCATAACCCAAGCGGCGCAATGCACGGTTGGTGCCTTCAATGGCACCGTATGACCAAGCCGCCTTGCGGCCGAGTTCGTCGTCCTTGATGGCCATTTGAGATGGAATCTCCATGAATCCGTAGAGGATGTTACTGACGGCGCGACCGAGCTTGCGTGACGATGTATACTGCGAGCCTGGAGGTGCCTGAATGTCTGCAG
Organism: Akkermansiaceae bacterium; assembly: GCA_903827375.1. Classification (GTDB taxonomy): domain Bacteria; phylum Verrucomicrobiota; class Verrucomicrobiia; order Verrucomicrobiales; family Akkermansiaceae; genus Luteolibacter. The sequence continues at coordinate 35,375 of CAIKHZ010000070.1, forward strand.
CTGCAAAGCCGGAGAATGCGATTAGGGAAGTAGCTATGACTACGAGTTTTTTCATGCCGGGGAGAAGGTAAGAGCGGGGTGGGGGACTTGGCAACGCAAATTTACGGTTTTTTTTCGGGTTTAAAGTTCGAAGCTTAAGACCCGCAGGATTCCTGGGGTGTTGCGAAGGTTTTCCAGCAGAATTGAGGGCGGTTCGGTGTCCACTTCGATGACGGTCACCGCACGGATGCGGTCGCTGGTGCGGCTGAGGGCCATGTTGGCAATGTTCACTGCGGCATTGCCGAGGGAGGTGCCGAGGGTGCCGACGATGCCGGGGCGGTCGTCATTTTCGACGAAGAGGAAGCGGCCGCGTGGGTTGGTTTCGACGTAATGGCCGGCGATGTGGACGATGCGAGCGGAGCTACCGAAGAAGGTACCGGCGACGGTGCAGGCTTCGTTGCCCTTGATGGCGGAGACTTCGATGAGCTCGGTGCAGTTAGTGGCAAGGGCGGTGGTGGCTTCACCGACGTCGATTCCATGGGCCTTGGCGATGGCAGGGGCGTTGACGAGATTGACCTGGGCCTGGTTATGAGCGCTGGCGAGGTAGCCGGTGAGGACGGTGCGGGTGATGAGTTCGGTGTCGAGTTCGGAGACGGGACCGAGGTATGAGACGCGGATGGAATCGCACTGTTCCGGGGCGATTTTGGAGAGCAATTTCCCCAGCGAGTTGGCCAGGTTCAGGTATGGGCCGACGCTTTCAAGCGTGTGGCTGTCGAGGTTGGGCATGTTCACCGCGTTGCGCACTTCACCGGTGACCAGGAAGTCGCGGATTTGATAAGCCACCTCGGTGCCGACGTTTTCTTGGGCCTCTGCGGTGGATGCTCCAAGGTGTGGGGTGAAGACGCATTTTTTCGCCCCCAGCAGTGGAAAATCAGCCGTTGGTGGTTCAGTTTCGTAAACATCCAAGGCGATACCGCCGAGGTGACCGGCTTCGAGATGGGCCATGGCGGCGGCTTCATCGACGAGGCCGCCACGGGCGCAATTGATGATGAGGGCACCGGGGTTCATGAGGCCGATGCGTTCGGCGTTGAGGAGGTGCTGGGTTTCCGGGGTGAGGGGAATATGCAGGGTGACCACATCGGCGCCGTGGAGGGCGTCGTTGGCGGATTCGGCGAGTTCGACTTTGAGGGACTGGGCGCGAGCGGCGGTGAGGAAGGGGTCGTAGGCGACGACGTTCATGCCAAATGCTTGGGCACGTTTGGCGAATTCGGTGCCGATGCGGCCCATGCCGATGATGGCGAGGCGTTTGCCGTGCAATTCGACGCCCTCGAAGGATTTTCGATCCCATTTTCCGGCGATCATTGAGGCGTGGGCCTGTGGGATATTGCGGGCCAGCGAGAGCATCAGTGTGAAGGCGTGTTCTGCCGTGGAAATCGTGTTGCCGCTGGGCGTGTTCATCACCACCACGCCGTGCTCGGTAGCGCTGGCGCGGTCGATATTGTCCACTCCGACACCGGCTCGGCCGATGGCTTTGAGGTTTTTTGCAGCAGCGAACACCGCTGCCGTCACCTTCGTTTGAGAGCGGATCACCAGGCCGTGGTAGTCACCAATGATGGCAAGCAGTTCCTCCGGTTTGAGTCCGGTTTTCACGTCCACCGCCAACTCCGGGGTGGCTCGCAGCGCCTCCACGCCTTTTTCCGAGATGGGATCCGACACAAGTACTCGATAGGTTGCCATAGGCCGAGGAGTTTAGACCACCCCTCCGACAGTGACAAGAGATTGCAGGAAAATTTGCCAACGACGGGGGATGACGATCCACAGTCCGGGGCTGGCCTCGGATTGACGGGCGGGCAGGGGAGGCGCACGCTTGGGAGGATTCCCCTCAGAGCCCCCGTCCTGGGCCCGGGCAGCCACCCTGGAAGCCATGACGGGCAATGCGCAATTTTGCTATTTACCGTTGATAGATGGGGAGAAAGTGGTTTTTGACGGCGAGAGCGAGCACAGCCATGGAGGTGCAATAGGTTTTGCCGGGGCCGCTTTCCTCGCCGCCGAGGCTTTGCCACCAGCCCTCGCGGGACTGCAGGGGCAGGAGCATGGCGGGCACGGTGCGCTGGGCGGTATCGGCGAATTTTCCGCCGCGCTGGTACATGCCCTGGGCATAGTAATAGGTGGTGTAGAAGAACCATTGCTTGTCCTTTTGGAGGTCGATTGTGAGCAATAATTCACTGGCGCTGAGGGTTTCCTCGGCTTGGTACTGGCCGCAAACCTGCATCGCCAGCAGGCCTTCGGCGGTGGTCGAGGTGGTGGTGGCCGGAGCCGAGTAGCCAAAGCCGCCGGGGAGGTTAGGGCCGCGCTTATCGCCGAGGGGTTTGTAGAGGTGCTTCATGTAATCGACGACCTTGTCGATGGCCTCTCGGGGCACATCGAGGCCGGCGTTCTGCGAGGCGCGCAGGGCCATGGTTTGCCAACAAGTGACGGAGAGGTCGGAGGCTCGGCTATCGGGATCGTATTGCCAGCCGCCGGTATTTTGGGTGTCTTTGCGCATGCTTTGGGCACGGAGGATCAATTCGACGGCGAGCTTGCATTTTTGGCGGATCAGGGAGTCCTGTTTGTCGTCGAGGCCCATGCCTAACATTTCGGCAAGCATCAGTGTGGTGATGCCGTGGCCGTACATGCGGGAGTTATCGGATTTGCCGAAATAGCCGTCGCTGGTTTGGTTTTCCGGCAACAGGATGTAGTCGATGGCCTTGCGCATGGTCAGTCCCTCGGGTGAGGGGTCGGCGGGCTGGTGGCCGCAGGCGGCGAGGGCGAGGACCGCCAGCGAGGTGTTCGGCATGGGGAAGGTATCGCCGATCATGCCTTGGGGTTTTTGCTGGGAAACCAAGTAGGAGGCAGCCAATTTCAGGGACTCGTCGATTTTCGGGTCGGCGCGGGCAAGGGCGGCGGAAAGGATGAGGATGGTGGTGCAAAGCCAGTGCAGTGGCCGTCGCTGCGCGAGAGGAGTCTCGAGAGGTGCCTTTGCGCAACGACGCTCACAGAGCGCCGCTACAATCTTGGCGTCGGACTGGGCGGGGCGGAAGAGAATGGCAAGCGGCCGAAACCACGGATGGAAGGGATGGCTCATGGCTTTTTGGATTTTTCGGCGACGACGCGATAGTAGGTGGCGACGGCTTCGCGGTATTCGGCGGGGATGGTTTCGGATTGGCCCTTGGTGAGTTGGTCGGCGAGTTTTTTGGGTAATTTCCCCCAATCGCCTTTTTGCAATGCCTGCAACTCTGGGGGCTGACCCTGGGATGGGGGGGCTGCCTGCAGGGCCGCACCACCGAGGGATTTTTCCATGGGCGGACCGGGCGGACCGGGCAGGCCCGGCAGCGGCGAAGGCATCCCAGAACGCCCTTGCCGCAGCGATGCCATGGCAGCTTGAGCCATCCCACCGGGAGGGCCTGAGCCGGGCATCGGCGGGCCTGAGCCGGGCATCGGCGGGCCTTGGCCGGGCATCGGCGGGCCTTGGCCGGGCATTGGTGGGCCTTGGCCTGCGGCAGCGGCGGCGGCGGCTTCATTGACTTGCTGATCGAGGGCGTCGAGGGTTCGGGCCATGGCTTGTTGCTCGGCGGGTGTTGCGGTGGAAGCCGGGGTGCCGGGAGGGGCATTCATCGGGGAGGACGGCAGGGGCATATCGGTGGCTCTTTTCAAGGCTTCGACGAGTCTGGCGAGTTCCGTGCTGGCGGCGCGGGCTGGGGCTTGGGCGGCAGCAGCCTGTGGAGAATCGCGGAGGGCTGTCTCGGCGGCGGCGACTTCGGTTTTGACGGCATGATCGATTCTTGTAGCGATGTTGGCGAGTGTTTGGGCGGAGTCGGGTTTGTTCAGGCGCAGCTCGTGGCGGGAGGCTCGCTCGAGGTTGACGGCGGCGTCGGAGGCATCGGGTTTCACAGGCACTTGCAGGGATGCGGCGATGGCTAGCTTGATATTTTGCGGCTGGCCTTGGGGGATTTGTGCCATTGCTTGTGCACGCTCGGCAGCCAGGCGGGCTGCGGCTTCGGCGAGGCGAGCCGCCTCGATCGCCTGTTCGGATTTTTGCGAGCAGAGGGTCGCCAGGGGTTCTGCCTGTTGAAAGGCCGCCTGTTGGGGGCCGGGTTTTTGGGCTTCGGTCTTGGCGAGTTGGGCCGCCGGATTGGCGTGGCCGCGGGCTTGATCGCAGTGGGGAATGAGCTGGCCCACTTTTTCGGCCACTGCGGTGGCTTCCTTGAGCACCTCATCGGCGCTGTGGCCATTCTCGAGGCGCTGGGCGGCCTCGACCAAGGCATCGGCGGCTGGCACGGCGGCGGCGGCTTGTTCGCTAGCCAATTTTGCCTGTTCCAAGCCGGGGGGGAAGGCGGCTTGTTCCATGAGTTGGCGGGTGGCATCGGCGGCTGTCTGAGCCTCCCTGGCGAGGGCAGCGGTGAGTTTGGCAGCTTCGAGGGTGGTAAGTTTGGCCTTGGGGTCTTGATCGCGGGTGTTTTGGTCTTCGACGGTTTTGGCGACGTTGGCCTCTTGCTTGGCGGCGCGCTCGAGGAGGTCTTTGGCGAGTGCCAGATCGATGTTAGCGATCTGTTCAAGTTCGTGTTGCATGTCGGCGTTGGCGGGCAACCTGGCCTCCATCTCCTTGAGCATGGCTTCCGGGCTTAGCTCGGCCATTTGTGCAATCATTTCGGCCTTGGCGTATTGCTCATCCAAGGTTGCCTTGAGACCGGCGGCCTCCTCTTCTTGGCGCAACGCTAGGCGCGTCTCTTCGGCTGGCTTGCCCTTTTCGAGGGCATCGTAGTGGCGGCCGATGCGGATGAGAGCATCGACGACGAGTTGCTGCTGGGTTACTGCCTGTTGGAGGTCGGAGGATTGACGCGGGGCCAATTCGTCGGTGGTGGCCAGTGCTAACGCCTGGGCAGCGGCGGGTGGCGGGTCTTTGAGGGAGGCGAGCGCGTCATCGGCGTCGCGCATTCGATCGCGTTCGTCCTTTTTGAGGATACTTTGTTCGTTAGCGTCGGCGCGGATCAGGTCTTTGAGGGCGTCGATTTTGAGATTGAGTTGTTGTTGGCGGGCGAGTTGCGGTTTGGCACGGGTGCTGTTAGCCGCAGGCTCGGCTGTGGCAGCGGTGGTGGCATGCAGAGCCGAATCCTGTTCAATGGCCGCCTCCTCCTTGGCAAGGGCGAGGGCCAGATCGCTGATTTTAGGGGCGAGTTTGGCGAGGGCTTGGCGGGCGGTTTCCATCGCCGGTAGCAGCGGGGTGAGAGCGCCCCTGAGTTTAGCGGCTACTTGCTCCAAATCGCTGCGGACGCTCATTGAGTAGCGCAGGTTGCGGCGTTTCCCCATTTCCACGTTCACCGCGAGAAACGCCGGAGTCGCCGGAATCCCGTTGAGCTGGGCCACCGCCGCCGCCACCGCTTGGCGTGCCGCCTCGTCCTTCAACTCCAATCGCTGGAGCTGGCCCGGCGCAAGTTGCAGGCAGGTGGCGAGCCATGCCCAGTCGCGGCGCTCCACGGTGCGGCCCTGAGGCATGCGGAATTCCCAGCGCTCGGTGGTGGCCAGTGCCGCGCAACCTTCCGCCAATTCGTGCAAATTGTGGCCGGTTTCTAACACTCGCAGGCATTGATCCAGCACGTCAAGGCGGGCTGCTGTCGCCTCTGCACCATCGCCGGGGGCGAGCGCTTGCAGTGCCTGGACGGCCACGGTGGCCCGGCGCAGGTCGCCGACAAACCCGTTATCCGCTAGGCTGCGGGTTTCCTCGAGATCGGCATGAGTTTTGAGGTTGGCGGCGAGGGCGCTCCAGCGGGCGTCGGTCAAAGCGGCGCGGTCTTGTGGCATGAGGGACTCGATGGCGGCGACGGCCGATTGCTGGTGGCGCAACTGCTCGACACATGTCCACGTCGGCGCGAGCTCCTGCATGACGTGTTGATGCATGCTGGCCACCAGCGCGGCCGGGGTGTCCGGGCCTCCAGGTAAAATTTTCCCGTGATCGATGGCAAACTGCCTTGCCTGATTTGCCAGATTCTCCCTCATCCCGCCGAACCGATCCTCCAGCTTGCCGAGGCGGCGGTTCAGATTGAACACCTTCTCCGTCAGTTGGACATCCGTCTGACCGGCGGCCATGTCCCGTTCCAGCCATTCCCGCTCATCTTGGAAAACCGAACCATTGAGCGTCCCGTCGGCATCTGCGGCGAGCGGGCCGCCGCCGGTTTTGAGCAAGCCCAACGCCACATCTAGGTTTTTGCTGACGCTGAGCAAAGCCCGCAGGCGGGAGGCCACTTGCAGCCAATCCTCCGGGGTTTTGCTGGCGGCGGCGAGGCTGCGTATGCGGGCCGTCTGGGCACCTAGGACTAGGCAGATTTCTCCGGTCACGTCAATTTGCACGGCGGACAGGTTGAATTGATAGGCATCGCGCGCCATCGATGTCAGGGATTTCAGCGGGCCGCAGCCGGTGTGAATGCCGCGCACCAGTTCGCGTGCGGCGGGCATTGCGGGGTTGGCATCGAGGAGACCGAGCGCCTGGCCGGACGGGCTCAGGGCGTCGTTTTGGAGGCGGCCGAGCATCCGTCCTAGCAGAATTAGGTCGGCGCTTTCATAGTTAGAAGCGCC
>CAIKHZ010000071.1 GCA_903827375.1 Akkermansiaceae bacterium
CGTCCCCAAGGGGATCCGCAAACAACCACTCCCTGACGTTCCGGGCATGCGCTTCAAACACCTCTTCATCGCCAGAAACACTAAACTCGCCGATTCCTTCATCGCCAGCCTCCGGGATGCCAATCTGATGTTTTTCACTGCCGTGGTGGATCGCAAGGCGTGGTTCGTCCCTTGGATCGCCCCCAAAGATATGTCCCTCACTTGGATTCTCGCCTGGTTCGCGTTAGCTGCAGCATCCGCCTTCTATGGCGTCGGGTATCTCGTCGCTCTGTTCAGCCAACCGGAACTGCGCAAAATGCTCGCCGAGGCCATCGAAGTTCTTAAAGGTTGATATATCCTGATCTCTCCTTTCCCATGAAACTCAAATTCGTCAAGGTTTCCATTTTCATAATGCCGTTGCGTCCAATCCGCCTGCGACCCCGCTCGAGGTCCCAACCACGGGCTTTCACCCTCCTTGAAATGACCATCGTCATCATGGTGCTGTTAGCCTTGATCAGTGTCGGCATGTACTCTGGCAATGCTTTGAAGAGCTGGCGGCTCGGGCGCGCGGCCAGTGGTTCACTGCGCAGTGTCTATACCGCACAAAAGCGCTATCTGTCGGACAATCCGACTGTCCCGGTGACCTCGCTGACCCCCGCCTTGCTTGTTCCATATTTTACTAATAAGTCGATCAATATGCCAGCGGTCACCTCACTGACCGGTGCCACGCTCAACATCAAAGTGACGGTGTTTCCGCCTGTGGTGGACAATGGTTCGGGAGTGGCCTACGACCCCTCTGGCAGCACAACAGACTCCCTCTGGGATGTTGGCGAATGATACGCGTGCTTCCAGTCCTCATCAGCCTAGCCCTCGGTGCCACCCTGCCTGCCGAGGACTTCCGCCCCTTCGCCAATTTTGTCCTTAGCTCCCACCTCAAAGTCGGCGGTGATCGGGTCACTCTCATTCCAATGAAACCAGTCATATTTCATGTCTCCACCGATGGGCTGCACGTGCGCATCACCGCCGATGGGAATGAGGAAGCCAGCAGCACTTTTGAAATCTACCGATCAGACGGTGTGGGCCGTCAGCGCTCAGGCGAGACCGCGCTGGATGTCATTCCCGGCATTCAGGCACTAAACAAGACCGGGGGCGTGCTGCGTCACCTGCGCCTCACCCGCGAAGCATTCACCATCACCACCTTCCCGGGGGTGTCCGATCGAACGGTCATCACCCACGCCTTGGCAATCCCGCCCGCCGCCCCTGCCGCTATCCCAAAAAGCATTTTCCCCGAAAAAAGAACACCATGACGCCCAACCCAACCACTCGCGCCTATCCGTGGCTGCTTCTGCTGAGTACTGCAATCGCGGCGCTTTTCTGCTTCATGTATGTCACCAAGTCGGAGTCTCCGCTGGCGGCACCCTTGGCCAGCCATCCGTCTATCTCCGCCGCCAAGCCTCAAATACCTCCCGCTGTCCAGCCAGCACCCGTTCCAGCATTGAACGCAGCGCCATTGGGCAGCCTGCTCCCCAATACGCCATGTCTGCCAGGCGACACCCATTCCAGCGTCGCCGCCACGCCCATGCCGATTTCCGGCGAGCGCAACGTCCAGCCCTCCTCAGCCCCGGCGAGCCCCTTTGAGGAAACCAACTTTCACATCCAGCACGTCCTTACCGCCTCCACTCAAGGTGGCGATCTGAGCCGCATCATCCTCAACGTGCCGGTTCTTTATCAATCCCGCCGCCTCGGCTGGACCGACGGTGAAGTCGCTGAGTCCCGTGGGTTGCTAAAACGCCTGTCAACTTATCAGGAAAATTCGCGTGCATTGCGCGAGGAAGCCACCGAGATCCTCGCCGCCTGGAAGCACCTCGTTGAACGTTCGATGCCCATCCTTGCACTGCGTGCCGACAGTCCGTCGCTACCTGCCAACCAGGATCACGCTGATCGCAGCGCCAAGGCGGCAGGGTTAGACTCCTCCGAGGCAATCCAACTCCAACCCTCTGACAAATGAAACCACGCCTTCTTGTGCTCACCTTCACAGTGATGGATGGCCTCTGTGGCCTCGCCCAACAACCCACCACTGCCACCGCAGCGTCCACATCCCACCTTCCTCGTGCCGAGGGCACTCATCAATCCGTAGTCAGCCGCGCCGCTGACAGCACGCCTAGCGACGTGACCATAGAAGCCCCGCCGCCCCCGGCCGAACCTGCTGCGGAGGCCGATCCAGCCACCGAACCCAGCTTAAGCATCCAAGTCGAAACCCTACAAGCGGGCAGCGGCACCATGGATCTCAAATCTGTCAAGCTGCTGGCTCCGTTTCCCGCCAAACCTCTTGCCGCCATCCCTCCTGGCTGGCGTCTCGATGCATCTGCCAGTGCCCCGCCTTTCATTCGCAAGGTGGAACTCGCTCCCGGCACCCACATCACCCTCAAAATTCGGCCGCATCTCTTGGTCCCCGACGCCACCGCCATCGCTCTCAGTGAGCCGGGCTTCGACCCCACCCTCAGTTACAACCAAGACCAAACCGTCAGCGCTATCCTCGCCAACTCAATCCAACAACTCGACGCCGACGCCAAACATCTCGGCTCCGCCATCGACCTCCTCCAGCAACTCCTCAGTTCCCTGCCTCATCCAATCCAGAAGCCTCAGCCGCCTGCCACGCCCTCACCTAGCAAACGATGAACTCCTCTCTCGTCCCCGCCACTTGCAGCTTGGTCCTCGCCACCTTGTCCGGCACCGCTCTCAGCCATTGGTGGTCGCGGCGGGAATTCGCCGCCTCTATCACCACTCTGCACGCCTGTTCCCATGCCCAGCCCACCCAGCCCACCCAGCCCACCCAGCCCACCCAGCCTGCTCCTGCCTCACTCGTTGCGAGCCAAGCCGCCACGCCCGTCGCCGCCGAAAAGGAATTCTTCGAGTCGCTGCTCCATGAAATGAAGCAACTCAAGCAAGCCAACCTTGCCCTCCATGATCAAATGGCCGAGACCAACCGCGACCTGTTGCAACTCGAATTCCGCGTCGATACCCAGTCCGCATCCTTCCGCCCGCTCCCGGTCACCGAAAGCATCTCCAGCCTCGACACCTCCAGCCTAGACACCTCCGACACAGACCCCGGCGTCCTCCCATCGCGCGCCGTGATGGTCGGTAATCCCAATTGAGCATCATGATCGGTATGGAATCCATTCATGCGGGCATCGCGCAGCGCGGGATCCTGCCACACGCAGTTGTAAACCGTGCAGCCCGCACCCACGGGCGAGCTTGTCGGAAAACTCATGCTTCCAGCTAAGGTCATACTTGATATGCTGATAGACACTCTGGCTGGTGAACGCGGGTTGCTCAAAGCGCGTCATCTTGAGGGTGCAACTAGGATAGTCGTTAGGCAGAGTAGCGGCGCAACGTTGGCCGACTTCATACATGGGGACGTCGGTTGATGCATCATTTTGTTTGGTTCTGTGATCCGGTCAGCCGTTCCTTCAACGGCTTTCACCGGGAAAGCAATTTCCGAGCATTAAATCAAGATGGAAATTTCCTAAAATAATCCTTGGCGAATCAGACATGATAGGTAATCTCCCCAGAGCGCCATCATTGCAATGACGATTCCCATTCGAAATATTCCGCTGCCCAACGCGTCGATCCGTCGCCTGATAGGCTCAGGCATGGGGCGGATTTCCACCGCTTTCCCTCCCGCGCCGTCTCCCTCGCTACCTTGGTTCACGGCATTCGTCGGGCAGCCGGGACTTTGTTTCAAGAACAGCCTGCGAGCAACGGTTTGGCAGGGCTTGCTGGCGGTGATGGTCGTTGGGTTCGGCTTGCCGCGAGCGGTCGGCCACGGGACGCATTCGGCGCTCATGACCGCGCTTGAGGCGCGCTTGGCCGAGCAACCTGACGACGGCGGGTTGTGGTATCGACGCGCGCTGTTGGAGATTGAGCACACCGATTGGGCGGCGGCCTCGCACGATCTGGATCGGGCCGAAATCCTGGCACCAGGCGAATATCCGGTGCAGTGGTGGCAAGGGAAAATCCTCGACCAACAGGGGAAGCCGTTAGAGGCCAAGGCCGCTCTGGACGCATTTCTAAAAAAACATCCGGCTCATTGGGGTGCCCTGGCATCACGGGCGCGGGTGGAGACCCAACTCGGCATGGAGCAGGCGGCGCTTGATGATTTCCAAGCGGCATTGGCCAACCAAACGGATGCCGAGCCGGACTTGATTCAGGAAGCGGCCCAGGCGCTGGCGAGTCATGGCAAGACCGATGAGTCGGTTCGGGTGTTGGAAGGTGCCTTGGCGCGCCTAGGCAACGTTGCGTCGCTGCAACTCAAGCTGGTTGAAATCGAAGTGAACGCCACCCGCCTTGAGTCGGCTTTGGCCCGGCTCCAAAAATTTCAACAGTCCGCCCCGCGACCCGAGCCATGGATGGAAAAGCGAGCCCGCATTCTCGCCGAGGCTGGGCGTGCGGATGAATCGATGGCCGCCTGGCGCTCGCTCATCGAACATCTCAAGGGTCTGCCTGCCGCCGAACGGGGCAGCCATTCCATGTCGCTGCTGAGCGAACGCGCCCGGCAGGCAATGACGGCGCTGACGTCCAGCACCCAGCCTGCGGCGCACCCGGCTTTCACTTTTCCCCATCAGCCATGACGCGGACTCCTTCAATGCCGCTTGCACTGGTGATCGCCTTGGCATTGCTAGGGTCACTCCACGGCCATGGCAATCATGAAGAGCGGGTGGAGCTTTATTCCGCCAAAATCAAACGCCAACCCGACGATGTTGTCGCGCGCCACCAACTCGCCCTGGCCTATGTCGAAAACGATGACTGGAAATTGGCTCTGGAGCAGCTCGATATCGCCGACAGCTTGAAACCGCCCGGTAGTGAACTGGACTTCAGCGTCACCCGAGCGCGAGCCCTCGCGATTGGCGACGACCTCGACGGTGCCCGCCAGGTGCTCGATACCTATCTGGGCAAGCACGCCGATGACGGACCGGCCTTGCTGGAACGTGCGCGCATCTTCGCCGCCCAGGGCCGGTGGGCACCATGCCTCGCGGACTATCGCGGCGCGTTGAAGCAGATATCCCATCCCGACCCGGACGTGTTCCTCGAGGTTGCAGAAATCCTTTCCCAACAAAAACTCGGCGACGAGGCCATCGCGACGATCCAACGCGGCATCGCCAGCCAAGGCAACGTGCCAGCCCTTGTGCTCAAGGCAATGGAATTGGAATCCGCCGTCGGCCGCTACGACGCGGCGCTCACGCGCATTGACACCATGACCAAACTCATGCCGCGGCCCGAACCAATGTTGGCAAAACGCGCCGCACTGCTCGCCCAAGCCGGACGCCACGACGACGCGCGCCGCGCCTGGGAGGATCTCGCCCGGCACATCGAATCCCTGCCCAATCTGGAGCGCGGCTCAGCCACTCTGACTGAGATATCACGGCAGGCGCAAGTCGCCCTTGCGGCGCTTAACCCCGCCCACAATTCGATTTCCAACCCAATCCCGCCAAACCCATGAAGCGCCCAATCCTCGCCGCATTCTTTATCATGGCCGCCCAAAGCCATGCTGCTATTTCGCTGTCAGCCTCCAATACGACAGGCGTGCAGACCTTTGCCACAGCGCCTCCCGCTGCGGATTGGTCAACAGCGTCGATCGCAGGTGCGTCAGGCAACTACACAACCGTCGCTCAAGTGGATGCTGGGGTGCAGACACTCGCTGCCACGGCAATCACCAATTCACTGGTCGCAGCGACCGTGCCCGCCGCCAATGCACTGGCCATCTACTCCGGTACGGGTGCCACAGGCCTGATTTACACCGCCCCAACCGGCAACAACGCGACGGTCCTGATGGCAACCTTGCAGAATGACTACGGCTCCGCAGCGACGTCTATCAACATCACTTATGACTTCACTCGCACTGGCACGGCAGTGGCGGAGGAGGTCATTGGCCATCGTGTGTATTACAGTCTAACGGGCCTGATCAACTCGTGGACTGCAATCCCTGCCTTGAGCGGCATCTCCACCAATCAAACCCTCACCGCCTCCGTAACGCTGACTTCCGCTTGGGCCAACGGTGCCAAGCTTTACCTGCTCTGGGCCGACGACAATGGTTCAGGCAGCCCCGACACCGCCTTCACCATCGACAATTTCTCCCTCACAACGGGGACGCCAAACACGCCGCCCACCGTCTCCATTTCCGCGCCAGCCGCCGGCAGTTTTGCCACCGCGCCGGGCAGTTTCACGATCAATGCCACGGCGAGTGATAATGGCAGCGTGACGCAGGTGGAGTTCCTGCGCAATGGTACGGTGGTCGGCACTGACACCACTTCTCCCTATTCCTTCGCCGACTCCGGCCTAGCCGCCGGTGCCTATACCTATACCGCCCGCGCCACGGACAATCTCGGCGCAACCACCACCAGTGCGCCCGTGAGCGTCAATGTTTTCACAGATCCGACCAACACCGCGCTTCAGTTCAACGGTGTGAATAATTATGTGACCATGGGAGCCGCCACCGCAACGCTCGGCACGCCCGTTTACACCTTGGAGTGCTGGTTCAAGCGCACCGGCACCGGCGTTGGTGCCAGCACTGGCTCCAACGGCCTGGCGTCCGCCATTCCGTTAGTCACCAAGGGCCGCGCCGAAGCGGATGCCACGGCCACGGTCGAAGAACCCAAGGATTGCAACTATTTCATGGGCATCAACTCCGCCACCAACCAGCTGTGTGCGGATTTCGAAGCCAAATTACAAACCCCGCTCAATGGCACCGGTGCCGGCAACAATAACTATCCGGTTATCGGCAGCACAGTATTATCTAATAACATTTGGTATCACGCCGCCGCCGTATGGGATGGCAGCGCTTGGAAACTCTATATCAATGGCGTGGAGGAAACCACCACCTCTCCCAACTTGCTGCCTGTTCCCTCCCCGATTCCACAGTCGGCCAGCATCCAGCATTTCGCTCTCGGCACTGCGCTGGATTCCACCGGCACCGCAGCCGGCTTTTTTCAAGGCGTCATCGACGAAGCGCGGGTGTGGAACCTCGCCCGCACCACGGCGCAAATCCTCGCCTTCAAAGATGCTCCGATTGCCACCGCAACTACCGGACTGCTCGCCCGCTTCGGCTTGAATGAAGGCACAGGCACGGGCACCTCTAATAGCGTTGGCGTTGCCGGCGCGCCGATCGGCACCCTCACCAATGACCCGGTTTGGGTCGATGGCGCCCCCATGTTTGTCAACACCCCACCGACCGTTTCCCTAACATCTCCAACCGTCGCCTACTCCGGCGTGGCACCCGCCACGGTGAGCTTCGCCGCCACCGCTGCGGATCCCGGCGGCTCGGTCACCAAGGTGGAGTTTTTCCAAGGTGCAACCAAAGTTGGCGAGGACCTCACTGCACCTTATACCTTCGATTGGACCAGCGTCGCGCCGGGTACCTATTCTCTAACTGCCAAAGCCACCGACAATGCGGGCGCGGTGACCACCTCCTCCGCAGTGAGCATCACGGTGTCGCCCAATCCGAACCAACCCACCGTCGTCACCCCCGGCGGCCCGGCCGACAACGCCACCGGACTCGGCAGCAGCACCGCCCTGTCGCTGGGCCTGGCAGATCCGGAGGGCGACGCGCAAACCGTTATCTTCTATGGCCGCAAAACCAGTCCGGCCGCCCCCGGCCCGGACTTCAGCATCGCAACCTTGCCAGACACCCAGTTCTATTCGGAAAACCTCAACAACAACAACCAGGCCGCCACCTACTATGCGCAAACCCAGTGGCTCGTCGATAACTGCAACACCTTGAACCTCGCCTTTGTCAGCCACATGGGCGACATCGTCCAAAACGGCGACGCCGTTCCCGCCGAGTGGGTCGTTGCCGACACGGCAATGAAAAAGATCGAGAGCCAGGCCGATACACTTCGGGCCTATGGCATCCCTTGGGGCGCGGCACCCGGCAATCACGACCAGACATCGCTCGGAAACGCCGGCGGCGCCAATGCTTACTTCGGCCAATACTTCGGCGCGAGTCGTTATGTCGGCCGCAATTATTGGGGCGGCAGCCAGTCGCCCACCAACAACAACAATAACTATCAACTCTTCAGCGCCAGCGGACTCGATTTCATAATCGTCCACATGGAGTATGATGTGCGCGCTAAAGCCAGCTATCAGGTCATCCTCGATTGGGCGGATGCCTTGTTGAAAGCCTATCCGAACCGTCGCGCGATCATCACCAGCCACTGGATCATCAACACCGGCAACCCGGCCACCTTCAGCGCGCAGGGCCAGGACATCTACGACGCTCTGAAGAACAATCCGAACTTGTTCTTGATGCTCTGCGGCCACGTCCCCGGTGAAGGCCAGCGCAGCGATACCTTCCAAGGCCGCACGGTTTACAGCGTGCTGCAGGACTATCAAGGCCGCGTCAACGGCGGCGATGGCTGGCTGCGCTACTTCGTGTTCTCGCCTGCCAACAATACGATCAGTGCCAAAACCTACCGAGTTTCCAATCCGGTCAACCCCGCGGCCGGCGCCTATGAAACCGACACCGACAGTCAATTCACCCTCGCCTATAACATGCAAGGTGCGGTCACCGACTGGATTCCACTCGGCACCGTCAATGTGCTCGCCAATGGCACCACCGCATCACTCAACTGGACGGGACTCGAAGCGGGTTCGAACTATGAATGGTATGCCACCTCCAACGACGGCATCAACCTCACCACCACCCCTTCGCGGCGCTTCAGCACCGCAGCCAATGCCGCGCCGAGCGTGGCCCTCACCGCCCCGCTGGATGGAACCGGCGCCGCCTTGAATACCACGATCAGCCTCGCCGCCACCGCTGCCGACAGCGATGGCACCATTGTGCGGGTGGAGTTCTACGACGGTGCCACCAAACTCAGCACGGTCACCAGCGGGCCATATACCTTTGACTGGATTGGCGCGACGGCCGGTAATCATGTGCTCACCGCCGTGGCTGTCGATAACTCGGGCGCAACAACTCTCTCCGGCGTGGTGAACCTCAACGTCTTCAATGTGCCTCCGACCGTCGCCTTGACCGAACCGGATCCCGGCCAGATCTTCGACGCGCCGGCATCCGTTTACATGTCGGCCAATGCCGCAGACACCGACGGCACGGTCGTGAAAGTCGAATACTATGCTAACAGCATCAAGATCGGTGAGGCCTCCGTCGCGCCGTATGCCTTGTTTTGGAACAATGTGTTTACCGGCAGTTACACCCTCACGGCGAAGGCCACCGACAACAGTGGCGGGTTCACCATTTCTGCGCCGCTCAGTATCAGCGTGACCAATGTTGACAACGTGCCGCCGACGGTGGCCATCACCGCTCCAGCCGCAGGCCTGACCCCCAGCGGCACCATCACAATCCATGCCAGCGCTTCAGACAGCGATGGCACGGTGGCCAAGGTGGAGTTCTACAATGGCGCAACCAAGCTCGGCGAATCCACCACCGCCCCCTACAGCTTCACTTGGAACGGCGCCAGCGTGGGCAGTCACACGCTCTCGGCCGTGGCCACCGATAACGACGCCGGCGTCACCACCTCGCCACTTGTCATCATCAACGTGCAGCCGCCACCGCTGTCGTTTTCTGAGAATTTTGACTCGATGGGCACCGCCGGAACCTCGCCTCCAAGCAACTGGTCGTTCTTCGGCTACACCATCGGCTCGAATACAACCTGGGCTTCGTCCGTGCCCGCCAGCGACGTGGCCGGCGGCACCGTCAACGCCACCTTGATTCAGACGACGACCTTCGATGTTGCAAACACCAAGAGTGCCACCCAAGGCTATAACTTCGCGCTGAGTGCTTCGCCCGCAGACCGGGCGCTCGGCACCTCACCGACTTCCACCGAAGGGGTGGCGCTCCAGTGGAGCGTCACCAACACCAGTGGCAGCGGCATCACCTCCATTCGCCTCGGCTATGATATCCGGCGCTTCACCGCCCCGGCCACCGCCAATGAGTTGCCTGGCTACTGGGTCTTCTACAGTCTGGATAACGGCACCACCTGGAGCGCAGTCTCGGCCCTCAATCCAACCCTCGCAGGCCCCACCGGAGTCATCGTTCCCAACACGGTGGGTGTCACCACCGTGACACCCACCGATATCACCCTGAACGGCTCTTGGGCTGCGGGCTCCACCCTGTTGCTGCGCTGGGTCGATGACAACGCCTTGGAAACCAGTGCTGACCAAATCATCGGTCTCGACAACGTGACACTCGTCTCCGTGGGGGCACAGATTGGCCAGCCGCCGAGCGTGACCCTGACCGCGCCGATCGCCACCGACCCGTTTTCCGCACCCGCGACCATCGCGCTCGCAGCCACCGCCAATGACTCCGATGGCACCGTGGCAAAGGTCGAGTTCTTCCAGGGAGCAACCAAACTCGGTGAAGTCAGCACCGCGCCATATACCTTTAACTGGAGCGGCGTGCCCGTCGGAACCTACAGCCTAACCGCGCGTGCCACCGACAACGACGGCAATGTCACGGTCTCCGCTGCAACGAGCATTTCCGTCAGCGCCACCGCTGGCTCGGGTACCCTGACTCGCGCAGCCTATCTGCAACAGGCTGCTCCAACCACCATGACCATTCGCTGGCGCAGCAGTCAGAGCATCGCCGGCCGGGTGAAATTTGGACCAAGCGCGGCCTCGCTGACGAGTACGGCGAATGAAGCCTCGTCCACAACGGACCACGAGGTGACGCTCACCGGCCTAACTGCCAACACCGTCTATTTCTATAGCATTGGCTCAGCCGTCGATACGCTCGCCGGTGGCGACGCGGCGCACACCTTCACAACACCTCCGACGACCGGCAGCACGCCCAACACCCGGGTGTGGATTCTCGGTGATGCAGGTACGGGCACCGCCAATCAAATCGCGGTTCGCGACGCCTTCTATGCCTGGACCGGGGCGCGCGATCCGAACCTGGTGCTCCAACTCGGCGACAACGCCTATAACTCCGGGCTCGACAGTGAATTCCAGTCCAATGTCTTCAACATCTACGGCAGCCTCATGAAACGCGTGCCGTTCTGGTCCTGCCTCGGCAACCACGAAACCAACCAAGCCACCTCCTTTGTCGATACCTATCCGTATTTCAGCATCTACACATTCCCCAAGACGGGCCAGTGCGGCGGGGTTGCCTCGGGCACGGAACATTATTACTCATTCGATTATGGCAACGTCCATTTCATCAGCCTCGACTCGATGACCGCCAGCCGTTCAGCCACCGGCGCCATGGCCACTTGGCTCACCGCCGACCTCGCTAGCAACACCCAGACATGGGTCGTCGCCTTCTTCCATCATCCACCCTACACCAAGGGCTCGCATGACTCCGACACGGAAACCGAGTTGATTGAAATGCGCTCCAATCTCCTGCCCATCCTCGAAAACGGCGGCGTCGATCTGGTGCTCAGCGGCCACAGTCACTCCTATGAGCGCAGCTACTTGTTGGATGGTCACTATGGACTGTCCACCACGCTAACCGCCGCTATGAAGAAAAACGCGGGCAACGGCCGCCCCGCAGGCACCGGCGCTTACATCAAACCCCTGACCGGACCGCGCGATCACTTCGGCGCCGTCTATGCGGTGGCTGGCTCCTCCGGCCAGACCAGCGGCGGCTCACTCAACCATCCTGCCCATTTCATCAGTCTCAACAACCTCGGATCGCTCGTGCTCGACGTCAACGGCACCCGCTTGGACGCCACCTTTGTCCGCGAGAACGGCAGCCTGCCGGACACGTTCACCATGATCAAACAGGGTGCCGCTGATACGGATGGCGACGGCATCCCCGACGCTTACGAAATGTCCCACGGCCTCGACCGCAAGAACCCCTCTGACGCCGCCACCATCATCGCGGGGTCTAGTGGTCTAACGAATTTTCTGGAATTCGCCTTCGGCCTCACTCCGCACGTCAATGACAGCAGCCCGGTGCAAGTCGATGTTCCCGGTGCTGTTCTAACCCAACGCGGGACGCCGGCCGTCTGGTACCAAACCACGACCAACGGCACCGACTTTCGGGTGATCTTCATTCGCCGCAAGGATGCTGCCGATGCCGGCCTGGTCTATACGCCGCAGTTCAGCGGCGACCTGCTCACCTGGGCTAACAGCTCGGTCTCCCCCACGGTGGTGGCCGATGGCGGCGAGGTCGAAGCCGTGAGCATCGATTACCCGTTCTTCGCCGCAGGGCAAAAGGCTCGCTTCTTCCGCGTCGCTGTCAGCACCACCCACTGAAAGTCATCCCCTCAAACCTCAAACTCATCTAACATGAAACGTCTCGCATGGATTCTGCCGATGGTCGCTCTGTCAACCACCGCCCGCTCGGCCGTCATTTCCGGCGGCATGCTCGACATCCTTATCCCCACCACTTTGGTCGGGGGCAGCATCAACGTCGATGCCGGCACCATCGTCGCGGAGCAAGGTGCCGGCTGGGACATCAATCCGTTCTTCGGCGGTGGCTCTCGAGCATAGCAGGCTATGTTAGGTATGTGCATTCGATCCGATACTCAGGCGCCAATGCCCAAATCCCGTTGCCGGACCTATCGATTGAACGGTTGTCTCAAACTCGCGCTTGCGTGTTACGCGCTGTTCCTAGTCTCTATCACGGCCCGCGCCCACCCCAACCTGCAGAATGCGCTGCGGGTCGAGTTCGAGCCGACGCTGGTGCGCGTGGTGGTCAATGTGTCAGTCAGGGAGCTCGCGGTGGCCCACGCCATACAACATCCACCTAACGGCGGAGTAGCAACCGCGGCGCTGCAGGGTGCTGCCGAGCAGCATCGCGACTATGTGTTGTTGCATCTGCGGCTTGCCGCCGGCGAGGAGCTGCTCGTTGGAAAGATCTGCCGGGTGGTGCCGCCGCAGGTGTTCGCCGATCCGGCCGAAACATTCTATCAGTACGAGATCGAGTATCCAGTGAACGGCCCGCTTCCGGCGACCATCGGCTTGTTTCATGATATGCTCGAAGAATGGCCGTATGCCGCGGGCACGGCTTGGGACGTGAGTTATGTGGTGCGGGTCAAGCGCGCAGGTGCCAGCGACACCGATGCGAACGACTCGTGGCTACTGCCCTATCAGAAGTCCGCCAACATCCCGACCGGCTGGAACACCGCTGAGTCTGCGGCCGCCGGGGCTGCCCCTGTCCCCGGGGCGCAGGGCTGGCGCGCCTTTCACGATTACTTTTGGCACGGCGTCAATCATATTCTAACCGGCTACGACCACCTGTTGTTCGTGTGTGCGCTGGTCCTCGCCACGCTGAGCTTTTGGGAGATGGTCAAGGTCATCGCGGCCTTCACCTTGGCCCACACCCTCACGCTGGCGCTTTGCGTCTTCGGCATTTTCCGCTTGCCGGCCTACATCGTCGAACCGGTCATCGCTCTGAGCATTGTCGCCGTCGCGCTGGAAAACGTGCTCTGGCCGCAGCGCGCCCGCTCCAAGATCCGGCTGGCCGTAGCCTTCGGCTTCGGCCTCATCCACGGCCTTGGCTTTGCCGGCGGCCTGCTCGATGCCATGGCGGGGCTGCCCTCCATCGGCATTTGGATCGCCCTCGCCGCCTTCAGTCTCGGCGTCGAGTGCGGTCATCAACTCGTGGTGCTGCCACTGTTTGCATTGCTCAAATTGAGTCGCCACTCTCTGTGTGAGCAGACACACCCGATCGTGTTGCGGTGTGGCTCGGCGGCTGTCTCCTGCGGCGGCATCTACTACCTGGTAGTCGCCCTGCATCAGCAGTTTTTTTGTTAGAAATAGGGGTCGGAACTGGGCCTTAGCCCATAAGCGCTAACTTCACCAAATATGACTCGAAAGAGAGGCATCTGAAAACATGTGCTATGAGCTCCACAATTTGATTGATGATTGACATGATTGCTGATTTTTGAGGTGTCATGATGTCTCATCAATAATCAAAATTATCACTCAGCAATCATCAATCAGAAGGCAATGGATAATTTTCGCAGTCACCATGTTTGCTGATTTCTTAATACGCTAGGTTAAGTCAGCGCTTATCGGGCCTTAGCCCCGCTCCCCCCCTCCGAACCGGACGGGTGAGGCCGCCATTCGGTGCAGCGTTAGCCCACGTTGGAGCCATTGGTTCAAGCGTCAGAACTCAGCGTTGGACCTCGATTTAGACAACGGAGCAAGCAAGTCTGATTCCCTAACTGTCGGCTGTCGGCGGATGCACAATGCCTCAAACAAATGTTACCATGCGAGGACTGACCCC
>CAIKHZ010000072.1 GCA_903827375.1 Akkermansiaceae bacterium
GTGATGACCCTTGCCGGCGGCAGCTACAAGAATGTCAACAACGAGATCATAGATATTGGTGACGGTAGCGGCGGCAACGGCACGGTGAATATCACGAACAGCGCCTCGTTGCTTCAGGCCAACGGCGAGTTATGGGTCGGCGAATACTGGGGAAACGGCGTCCTCAACTTGAGCGCCGGTACCATCGCGAGTGGCAACTGGGTGGCGGTCGGACGCGATAACGCCACCGGCACCGTCAATATGACTGGCGGCACATGGACCAAGGCCAACGGCGGCAGCAGCTTCATCATCGGGGCCAGCGGTCCTGGAACGATGAATCAAAGCGGTGGGCTGGTGGACGTTCAGGGAGGAGATACCTGGATGGGTGAAAACAACACGGCCAATTTCACGCTCAGCGGAACTGGAGAATTTCGCGCAACTTATTTCCAAATTGCCCGCAACGGCAGTGCCGTCGGCAACGTGAATTTGAATGGCGGCACGCTCAGGGCGAATCAAATTGTTGGCGGTGGTGGTGCGGCGCACGTTCATTTCAACGGCACGCAGGTGATTGCAACCAGCAGCCAGACAAACTTCATCGATACCATCACCGCCGGTCAGGCGTTCATTGATGCCGGAGGGTTGAAGATCAATAGCAACGGCTACGCGGTCACTTCGCCGCAGGCATTCAACGGCAGTGGCGGCGTGATCAAATCGGGGAATGGCCTGCTCAACCTGTCTGGTACCAGCAGCTATACCGGAGCAAATTTCGTCAACGCTGGTGCGCTGACTGTGGCGACCCGCAGCGGAAGTTCCCCAAACAGTGGTGACTACACAGTTGCCGACGGCACTACCCTTGGAATCAAACAGCTGGCTGCCGCCCAATCGTTGTCGATGGTCAATGCCACCTTTGGCAGCAGCGGTGCCACCACCCTAGATCTGGATCTGGGCAACATCGCCGGCAACCCCACCGCCGCTCCCCTCAGCGTCACAGGCACCCTCACTCTCAATGGCACCGTGACCATCAACGTCGCCGACCAACTCCCCGCCGTCGGCACCATCCCGCTGGTTTCGTACACCGGCCCGAAAGCCGGCCCCGGCACTTTTGTTCTCGGCACCTTGCCACTGGGCGTGGCCGCCACCTTCACTGACGACGGCAATGGCTCGGTTTTCCTAACCGTCACCAGCGTGTCGCTGCCGCGTTGGAAGGGAACGATCGATGGCGTCACACCGGATGGCGTCTGGGACATTGCGACCACGGCGAACTGGACCGATTTGGTGAGCAACTCGGCCACAACCTTCAGCAGCGGTGCCCCGGTGCTCTTCAATGACGATGTCTCCGTCCTAACCTCGACGGTGACACTGGCGGGAAGCGTGTCCCCCAGCGAGGTCACCTTCAACACATCCTCCCTTGGCTACTTCCTGACCGGTGCCGGAAAAATCACCGGCAGCGCCTCCCTCCTCAAGCAGGGCACCGCTGCACTTTCCCTCCTGACCGTCAATAACGACTACACCGGAGCCACCGTGTTGGATGGCGGCACCACCACAGTCAATAAATTGGCCAGCGGTGGCAGCCCCAGCTCGATCGGTGCCTCCAGTGCCAGCCCCTCAAATCTGGTCCTGAGTGCCGCCACCCTCAACTACAACGGCCCCGCCGTCAGTATTGACCGCGGCGTCACCATCGGCGGTGCCAATGCCGTCATCAGCAATGTCAACGACCTGACCCTTAGTGGCGCGGTGGTCACACCCACCTTCGGCAACCTGACAAAAACCGGCGCGGGCAACCTGACGCTGAGCCATTCGGGTGCCAACGTTCTCGGCAACACCGGCTATCCGGCGCTGCGGGTGAGTAACGGCACTCTCACGTTGGACGGTTCCGACACACAAACCAACTCGGTCTCCGGAGAACTCTGGATCGGCGAAACCCCCGATGTCCCGGCAAATTTGGTCCTCAATCACACTTCCCTCATCACGAACAACTGGATTGCCCTCGGCCGCGGCAACGGATCCACAGGTGTGGCTAGCAGCATCACCGCGACCAATTCGACCATCCAGTGCACGAATTTCAGCAGCGGCTACGATGCCGGACTGGCCTTCAACGACTGCGACCAGAACATCACCCTCACCAATACCAATTGGACCAACGCCGGCGTGACTTACCTCGCCGAAAGCAACAATGCCATCACAACCCTGACGGTCGGTGGCACTTCCGTTTACGTCGGTGCCGCCCAATTTCTCATCGCTGAGGGCGCGGGTTCCACTGCCAATGTAACGATCCAAGACACTGCCAGCGTCACCAAGACGGGTGGTTGGCTCTCCATCGGCGTCAATGGCATCGGTACCATGACGGTCAAGAACCATGCCACATTTGCCTCCCTTGCTAGCGATTTCAACGTCGGCGATGTGGGCGCATCGGTAGGCACGCTCAACATCAGTGATTCCGCGCTCGTCTCCTCCACCGGCATGACCTTCGTCGGCAAGAACGGCGGCACTCGCGGCACAATCAATCAGACAGGGGGCACCTACAATGGCAACGACTGGATCTCCATCGGACGCTACAGCGGCTCCACCGGCGTGGTCAACGTCAGTGGCGGCTCTCTGAACCAAATCACGGCCAACCGAGCGCTCCTCGTCGGTGAGGAAGGCTCTGGCACACTCACCATTTCGGATACCGGCTCAGTCAATGTCGATGGCGTTGCCTTATATCTCACTAACAACGTCACCGGCGTTGGCACCGTCAACCTCAATGGTGGCACCCTGACGACCAAACAGGTGATTCCAGGCCCAGGCGGCACGGGCAACGCGACCTTCATCTTCAACGGCGGCCTGCTCAAGGCCGGCGCGGGAGCCAACACCAATTTCATGGCCAACCTCGGCAGCGCCAGTATTCATTCTGCGGGTGCCTTCATTGATACCAATGGCAACAACATGGCCCTCAACCAGATCCTGAGTGACGACGCCAGCAATGGCAGCCTGACAAAATCAGGGGTTGGCACACTCTATCTGAATGGAGTCAACACATACACGGGTATCACCCAAGTGAATGCCGGAACCCTCGGCGGCACCGGTACGATCCCCGGAGCATTGGTCATCGGAGCGAATGCCGACCTCAACCCCGGCGTCACCACCGGAGTGCTCAGCGCCGGAAGCGTGTCGTTCACCGGCCCATCCTCCACCCTCACCATCGAGGCCGGCGGGGCGGGCAATCAACTGGCCGTGGCCAACCAGCTAGATATCAGCAACGCCACCCTTGTAGTGAACGGAACCCCCACACTGCCGGTGTATGTGATTGCCAGTTACGGGACTCTCACAGGAACCTTCCCTGGGCTCTCCCTGCCAGCGAATTATACCCTTAATTATAACTACAATGGCAACCGTCAGATCGCACTCGTTCGTTCGCTTAGCTCGTATGATGTCTGGATTAGCAGCTTCTTCCCCGGCGTCACCGATCCAGCAATCATTGGTGCCAGCGCCGATCCCGATGGCGACGGCCAGTCGAATTTGCTCGAATTCGCCCTCGGCGGTTCGCCTAACAGCTCATCAAACAACGCCAAATTCTTCAGTTTGATAGGCGACAGCAATGCGGATGGCCAGAAGGAGTTGCTCATGACCATTGCAGTGCGCAGTGGCACGCCGGCCTTCACCGGCAGCCCGTCGCCGAGCGCCAGCCATGATGGTGTCACTTATACCGTTGAGGGCAGCACCACGCTGGGTTCCTTCACGGCCACGGTCACGCCCGTTGCCACGGTGGTTCCGCCCGCTCCTAACGACACAGTGCCGACTGGCTATGAATATCGATCCTTCAGTCTCGACGGTTCGAATGGCTTGCCTAGCACTGGCTTCCTGCGGGTCAAGGTGACTCCCTGATTCATGAATAATCCGGTTCTAACCCGCTGAAACATCGCTGTTTCCGTTTGAGTATCTCCAAGGCCATGCATGCCTTGCGTCCTCCAACGAGCCTCTTGATCACAGGTCTCCTCCTGACAGCCATGCCGCTGTTAGGAGGAGAGATCTATCTGCCGACGGACCTCGGTGAGGCCCGGACGCCTGAGACCCGGACCTTGAGCGCGGAGGAAGAGGCGCAGGTGATGGGGCGCGACTGGCTGTTTCAGGCGATGGGCGAAGGGTTGTTGCAACGCTCTGCCAAGGAAATTGGATGGACGCGGGAATTGGCGGCACGCCTCGCCACCAAGACGCCGGCACCGGATTTCTCTGCCGAGTTGCGGGACCTGGATGCTTTGGAAAAGCGACTGCCAGATGTGGCGGCCAAAGTGGCGGCCGGGCAGCCGCCGATGCCGACATGGGGATCCCATCCGACTGGCAAACCGAGCTGCGGCTGGATTTGGTATCCGGAAGGGAAACCAAGCGAAAACGCGCCCGCCGACACCCGGTTTTTCCGCAGCACGTTTGTGGTGCCTGCCCCGCTGCAGCACGCAGAGTTACGCATTGCGGCAGACGATGGTTGCGAGGTTTTTCTCAACGGCACCCGGGTTGGCGCCCACGACACCTGGCAACGAGCCGCCAAGTTCTCGGTTGAGAAATACTTGAAGCAAGGCCCTAACGTGTTGGCTGTGCGGGCGGAGAACAAGCCGGCGGTCGGGGCGAATCCAGCGGGCTTGATCGCAAGCTTGGCCATCACACTGGCCGATAAAAGATCCATCATGATCACTTCAGACACGTCATGGAAGGCATCAAAACAAGCCGCGTCTGATTGGCTGCTTCCGGGCATGGATGATTCCGACTGGGTCGCAGCTGCGCTCAGCGCTGCCTATGGTGACCCTCCCTGGGGGAAAATTCCGGGCTTGCTGGGCGATGACATCCCCGGCGGTGATCTTTACGCCAACGAGGATCCGGCGATCAAGGAGTTGTACTTTTCGGTGCGCCGTATCAAGCGCGATATCCTTTTGAAAAACCCCGTCATCGACTTCAAGCAATTGCTCTTCGTCGATATACCCATTCAGCATGTCAGGGAAACCAACCACGAGGCTATCCACAGAATGAGCATGTGGGCGGCTCCCGGTGGCCGCTTGCTAGTGCTCGACGCCCTTAGGCCCGGGGGCCAAGTGCGCCAACTCGCACCTGACAAACCCGGCAGCTTTTGGCGGCCCGACCTTTCCTTCGATGGCAAACGGCTGCTGTTCTGCTACAAACCCCATGATGAAAAATGCTTCCATTTGTTCGAAATGAATTTGGATGGAACCGGCCTCAAGCAACTCACCCATAGCAGCGAATACGATGATATCGACCCGATCTATCTTCCCGACGGACACATCATGTTCACCACGACCCGCTGCAATAGTTATGTGCGCTGCGGGCCGTTTATCAACTCCTACGTCCTCGCTCGTTGTGACCCGGACGGTGCCAATATCTATCTAATCAGCCTCAACAATGAACCCGACTTTGTGCCTTCTCTCATGTCCGACGGCCGTGTGATCTATTCCCGATGGGAGTACACCGACAAGGCATTGTGGCGCGCCCAAAAACTATGGACCGTCAATCAGGATGGCACCGGGGTGGCGGCGTTCTGGGGAAACCAAAGCATCTGGCCTGATCACACGTCCCAACCCCAACAAATCCCAGGCAGCCGCAGAATCATGTTCTGCGGCGTCGGACATCACGATTGGTGGAGCGGCTCCATCGGCATCATCGATCCCACCAAGGGGTTTAATTTTCCGGATGGCCTCACCAAGGTGACCCGTGACTTGCAATGGCCGGAGACCGGCAATGGTCCCGTCGATCCGGGGGAGGCGGAAAACTATCACCCATCCGGAAGCTTCAGCGGCTACAGCGCCCCGATGCCTCTGTCTGAAGAGGATTTCCTGGTCTCGGCACGCGGGCTTGACGGCCGCTTCAGGCTCTATCTGATGGATGTGTTCGGCAACCGTGAATTGATCTACGAGGGAATTCATAACATCCTCAACGCAATCCCTATCAAGGCGCGCCAACGCCCGCCGGTGCATCCGGACGGAGTCGTCTGGCCCGGCACCGGCCCCAACCGAAAGCCTAACGAACCCGGGACATTGTTCTCTTCCGACGTCTATGAAGGTGTGCCGGACTTGCCGAGAGGCTCAGTGAAGTTTCTGCGGGTCTTCCAGCCGGATTACAAAACCTACTCAACCTGGGAGAAAATCTATCGCCACTCCGGGCCGCCGGTTTCAATTGTGCAGGAGGAGACGGTCAAGCGGATCCTCGGCGAGGTGCCCGTCGAGGTCGATGGTTCGGTTCATTTCGCAGTTCCGTCAGGCCAGTCGATCTATTTCCAACTTCTCGATGATCATCACCGGTGCCTACAAACGATGCGCAGCTTCACTGGCGTGATGCCCGGTGAAGCCCGCGGTTGCGTCGGCTGTCACGAAAGCCAGAGTTCGCCCTCAGCGGGCACTCCCACCATGGCGATCGCCTTGAAGCGCGCCCCCAGCACACTCGTCCCGCCACCTTGGGGCACCGAGAGCATCGGCTACGAGCGCTTCGTTCAGCCGGTGTTGGATCAATACTGCGGCAAGTGCCATCAAGGCGAGGGCAAGGCCCGCCAAAAACTCGATCTAACCCTGCGGCCCGGCGACGGCCCGTTCAAAGAGCCCTATCTAACACTGGTTGGTGCGGCCGGTTGGGGCAGTCCCGCCAAGCCCGGGCCGGGTTACGGTGCCGCCTGTGCCATTCCCGTCGAGACATTTCCCAACACCACGCTCAATCCGGTGGCGGTTCAGACCATCCGGCCGATGACCTATCTATCATACAAGAGCCAGTTGATTGATATCGCATCCAGCGGCAAGCACCATCATGTGAAGGTGGATGAGGTAAGCCGGTTGCGCCTCATCGCCTGGGTTGACGCGTGTTGTCCGTACAACGGTGAGGAGGAAATTCGTGCCATGCAGGATCCAGATTTCCCAGGCATCGAGAAATTGTCGATTCGTCCGCGGGTGAAATCCGCACCAGTGGTCGCAAGGCCGTGATCACCCGGCATCGCCATGCCATAATTCCGGCAAGCCCCACTTGCTGCTTGTCACGGCCGCGTAGCCGGATACCTTTGTGCGGCATGCGCTGGTTGGGCTGACGCCCCGCGCCATGGTGCCAAACTTCCACACACACAGCGATGTCAGAAATTACAGACCCCATGACAACGGGCGACGCAGCAAAAATTCCGGTGGCTGTCACCATCACCGATTCCAATTTTTTCATCGCGATATTCACGTTGTTGCTGTCGCTGCACTATCACAAGGTGAGGGCCAAGATGCATGTGCTGAGCGTGAACCTCAGCGAAGAGGAAAAATGCCTGCTGCGCCAGTTTCCAGGCACGCAAGTCATTGAGGCCAATCCCGACAACTCCCGCGGACCCGCCTCCCGCAAGGGTGAGGCCATCCTCGCCGCCGCGCGGATCAGCCCGGAAGCGACTCATATCTCGCTGTTTGACGGCGACACGCTAGCCACCGGCGACATCACCGAGTACCTCTGCCCGGAGGGCGAAGCGCTCTTCGGCCGCTGGAAAACCCCGGAAGAAGACGGGCGGATCTTCGCTTCCCGATACGCAGCGGACGACACGGTAGGAACCATTCCGCGCCAGATTCTCCAAATTTGGCAACAAGATGTCAACGAGCGGACCACGCCGCGGATCCACAACACGGTTTGCGGCGGCAACCTCACGGTCCATCGCAACGCGCTTGGCTTCATCGAGCGCTGGCAATCCCAGATGAACAAGGTGCTTCCAGAAAACCTCATGGGAGCACACGACTTTAACTCAAAAGCCTATTTCCAAGTGGATGAATCCGTGCTCAATAGTTTGCTGGCTTTCGCGCACGACGCTCCGACGGCCTTGCCCGCTAAACTCAATATTGATCCGAAGGCTTATGTGGCCCACCTCGGGCCCAACACCCCCAAGCCATGGGTGCTGTGGCGTCCCGAAAAGCTGTGCTACTATCCCCAAGTGGCCGGCTTTTTCGCCTGGGCCAAAAAGGAGGGCTATGAATTGCCCTTGGTGCCCTGGACGTTTCAGCAACGCAACAAGCTCGCCGTCATCGCCAGCGCCTACACCTTCGGCGCCGCACGCTGGCTCAAGGGCCGCCTTAAAGCCTGATCGGCCCCCGTGACGTCTGTCTGCCGGGACCGAGTGCGTATGAACCAAATAGGGAAACAAATGAAAATGCAAAAGCTTGCAGTGCCGTTGTTAGCCACGGATTCCACAGATTCCTCGGAGAGAATGGGCACGCCCAAAGGGATGAGCACCCTCGGCGTGGTCATGCGGTTTCGCAATTCTGCGGCAACCCTACCGCGTGTTCTCGACGCTTTGGCAGCACAGACCCGACAGCCAGACGTTATCGTCGGGCTCGACAACGCCAGCACCGACGAGAGCCGGGCGATTCTGGAACGCTGCGGAGCACGCATTATCAACTGGACCCAGCCCTACCACACAAGCCGGGTCCTCAATTGCGGTCTCGCAGCCTGTACCACCGACCTAGTCGTCGTCCTCAGTTCCCACTCGGTGCTCACTGAAACGGACACCTTCGCCCGCTATGAAGCGGCTTTTGACAACCCGCTGATGGCTGCCGTGAGCCACCGTTTTTCAGGAGTTTCGCGGTACTGCGACGAGATCGATCTGGCCCAAGTCCGACGCCACGGCATTGGCCGCGGGAGCATTTACAGCAATAGCGTCGGCTGCCTGCGCCGCCGATTCTGGGAAGAGATGCCCTTCGACGAGCGGCTCGGCTTCACTGCGGAAGACTATGACTGGGCGCTGACCCAACTCGAACACGGACGACTCGTCAAACTACTGACCTTCGCCCACGAACATAACCGCGCCAGCGTCCCACCAGAATATTTTTTAAAGACGAGCCGGAACGTCCGTGCCGTCGCGAACAAGCACCGCCTGGCACTGGCCAAATGGGGAGCCGGAGGGGATTTCTACGATCCTCTTCACGCCATGTACTGGTTCGCAAGGTGCCTCGGCCGGGATCCCGAAGCCCGCCGCAATCTCCGCAACCAGCTCGACTGGGCTCGCGGTGCCTTGGACTGGCGCCGCTATGACCCGTTCGCGAATAACCCATCGCAGAAAGCCGGTGCCTTCGCCAGCTGACCCAATTCTTTCGAGCTTGCCAGACCCGGGGTACCTGTTCCATCTTCGGCTCAGCCGAACGCCTCTTGTGCACACCTCCCTAGATTCCACCCCGGGATTGAATTTGCCAGCCGGTGCCAACCCAGCCTCGGAGCGGGTTTCCGTGCCTGCAAGCGCCAGCCCTCGGTTCCGCTTTCCGCTGCCCTTTGACCCGCTGCGCATGCTCGCCGGGGTGCTTTCCCGATGGCCATGGATTGTCCTTGGAACCCTTGCTTGCGCCACCCTCGGCACTCTTGCCGGCATCCGCAGCACCCACACGTCGTTCTCCCTGACGGTGTCACTGATCAAACGCAGGATGCCGCCTATTGTCCAAGTCTCGGATGGCGGCCAGGCCTATCGGCCATTGGATTTGAATGACGCCACCCTGCTGGCCACCCTGCTGACCAGTGAGCCTCTCGATCTGGCACTTAAACGCTCGAAAAACGGCCTCAATCCGAATAATATTAAAGACTTGGTTGAGGCGAAACAACTCGAGGGCACCGACATTTTCTACATCACCTATCACTCGCCCCTGAATGCCGGGGACGCCATCGACTTCAGCACGATCTGGGCGGAGGAAATCAACACCTACACCCAGCGCCTGCAACAAACCGACGCCCGCGAAGTGCTGGTCATTCTGCAAAGGAAAGTCACCGACCTGGAGATAAAATTGGCCGCGAACGACCTCGAAATTCTCAATTATTGCAAGGAAAAGAATTACCTCGGGGGAGAGGCTCAGGTGTCAGCCGCCCTGACCAAACTCACACAAATCGAACTGCAACTGGAAGCCTTCCACATCAAAACCGCTACCACTGAGGCGCAACTCAAGTACTACACCACCCAAATCCAGCGCCAAAGCCCGATGGATTCACAGATCAAGGTCGCCAAGGAGGAACTCGCCAACCTGCGTGCGACCTATACCGACGCCAATCCACTCGTGCAAGCCAAATTGCAAGGCATCGAATACCTCAACGAACAGGTCGGCAAGCTGGGTGACAAGGAATCCTCCGATCTGGATATCTACACCGGCACCTCGCTGGGCAACAGCCTGTATATGTCGATTCTGGGGCTGCACACCGAGCAACTGGAAGCCGCCATCCAAATCCAAGCACTGGAAAAACTCTATCAATCTACCCGCGCCCGCCTGGCCGAGTTTCCCGAGATCGTGAGCGCCTACGATGCCCTGAAAACGAAGGGCCACTCGCTTGGCGTGAGCCTCAACCTGATGACCAACCGCCTCAAAGAGGCTGAAATCGTCGCCTCCGGGGCACCCGGTTATTGGCAGCTGTTCCAGACTCCCGATCCCCGCCTCATCATCCCCTCATCGCGGGTGAAAAAACCCGTGATGATGGGAATCGCTTGCGGGATCTTGGGGGCAGGCTGCTCGGTTTTGCTCACTCTAGTGTGTACCCACCGTACGCAACGGCGCTCGGTGCTCGAATGCTGCAGTGCGACGGGCGCGCCGCTCATGGCGCAGATTCCCAGCAGCCCAGAGCCTGCCACCCGCGCCGCCATCGACCAACTCTGGATCACCCACCTCGCACCACACCGCAATACCCCGGCTCATGCCTTATGGTGGACTCCCGCACTGGATCCGGTCGCCGAACGCCAACTCTGGACTCTGCTCGCCACCGCTGCTTGGAATGACTGCCGCAAGCCGCTGCGAATTGTCGATCTCACGCCCGACGACCTCTGGAACGACGCCAGCTGCCCAGACGTACTGGAGTGGCTTGGGGCGAATGCCGTGCCCCCGGCCACTCCCTGCGCGATCACTCTGTTGCGAGCCTCCTACCTTCCACAAGGCGAGCCTAGGGAGTTGTTCGCCGGGTCCAAATCCTGGATCGCTGTCGTCGCCGGCAACAAATACTCGCTGCGCCGCTGCGCCGAGTCCCGCAGCCTCAGTGATGCCTATCTGCCGCCATGTTCGGCCACCCTCGTGTGGGCCGAACCACCAGTCGGTGCCATCCGCTCGGCGGTGGACGTCCTCTCCAGCACCCTTGCCAAACGCCTTTCCTAAGCCCTTTCCCCTCGATGCAACGCGCCCTGCCCATCCTCTTGCTCCATGCCTGCACACTGGTTTTGCTCGATGGCCAGAGTGCCGCGCCGGAAGCAGCCACAACCCCGGCACCTGCTGCCAGCGTGTCGGGCAACCAAGCCACCACCGTTCCTGCATCGTGGCGCAAGCGCTACGAACTGGGTCCCGGTGATGTGGTCAACTTCTCCTTGTATGGCCACCCGCAACTCAATCGCTTGGCTTTCCGCATCGCCCCCGACGGCACCGTCAGTTACCTCCAAGCCGAAAATATCAAGGTCGCTGGCCTGTCCCTTGACGAGGCCCGCCTCGCCATTGAAAAAGGTCTCTCCACCCACTTCCGCTCGCCTCGGGTGATCATCACGCCTCAGGAGGTCAGCTCCAAGCGCTTCACCATCCTTGGCAAAGTAGGCCGTAAGGGCGTCTTCACCCTCGAACGTCCCATCACCTTGTTGGAAGCCATCGCCAACGCCGGTGGACTCGAAAGCGGACTCTTTGACTATAAAATCGTAGAACTCGCCGATCTGGACCATTCCTTCGTCTCACGCCACGGACAACACCTCCCCGTGGATTTTCGCCGTCTGCTTCATGAGGGCGACATGAAATTCAACCTCGAAATCGAGCCGGAAGATTTTATCTACGTCGCCTCCAACATCACCAATGACTTCTACGTGCTGGGAGCCGTAGGCTCACCTGGAATTCAAGGTCTCACCGAGGATGCCTCGGTGGTTTCCGCCATTACCCGGCGCGGCGGCTTCGGCGAGCGTGCCTGGAATAGCCGGGTGCTGGTCATCCGCGGTAGCTTTGCCAAACCTAAAACTTTCATCATCGACGTGCAAAGGGTGCTCGCAGCCAAGGACAAGGATTTCAAACTTGAGCCCAAAGATATTGTTTACGTTGCCGACCGGCCATGGATACTTGCGGAGGATGTCCTCAAGGACGCCCTGCAGGCTTTCACATCCAGTGCCGCCAGCAATTGGATCAGCCAACATTTGAAGCCCATCGTCAACCCACCCTGATGCCTAAAACCCTTCTGTTGCACTGCACCGTTCTCTGCATGGCCCTGTTCGGCAATGCCTGCCAACAGACCATTCCAAAGCCTAAGTTTGATATACGTAAAGTGGACCAAACGGTCAAAAACCTCACCTTCACCAATGTCAAAATCAAACGCACCTTGGATCCCAAGTTGTTGCTTGCGCCTACAGAAACCTACATTCTGGGTCCGGGGGACATTCTCACAATCGAGATCGCCGAGGTGCCCAACACTCTCGCCAGCACCTTTGTGATGCCAGACGGCATGGTGTACTACAACCTCGCCGGTGGGGTCCGGGCGGAAGGTCTGACTCAGGCGGACTTCGCCAAGCAACTCACCGAAGCCCTCAAACGCGATTATTCCAACCCGCTGGTCAACGTCAGCCTCTCCGAAGTGCGCTCGCGCCGCTACTGGATGCTCGGCCAAATTGTCAGTCCCGGTATCTATCCACTGCGTCAGCCCACCACCTTGCTGGAAGCCATCGCAAGCGCCGGCGGCCTCGCCATGTCTGGCCAAAGCGGCACCTCCGTGGAAATTGCCGATCTGGGCAGCAGCGTGGTCATCCGCGACGGCAACGTGCTGCCAGTGAATTTTGAAAAACTCATCAAAACCGGCGATGTTTCCCAAAACATTTTTTTGCGCCACAACGATTACATCTATCTTCCGTCATCAAGCTCATCTAACGTCTTGTTGCTGGGAGCGATTGCCTCCCCGCAAGCCATTCGCTATAAGGAGTCCCTCACCTTGGTGGACTGTTTTGCCCAAGGCCAGGGATCCACACCAGACGCTTATCTCAAGCAAGTGGTGGTGGTTCGCGGTTCATTCGACAAGCCCAGTGCGGCCATCGTGGATCTGCAAGCCATCCTAGTCGGTAAGGCAACGGATGTCTTGCTGCAACCCCGCGACATCGTGTGGATTCCGCGTCAGCCACTCGGTTTGCTCGATTCCACCGTCACACTCATTTTCAGAGATGCGGCCCGCAGCTACGCCGCGACTCAAGGATCTCGTCTCGTCGGCAGCAAGGTCAATCCCAGCATACCTATCCCAGCCAGCCCCGCCCAGAGTCCTTGAAAACCAAAATTGCTGTCGTTAGGTTGGGTTTCCTTCGCTTGCGTCAAGGCACAGCCTCGTTAGGGCCTCAGCTAGCTTGCTGCCCGCTCGAGCTTTCGCTTGGTTTTCGCTTGGCGTCTCCACCATTCGGCACGCGCAACGATCGCGCAAAAGATGACCCAGGTCGTTAGATTTTTAGTCTGAACCAGGATGCGTTCCACCCGAAGATGCACATAACTGATTGCCAGTGCCACCGTCACTCCGTAGAGCAGCAAACCGAGCGGCGACTTCCAGAAGTAGGTGGTGGAGCGCAGGCCATACCACAGTGTGAGCGCCTCAAAGAGCAAAATCGCCGCAAATCCCAGCGCCCCGGTTTCCGCCAAGGTCAGCCAATAAAAACTTTCCGTCAGGGGATTGTTCATGAAATTTTTCGGATAGATCGTGCTTCCGCGGTTATGTTCCCAGCGCTCCATGATCTGCGAATATTTCAAACCCAGCGGCCTGCTGTTAGCCAGGCCGTAATTGTTCCAGCCAATTCCCACCAGCGGATGATCCTGGAGCATCGCCGCCGACTGCTGGTTGAGCACGAGGCGCAGATCGTTCTTCGGTGATTTATCGGTTCCCGAGCGCTCCATGAAGGAATTTGACGCTTTCACCAGAACTAAAGCCCCGCACACTGCACCGAACACCCCGAGCACCACCCGCCGGGCCGTAAGGCCCTGCACATACGCTCCGAGCATCACCAGCACGGAGCCCGCCACGAAAGCCGCCAGCGAAGCCCGCGAGATCGACAGCACAATGACCAAACCCGCCGACCCAAACGCCGTGAAAAACAGCGTCACATCGCGGGCCAAGGTTTCTTTCGAGAGCGCCAGACCCAAAAGCGGAAACGCCAGCGTGTACGACCACATCGCCATCGGGTTTGGATGCTCGAACCAGCCGGTGATCCGATAGCCTCCGAGCGCGTAGCGCCCCCACAGGCAGACCACCACTTGCAAAATTAACGCGATGGCAAAACCTCGCATCAGCGCCAGCACATCGCGCTCGTCGTGCAAGGCGGAAAACACCCCGACGAAAATGAAGGCCATCGTGGCAAACTTGAAGGCGGGCATGAGCGCGTAAGTAGGATTGATCGCCCCCGGCACCGATAGCAAGCCGAGGCCGACCCAGAGCAGCCACGCCAACAAGCCCGGAGGCAACCAGCGAAAATCCTGGCGCTTCTCCAACAGCGCGGCCAATGCCAAGCCCATTGCGATGGCTTCAAGGAAGTTGAATTCAAACCCCCGGCAATGTCCACGGTATTTCTCGATCGAATAGAGCATCAGGCATAA
>CAIKHZ010000073.1 GCA_903827375.1 Akkermansiaceae bacterium
GCACCCTACGCCAGCCCAGGGCAACGCCCTGGGTATGCGCGGCGGCCATTGAATCTAGGGCTGAAAGCCCGACCCAACGGCCGCACGGTTAGACCCCAGGGCGTTGCCCTTCGCTACCTTGACGCCGGGGCCTTGCCCCTCTGGAATGGGACCTGCGGGTTGCCCCTCTTCCGCCCCAACGGGGCACCCTACGCCAGCCCAGGGCAACGCCCTGGGTATGGTTCCAAAAGAACGGACCAAGCCCTGAAAGGGCGACCGAAACCCTGCCCAAATCCCCGACCCGCAAGCACGGTTAGGCCGGGCTTTCAGCCCTCAATATCATTCCTACCCGAGGCCCAGGGCGTTGCCCTGGGCTATCTTAAGACCGGGGCTTTGCCCCTCAAGATGGAGAGGAAGCTGCTATGAAGAAGGGCTGGCAGACAAAAAACCTCGGCGAGGTGATCAAACTTTTGTCCGGGCAGCACATTGAAGCCAAAGATTACAACACCGAGTCACGCGGCATTGGGTATCTTACCGGTCCATCTGATTTTGGCCTAATATCTCCAATCATCACGAAGTGGACGGAGTTCCCCAAAGTGAAGGCAACGAGCGGCGACGTTCTTATTACCGTGAAGGGTTCCGGTGTTGGAAAGATCAACCTGCTTAACATACCAGAAGTTGCAATTAGTCGACAGCTAATGGCTATACGAATTACGGGCGCTGACCCTAGATTTATATATGCCTTTCTAGGTTCCTCCTTCGACCATTTTCAGTCCGAATCAACAGGAGCTGCTATTCCAGGGATTTCCCGCGAACAGGTTCTTGGATTGAAGATAGCCGTCCCCCCGCTCCCCGAGCAGCAGCGGATCGTTGGCATCCTCGACGCCGCGTTTGAGGGCCTCGCCACCGCCAAAGCCAACGCCGAAAAGAACCTCCACAACGCCCGCGCCCTCTTCGCCAGCCACCTCCAAGCCGTCTTCTCCCAGCGGTCCCTGAACGGAGCCGAAGGGCGCGGGAAGGGGTGGGTGGAGAAGCGACTGATTGAGATATCTCGGGAGTTTGGGCGCGGCAAGTCACGACACCGCCCACGTAACGAACCCAAGCTCTATAACGGTCCTTACCCATTCATTCAAACAGGCGACATCAGTAACGCTGACCACTGGTTGACCGATTACACACAGACCTACAGTGAACTTGGGCTAGCTCAGAGTCGGTTGTGGCCGAAGGGGACAATCTGCATCGCGATTGTGGGTGCCACCGTTGGTGAAACTGCGATCCTAGATTTCGAAGCATGTTTCCCAGACAGCGTGATTGGGATCGTGGTCAACGACCAGTTAGCCGATAACGAGTATATCGAGTTTCTGCTTCAATCTTTCAAGGCGCTCCTGAAGGAGAAGGGCAAAGGCACTGCGCGGGACAATATCAATCTCGGAACATTCGAGAACCAAATGTTTCCGTTCCCAGCTTTGAAACGGCAGAAGGAAATCGTGGGCACACTCAATTTCCTCCATGCCGAAACCCAACGCCTCGCCGCCATCTACCAGAAAAAGCTCGCCGCGCTGGAGGCGTTGAAGAAGTCGCTGCTGCACCAGGCCTTCAACGGGGAGCTTCGGTAAACTCAGCCACCATTGTGAGATTTCCTGATTTCCGCCAGCCGCAAAACCTACTACACTCCGCACCATGAGCCCGCCCGACATCCGCTGGATCCAACGCTTCGACAACTTCAAGCGGGCCTTTGCGCGCTTGCGCGAGGCATCCGAGCTGGCAGAGCAACGGGGGCTTTCGGATTTGGAGCGGCAGGGGCTGATCCAGGCCTTCGAGTTCACTCATGAGCTGGCATGGAACACGTTTAAGGATTTTCTCAGCGCTCGCGGTTCGTCGGCGAAACTCTACGGATCAAGGGATGCTACCCGCGCGGCCTTTGCCGCCGAGTTGATCGATGACGGCGAGGCATGGATGAAGATGATCGAGCATCGCAACGAGTCGTCCCACACCTACAATGACGACGTGGCTGGAAAGATCATGGCGGCGGTGCAGACGCTTTATGTCCCGGCGTTTGCAGCCTTTGAGCGGCGCTTTCTGGTTCTGGAAAAGGAGGAGTTGGCATGAACCACGGCCTGGCCGCGACCACCGTGGAACGCATCCGGCAAGTGCTGGCGCATTATCCCGAAGTGGAAACGGGGGTGCTCTACGGTTCGCGTGCCAAAGGAACCCACCGCCCCGGCTCGGACATCGATCTCACGCTCTGTGGCAGCGGCCTCGACCACACGCTGTTGACCCGAATCGCCGACGAACTGGATGATCTGTTGCTGCCCTACCAGATGGACCTCTCACTTTTCGCCGCCTTGACCCATCCCGCGCTGCTCGATCATATCCGGCGCGTCGGAGTGACCTTGTATGAACGAAGTCCTGTGACGCAGGAAACCCACCCGGCATGAACACCGCCGAAACCATGAGAAAACCAGAGAAACTCCAAATCCGCAACAGCACGGCCGAGTTTTTGATCTTCACCCGGCAGGCGGGCGAGGATGGCATTGAGGTGCGGGTGGAGGACGAGACGGTGTGGCTGACGCAAAAGCTGATGGCGGCGTTGTTTGATGTGGATGTGCGAACGATCAACGAACATTTGGGCAATATCTACAGCGGCGGCGAGCAAGTCCGGGAGGCAACTGTCCGGAAATTCCGGATGGTTCGAATCCAAAGCGAATTTGAGAAATACCGGATCGTGCAGGATCGCCTGTTCGAGTCGGACTTCGACCGCCATATCAAAAAAGCCCTAAAGGACGGCAATGAGCCACCATGAACCTCAACCCGCCGCCGGAGCTACGTGCCGTTCTGGGCCGGATTTTTCTTTAAAGCCAAACCCGAGGAACCATGGATACCTACCGAAATCCCTTTGTTTTCAATGAGTTCCTTCTTTAAACACTAAACGCCATGAACGAAGCCGAAACCCGCGCCGAGCACATTGATCCTGCATTGAAAGCGGCGGGCTGGGGCGTGGTGGAAGGCAGCAAAATCCTGCGCGAATATCCCATCACGCCTGGCCGCATCGAGGGCCACGGCAAACGCGGCAAGGGACTCACTGCGGATTACGTGCTGGTCTATCGCAACCGCAAGCTGGCCGTGGACGAGGCTAAGGCGTGGGACAAGCCGCTGACGGAAGGCGTCGCGCAGGCCAAGGATTATGCCGGCAAGATGGCCGTTCGCTTCGCCTATGCCAGCAACGGCCAGGGCATCTACGCCATCGACATGGAGACAGGCAAGGAAGGCGAAATCGCCGCCTACCCCACGCCGGAAGAACTCTGGGCGATGACTTTCCCTTCGACACGCTCAGGGACCGGAGACGCCGCGGACAAGGCCAGTGAGCTTGTCGAACTGTGGCGCGACCGCTTCGCCGCCGTGCCATTCGAGGACAAGGGTGGATCGCACCCGAGCCGCTACTATCAGGACATCGCCGTCGAGCAGGTGATGCAGTCCATCGCCGCCGGCATCATGCGCATTCTCCTCACACTGGCCACGGGCACGGGCAAGACGTTCATCGCGTTCCAAATCGCGTGGAAATTGTTTCACGCCCGCTGGAACCTGACCGGCCAACCCACCCGCCGCCCGCGCATCCTCTTCCTAGCCGACCGCAACATCCTAGCGAATCAGGCATTCAACGCTTTCTCCGCTTTCCCCGAAGACGCGCTGGTGCGCATCGAGCCGGCCGACATCCGAAAAAAGGGCAAGGTGCCTAAAAATGGCAGCATCTTCTTCACCATCTTCCAAACCTTCATGGTTTCGACAAGCTCAACCACCGGGGTTTCGGCAGGGGGGGCGACAAGCTCAACCACCTGCTCACCCACCGGATACAAGGTTTGCGAGGAACCGCATTTCGAGGAAATAGTCGAGATAGAGATTGCCCATGGCTATATGTATATCTTGGAATGCGCAGATGGCAGCTTTTACACGGGAAGCACTGTGAATTTGCATGACAGACTGTGCCAGCACAGACTTGGCGAGGGAGCCAAACATACGAAACCATACTTGCCGATAAAATTGGTCTATTACGAATCCTTTGACCGGATAGACAAGGCATTTGCTAGGGAAAAGCAGGTTCAGGGTTGGAGCCGAGTGAAGAAAATAGCCCTGATCAAAGGCAACACAGCTCTCCTCCAACAATTATCCAGAAATCACCAGATCCCTGAACATGTGGCTGAGCTTGTCGCCCCCACTCCCACCCCGGTCGCTGAGCTTGTCGCCCCCACTCCCCCCCCGGTCGCTGAGCTTGTCGCCCCCACTCCCACCCCGGTCGCTGAGCTTGTCGCCCCCACTCCCACTCCGGTCGCTGA
>CAIKHZ010000074.1 GCA_903827375.1 Akkermansiaceae bacterium
CTCCGGCAATTTGTCGCAGTGGCAGTTTGCACGCACGCTTTCGAGTATCCTGGATGGCGGCAAGCGCGACCGCCTGCTCTGGACCGGCGACCTCTATTTCGGTCAGCGGAATGTTTATTATGCGTCTGGGAATCCAACGTACATGCGTGACTCGATCAAGATGATGGCCTTTAACCAGACGCCGGAAGGTTATGTGCATGCCTCGCCATATGCCGAGCGAAGTGTTCCGCCACCCTCGGGGGATTTCGGGCCATTTCCATCCGACGAATTCGCCGCATGGCTGGCACCGGTCGCTTGGGATCATCTGTTATATACGGATGATGTCGAAACATTGAAAAAGAACGATCATGGCAAGTTCCAGAGTCTGGCGAGCCGAGGCCGCTTCGAGTACGGGTTTGGCCAGTCTGCCATGCAGGCGATTTTCGATCATCACTGGCTGCAACTGCTCGACACCAACTGGAAAGGAACCGCAACCACCTCCGAGTGCATGAACATGCTCACTCGGGGCTGGGGGGATGAGTCGCATCCTGATACGGCAATCGCAGCTCATTTCAGCGCGTACATCCTGGGCGTGACACCCACGGTGCCAGGCTTCAGCCGCTTCCAAGTGCGGCCGACGCCGGTCAAGGAAGTCACTTGGGCCAGAGGGGTGGTTCCAACTCCTCACGGCCCAATCACAGCAGCTTGGGAAAATGCTGGGAAAACATTTAGGCTGGATCTATCAGTGCCTCAGGGCGCACAGGCTGATGTGGTGTTGCCGAAAGGTGGGACCGTTCTGCTCAACGGCAGACCTGGAGACATAATTGGACTCAAAACGGGCACCTACGCGATCGAAGTCCGCGATTTGCCGCCCGATGCCTGGGCCGATCCATCTGAAAAAAGAAAGTAAACCTCAAAGTAAAATGAAAGCAGAACTGAAAGGAAGTATCGAATGAAGAAGCATCTGATATGGATGAGTGCGGTGTTGATGGCTGGTGGACTAACTGCCTTGGCTGAAGTGCCGAGGCCGGAACATCCGCGGCCGGACCTTTGCCGTGAGAATTGGCTGACACTCAACGGCGAGTGGCAGTTCGAGATCGACAAGGCGGCGGACGGGGAGTCCCGAGGCTTGACGTATGGCAAGGATCTCAACTCAAAGATCACAGTGCCGTTTTGTCCTGAAAGTAAGCTCTCGGGTCTCGGTCTGGGCAATTCCGTGAAGCTCAAGGACGTTTGGTACCGCCGCACCTTCGAGGTGCCGCCTGTCATGCAAGGCAAGCGGGTGCGGATTCATTTCGGCGGCGTCGATTACAAAAGCTGGGTTTACATCAACGGCCAACTGGCCGGGACTCATATCGGCGAAAGTGCCGCCTTCACTTTCGACATCACCAAACTCCTTAAAGACGGCACTAACGAAGTGGTAGTTAAGGTTTTCGACGACATGTGGTCAGGGCTTCAGCCGCGGGGTAAGCAGACACCGGATAACAGCGACGGCTGCATCTATACCCGCACCACAGGCATCTGGCAGTCGGTATGGCTCGAGGCGGTGGGCTCGTCTTTCGTCGAGAATCTTGCGGTGGTGGCAGATCCCGATCACTCGCGTGTGCTCATCACGGCCAAGATCAATGGTCAGGACAAGGATTTGAAACTCACGGCGGAGGCATTTGCTGACGGCAAGCTGGCAGGTTCCGACAGCGCGGTTGGTCCTTGGCAAAACACGCTGGTGCTCAACCTCAACACCAAGAAACTTTGGGAACCCGGCGCGCCCTTTCTATATGATTTGAAAATCACGCTCTCCAGCGGCACGACGACTATCGATACGGTTAAGAGCTATTTCGGTCTGCGCAAACTTACCATCGACGGCCGCAAGATATTGATCAACGGCAAGCCGTTTTTTCAGCGTCTGATCCTCGATCAAGGATTCTATCCCGAAGGCCTGTGGAC
Source organism: Akkermansiaceae bacterium (assembly GCA_903827375.1). Classification (GTDB taxonomy): domain Bacteria; phylum Verrucomicrobiota; class Verrucomicrobiia; order Verrucomicrobiales; family Akkermansiaceae; genus Luteolibacter. Next base: position 1,924 of record CAIKHZ010000074.1, read on the forward strand.
GGCACCGTCCGATGCCGCCCTCAAGAAGGACATCGAGATGAGCCTCGCCTGCGGCTACAATGGCGCACGTCTGCATCAAAAAGTCTTCGAGCCCCGCTTCCTCTATTGGGCTGACAAACTCGGCTATATGGTGTGGGGCGAATTTCCGGATTGGGGCTACGAGTTTCACCCCGAGAGTCATGCTGCATGTGTCAATGAATGGATAGAGATTCTGCTGCGCGACCGCAACCATCCGGCGATCGTCGGCTGGTGCCCATTCAACGAGGAGGACCAGAGGGCCAAAGAGCTTTCACAGATGATCTGGAACGTCACCAAGGCGGTTGACCCGACCCGGCCGGCGCTGGAAACCAGCGGCTGGACGCACACGCTGCCCAATCCTGAAGTGCTGGATGCCCATGATTATGAGGGCAGCCCGGGCGTCCTGCGCAACCGATGGATGGAGCGGCTCTCGGTCACCCCAGAAGACCTGCCCGCTCCCCCGCGCTATGGCAACAGGCCGACACCGACGCCCTCGCGAATCATCCCCTACATGGTGAGTGAAATCGGTGGCGTTGCTTGGGCGGTTGATGGTGGTTGGGGTTATGGTGAAGCTCCGAAGAAGCTCGAGGAATTCTACACCCGCTATCAGGGCACCATCGACGCGATGCTCGACAACCCTCACCTGTTCGGATTTTGCTACACCCAGTTGACCGACGTGGAGCAAGAGAGGAACGGCCTCTATTTCTATAATGACCGCAAGCCAAAGTTCGATGTCGCTAGGCTCCACGCCATCACTGCACGTCAAGCGGCTTATGAGCGTGACGATCCGTCCATCCCCCAGTCCGTCGCTCCGCAGCCTAAACCCGCTTGGAAGGTTTTGGTGGGTGCTGTGCAGGACGGAGACCTGAGTAGCCCGTACGCCTATACCACGGAGAAACCTGCCGACACTTGGACCGGGGAATCCTTCGATGACCATACGTGGAAGACCGGTCGCGCCCCCTTCGGCCATGGCACCCTGAATGTACGGACGGATTGGACTACCCCGGACATCTACCTCAGGAAGAAATTTGACTACGACGGCAGCACCTTGAAGCATGCTGCCGTGGTGATCAACTATGACGAAGACACCGAGGTCTATGTGAACGGCAAAATGATCCTGAGTGTTGCCGGATATATTACCTACTATCGATTATATAGCGTGACCGAAGCGCTTCAAAAGGCTCTCAAGAAAGGCTCTAACACCATTACGGTGCATACCCACCAAGTAGTGGGCGGACAGTATATCGATCTCGCGCTCTTAGTAGATAATTAACGGATAAAATTATGCTAATCAAAAAAATTTGTTATTGGACATTGATTTTGGCATGTGTGGCCGGGCTGCGGCAGGAGTCGGCGGCGGCGACCCTGGAGGCGGATTTCAGCAACCCGCCCGTCACGGCGCGGCCCTACGTGTGGTGGCATTGGATGGGCTCTAACATCAGCAAGGATGGCATCACGCGGGATCTGGAAGCCATGAAGGAAGCCGGCATTGGCGGCGCGACGATTTTTCATCTCACCTCCTCGGTGACCGTCGGTGCCAAACCGACCGAAAATTGTCCTTGGCCCGAGATCACCTATCGCAGTCCGAAGTGGTGGGAGATGATGAAGCACGCCGCTTCAGAGGCCAATCGTTTGGGGCTTGAGCTTGGCATGCATGACTGCGTGGGATACTCGACGACCGGTGGTCCGTGGATCACACCCGAACGCGGGATGCAACAACTGGTGCGCAAGTTGGAGAAGGTCCAGGGCGGCAAGCAAGTCACTATCGATCTGCCGCTCCCCGGCGGTAAACCGGTGGACATCGGGGTGTTTGCGGTACCTGCCGAAGGCGTCATTCCGCTGGACAAGATCATCGATTTGAGTGCCAAGATGGATGCGAAGGGCCATCTCGTCTGGGATGCTCCGGCGGGTGCTTGGAACGTCTATCGTCTTGGCTACGCGTTCAGCGGGCATCAATGCAGTCCGGTCCCCGACGACATGATCAACAAGGCCTTCGAGGTGGACAAGATGTCGGTCGAACAAAATCGGTATCACTGGCAGCAAGTGCTCGAGCCGCTCAAGCAGCACCTCGGCCCGCTCGTCGGCAAGAGTCTGCGCCATATCCTCATTGATAGTTACGAAGCCGGCGACCAAAACTGGAACGCCCAGTTTCGTGAGCAATTCAAGCGGCTTAAAGGCTATGATCCGCTACCCTGGCTTATGACCATGAACCATCTCGTCACCGAAGGCCGCAAAGAAGAGGCACGCATCGTGGCCGGCGCGGACCAGAGTGCACGCTTCGAATGGGATTATCTCGACGTGATCAAAACCCTGTTTCTTGAAGGCTTTCGCACCGGTTCCGATGCCATTCATGCGGCGGGCATGACATTTAACTGGGAACCTTACACCGGCCCGTTTGATATCATTGCCGGCTCGGCTTTGACAGACACGCCGATGGGCGAATTCTGGACCGGTGGCCAAGGCGGCATCGACTATAACATCGTGGCTGCGGGCCGCGCCGCCGGACACCGTGTCATTGCTGCCGAATCATTCACCGGCATGCCTCCGCTCAGTCGGTGGAGCGAGACCCCGGCTTTCTTGAAAACTTGCAGCGACGGAACCTATGCCAGCGGTGTCAATCGCGTGGCTCTGCACCACTGGGTCCATCAGCCGTTCGACGAAAAGTTTAAGCCCGGAATCGGCATGGGTTGGTGGGGCACGCATTTCGGCCGCAACCAGACGTGGTTCGAGCCTGGCAAAGCCTATTTCGCCTACCTCGGCCGGGTCCAGACGTTGCTTCAGCGCGGCGAGGGCGTCGCCGATTTCCTTGCGCTCGACCACTCTCCCGCCGGTGCCGATGCCATCCCGACCGCCGCTCTACTGAACGGCGACTTGCAGGTGAAGGACGGCATGATCGTGCTGCCGAGTGGTCGGTGCTACCCCTTCCTCCAGTTGCCGCCCAAGGAAACGATGTTGCCTGAGGTTGCCCGGGCGCTCAAGAAGTTGGTGGCCGCCGGCGGTGCCATCGCCGGACCGAAGCCGCTGCGCTCGCCCAGTCTATCCGGCTATCCGGCTGCGGATGCCGAGGTCAAAAAGCTCGCCGAGGAGATCTGGGGCAACCCAAAGGTTCTAACCAAGGCGGTGAACCCCGCTCCACCCGTGACCACCCCCGGTGCCGATATCCGCACGACCGCCCGCAAGGATGGCGACACGGATATCTTCTTCCTGGCAAATACGAACGATGGAGCCCGCGACTTCACCGGATCCTTCCGCGTGACCGGCAAATTGCCGGAATTCTGGCAAGCCCTGGATGGCACGTCCCGGGCCGCAGCCGTCTGGAAAACCGCCGCAGGCCGCACGGATCTTCCGCTGCGCCTCGACTCACACGAGTCAATCTTTGTGGTGTTCCGCAAACCAGCTCCCTCCGACCACGCCGTTGAAATCGCCGCCGCCGACAAGGCCACCTTCACAACCCGGCTCAATGAGGCTGGCAAAGTCGTCGTGCGCAGCGCCGCAACGTGTCGCGGCGAAATCGCTTTTGCTTCCGGCAAGCGTGCTCCTTTCGCGGTGGTAGCCGCCGCGCCAATCCCGCTGGCCGGGCCGTGGCAGGTCGGCTTCGCACCGGGTCTGGGCGCACCCGCCCAAGCAACATTTCCCGAGTTGCGCTCCTGGAGCGAGAACGCCGAACCTAGCATTAAGTATTTTTCCGGCACCGCCACCTACCGCAAAGAGATCCGGTTCGACGCGCTTCGCCCGGGTCAGCGCTACGTCCTGGACCTAGGCGCCGTGCATGAGATGGCTGCCATCAAAGTCAACGGCCGTTCCCTAGGAGTGCTCTGGTATCCGCCCTTCCGCATGGACGTCACGACCGCTCTCAAAATTGGCACAAACATGTTAGAAATTCGTGTGACCAACACCTGGGCCAACCGCCTGATTGGTGACGAGCAGGAGCCCGAGGATTGCAAGTGGGATGAATGGGAGGGGTTCCGTGACTTTGGCGGACGGTGTTTGAAAACCTATCCGGATTGGTTTGTGAAGAATCAGCCGCGGCCGTCGCAGGGCCGCAAGTGCTTCGTGACCTATAACTATTTCAAGAAAGACGCAGCGTTGCTCCCCGCCGGCCTACTCGGACCCGTACAATGGATCGTTGAAAACGAAGTGACGTGTGAGGGTTCAGTGAATCACTAGCGAGCCAGTGCCTCAGACCCAAGACCCAAGACTCAAAGACGGCTCGGCTGAGACTTCGGCGAACGCCCAAGAGAAGAAAACTTGACCTAACGACAACAACTTTGGATTTTCAAGGACTCTAGGATGAAAAAATTGATACAACTAACAACCTCGCTGGGATTCTGCTGGTATAGCATGGCGCTGCTGGCCGGTGATCTAAAACAAGACTTTGCCACTCCACCGGACACCGCGCGGATGTGGACGTGGTGGTTCTGGCTGGGCGACAAGGTGGACCGCGCCAGCATCACTGCCGACCTGGAAGCCATGAAGGCCCAGGGCATCGGCGGGGTGACTGTTTACAGCATCAGCGGTCCCGGGGTTGGGGGCAAAGGTCCTGATTATATGAGCCCGGAATGGCGGGCACTCTTCAAACACACGGTGCAGGAAGCTGACCGGCTCGGCCTCGGCGTTAGCGCGATCTTGTGCAGCGGCTGGAATGCCGGTGGACCATGGATCAAGCCCGAGTTCGGCTGCAAGAAACAGGTCAGTTCAGAAGGGGTCGTCACCGGGCCTAAACATTTCAAAGAGAAGCTGGCGCAGCCGGGTGATCCGAAATTCTATCGCGATATCGCCATCCAAGCGTTTCCCAATGTTTCGGCCAAGTCCAGCCCCGACAGGCAGAAGCAGTTGACGTATAAGCTCGTGCAGGACTCCTTCGGCGATGGGGTCAAGACTCCTATCAAGGAAATCTGCGCAGAACCGATGAAGCCGCTGCTTCCGGCGGAAGCGGGTGCTACCGTGACGCTGAAGTCCATCATCGATCTAACCGCCAAATGCTCGGCCGAGGGCGTGCTCGAGTGGGATGTCCCGGACGGCAAGTGGACCATTCTGCGCACAGGTTACACGATGACGGGCGACGTGACGAGTTGGTCGTCGCCAACCGGAGCAGGATTGGAAGCCGATCCGCTGGACCCTGCTGCCATGGATTTCCAGTTTGCCCATGCAGGCACACCGCTCATTGAGGAAGCCGGTCCCCTAACCGGCAAGGTTCTCCGCTCCGTGCAGGTTGATAGCTGGGAAATGAAACTACCTAACTGGTCGGCGGGTTTCCGCGACGATTTCAAGAAATACCGGGGCTATGATCCTGTGCCATATCTGCCGGCGCTGGCAGGCTGGGAATTAGTTAGTCCAGAGTTCACGGACCGTTTCCTCTACGATTACCGTAGGACTGTGGCCGATTGCGTGGCCGAAAACTATTTCGGCCGACTTTCCAAGCTGGCAGAGGCCAAGGGCATCATCCAGCAGAGCGAGGCCGGCGGCCAATGTTGTCCGAAGTGGATGTCGCTAGATGGCCTGAAAAACCTGGGACGCACCGCTATTCCGATGGGTGAATTCTGGCAGTGTGGGCTTTGGACTGAAGATAAGCAGAACAAGTCCGCCAAGCAGGCCGCCTCGGCGGGTCACCTTTATGGCAAGCCCATCGTCGCCGCCGAAGCGTTTTCCGCCCTCCAACACTTCCACTGGGAGGAGTATCCGGCCTCGCTCAAACCCACCGCGGACCGGGCCTTCTGCGAGGGTTTCAACAGCTTCTTCGTTTTCTCCAGCGCCACCCGTAGTGATGAGGGATATCCCGGTGAGGAGTTTTGCTCCGGGACCTATTTCAACCGCAAGGTCACCTGGTGGAGCCAGGTGCGCGCCTTCAATGATTATATTGCGCGCTGCAGCCAGATGCTGCGACAGGGACATTTTGCGGCGGATGTGCTTTTCTATAACGGCGATCAGTGCCCCAATTTCGTCCAGCCCAAACATGTCGAACCGGGTCTCGGGGCGGGTTATGACTATGATGTCTGCAACACCGAGATTATCCTAACGCGTCTCGGTGTTAGCAACGGCAAAATCGTGCTGCCCGACGGCATGAGCTACCGCATGCTGGTTCTGCCCGAGAGCTCCACCATGACCGTCGAGGTGCTGCGCAAACTCAAGAAACTGGTGAGCGACGGCATGACCCTGGTCGGGCCCAAGCCTGTGGCGGCACCGGGACTAACCGACTATCCGCGCTGTGATCAGGAAGTGAAGGCATTGGCCACGGAATTGTGGGGCAATTGCGATGGGAAAACGGTGAAGGAACATGCCTTGGGCAAAGGCCGTGTGGTGTGGGGAATCACGCCGCGCGAACTGCTGGCTCAGACCAAGATCAATCCCGATTTCAGTCATGCCGACGGTAAGCCCGACACCTACATCGACTGGATCCACCGCAGCGACAAGGGCACCGAGATCTATTATGTCGCCAACCGAATGGACCGCGCCGAGAATGTGACGTGTACCTTCCGCGCCAGCGGAGCGCGAGTGGAGTTATGGAATCCAGTGACAGGCCAGGTGCGCGAACTCAAGGAGTGCAAGACCTTGGCCGAAGGTATGACCAAAATTCCGTTGGAATTCGCGCCGTTTGAGAGCGCGTTTGTAGTGTTCAGTAAAGATATACGGAAGTCTGTGGCCAAAAGCCAGGATGGCGCGGGGGGAAATTTCCCAGCCTTGACAACGGCACAGGAGATCACCGGCGCGTGGGAGGTGACGTTCGACCCGAAGTGGGGCGGACCCGGCAAGGTGAATTTCGAGAAGCTGGATGATTGGATCACACGGCCCGAGGAAGGGATCAAGTTATACTCCGGCACGGCGATCTATCATAAGACTTTCACCTTCTCGGACGGGGTTGGCAATCGCGGCCCTTTTTACCTCTCTCTGGGTTCTGTGAAATACACCGCACGGGTGAAGCTCAATGGCAAGGATCTGGGAATCGTCTGGACGGCCCCATGGCGCGTCGAGATCACCAGCGCGGTGAAAACCGGACCTAACGAACTTGAGATTGAGGTGATCAACCTGTGGCCTAACCGCCGGATAGGCGATGCTTCGTTGCCCGAGGAGAAACGCTACACCCACAGCAATATCGCTTTCAGCCCGATCAATCCCGCAAACCCTCCTGAGCGGTCCGGCTTGCTCACGTCCGGTCTGCTCGGGCCAGTGGTGATTCAATCGGTTACGCCAGTTGACACAAAATAGTTATAAAATACGGGGTTCTGAATTCAGCTAGGAATGCCCGCAAATGGCCTGTGTCTGCGCACGATGCCTGTGTCGAAGGTCACAAAACTCTTGGCACCTCGGTCCCGGCAGTTGCGCACGATCAGCTCATCCGCTAGATCCGCTCCCTCGCGCAGGGCCTTGAGCGATGATCTCAAGCGCCCTTCGTTCTCAAACGTGAGGTTGTGAATCGTGGCCAAGCGCGCAAAGGCATCTGCCACCTCCCGGCCCGTCCAATCGTAGAGGCTGCGCAGCACCCAGTCTGTCTCCGACAAAACCAGATCGCACACGAAGAACAAAGCACGCTTCCGGTTCAACATCCGCAAGACCTGCGCCAATTGCCCCGGATCGTCCTGTGTGAGGAAGCGGACCAGCACGTTGGTGTCGAGCGCCGTCATCGGTTTGCTCGGGACAAGCGCTTGCGCGCCATGTTCTTGATCGCCGTGTCCATCTCTGCCACAGAGCGAGCGGGTCCTGTCTGCGGCTTGCGTCCTAGACCGGCGGCCACGCTGGCGAATGTACCGGTCTTTGCCGACAACAACACCCGGCCGTCGGCCTCGATTTCATAGATCAATTGGTCAGCGGGTCGCAGTCCCAGTGCCGCAACCACCGCCTTCGGAATTGTGGTCTGGTGCTTGCTGGTAAGGGTAGACTGCGTCATGCAAGGAATTTGTGCGATTTCCTTGCCAAAGTCAAGATTCCGATTTGCCCCTATCGCACAAAGGTAAGGATTCCTGAACACAAAGTAGCCCGTCTATATCTGAGCGTGGGGTCAAATCCACCAGTTTGAGATACGCGTTGCACGTGGAGCCATAAGTGCATTGGCATGCCCACGTTGGTGCCGGTTGGAGATACGCTTGCAGTGAGCTTCTGGTTAGGCAGGGCCAAGAACACGACCGGGGGGCAAGGGGACGCATATTTCGACGTCGGCGGGACGAAATACACCATGGCGTTTGACACCACCGCGTTGCCTGACGATAGCTGGAGGAGCTATACGCTGACCAAAACCATCACCCATTCGGGGAGTTTGAGTCTCGGGTTTTACGGCACCAGCAAAGCCAATTCATGGTTAGATAAAATCAGTGATGTCACCGTGACGCCAGCAGTCGTGGACGCCAAGGCACCGAAATGCGCGGGAGCCACAATAACGACTTTGGAGGACACGCCCAAGCGCCTGGCTGCAGGCAATTTTGGCTACTCAGATCCGCATGCGAGCCCACTGGCAGCCGTGCAGATCACCTCGCTGCCAACCCATGGCACACTGAAGCTGGGTGGCACGCCCAATACGGTTGACTTAGGCGATGCAGGAACGAGACAGGAAGAGGCGGCGGGCGTTCGGCGAGCTGAGCCGAGCTGCAGCATGCCCGCACCACGTGATCCGGGCATCCTGCCCGGATGCCTCTTTTCAAACAACCCAAAGTGTTAAGTCAACAGGGTTGGGCGGCGTGCCCACCCACGGGCAGCAGGCCGAGATGCCGTCAGCCTCCACTCAGATCGGCACTGACTCCGTCCCCATGCGGCATTAGTCATTTTGTGTCTGATATGAAAGACATTGCTTGACGCAATGTCCGCCATAGCGGATGGTCACTCGCGTGTCACCGATGCCTTCCATTCCGCTGCCAGCCGCCCACGCGCTGCTTAAACTGGGCCGTGATCTGGCGCTCGCGCGGCGCAAGCGCGGCATCTCCACCGCCGATATGGCCGAGCGCCTGCTGGTGAGCCGCGATACGCTGTGGCGCTTGGAGCGGGGGGATCCCAGCGTCGCCATGGGCACGCTGGCCACCGCTGTGTTTGTCCTCCAATTGCACGAGCGCCTGGGCAATCTTGCAGCTCCGGCCAGCGACGCGCTCGCCCTCAGTCTGGATGAAACCCGACTGCCAAAACGCATCCGCCGCAGCCGCTCATGAGTGTCGAAGTTCACATCGACTGGGCGGAACAGACCCGGTTCGTCGGGATCATCCACAGCGCCACACGCAGTCCGACGCTCACCTTCGAGTATGCGCCCGAATGGCTCACCAGCCAAGACGCGTTCGCCATTGACCCGACGGCGCTGCCGCTACGCCGCGGACCGCACCACAGCCCGGCGCTTTTTGGCGCGATGCAGGACTGCGGGCCGGATCGCTGGGGCCGCCTCCTCATCGAGCGGGCCGTGCGCAAACAAGTTCTCGACCGCAAACCCTATCAGGATCTCGATTATGTGCTCGCGCTTGACGACGCCTCGCGCATCGGTGCGCTGCGATTCCGTGCCAGTGCCGACGCTCCGTTCCTTGCCGCAGGCAATGGCAACATCCCTCCCTTGGTGAAACTCGCGGCCCTGCTCAACGCCGCCGACGCCGTTCATGGTGAAACCGACACGGCCAGCGATCTGCGTTATCTGCTGGGGCAGGGCTCGCCACTCGGTGGTGCGCGGCCCAAGTCCGCCATCGTGCTCCCGGATGGCCGGTTTGCCATCGCCAAGTTCCCCAAGCCCGATGACATTCGCGACATTGCCGCAGGCGAAATTCTTGCCCTCACTCTCGCGCAGCGGGCCGGCATCCGGGTCGCGGGTCACCGGCGGGTTACGGTTGCAGGGAGCAGCGTCGCCCTGATCACCCGCTTCGACCGCGAGGGCGCACGGCGCATCCCGTTCATCTCGGCCAATAGCTTGTTAGGTCTGCCGCCGGGCGAGGCCGGGGCCTACACCCTGCTTGCCGATGGCATTCGCCAATTCGGCCATCACGTCACCGCCGATCTGGGTGAAATGTGGCGTCGTCTTGTCTATTCACTTCTCGTCAGCAACTATGACGACCACCTCCGCAACCACGGTTTTCTCATGCTGGCACCCGGACGTTGGGCGCTTTCCCCTGCCTACGACCTGAACCCGGTGCCGGAAATGGATCGAACGCAGGTGCCTGCGACACCCATTTCCGAACGGCAGGAGCCACCCGCCATCGCCGCCGCGCTTGCTGCCGCGCCTCGTTTCGGGCTACACGCCACGGCCGCTCGGGCGATTCTCCGCGAAGTCTTTACCGCTGTCTCCGGCTGGCGCCACGCCGGCAAAGCCTTGCGCATCAAGGCCTCCACACTCGATGCCTACGC
>CAIKHZ010000075.1 GCA_903827375.1 Akkermansiaceae bacterium
AGCAAGCTTTATTTGCGCCTCATGCCGCTTTTTTCTGCCACGGACGACGATTTTGGGTTTGCCCTACCCTTGGCCACAGGCGTTCCCACAGCCTATCTGTGACCTCACTAGCAGCCTGCTAGGATTGAATATTCCCGAGAAGTTTTCCACACCGATCCATCCTTCATTGACAATATCCCTGTACACCTGTAGATATTGCTTGTGAAAACCACTATTGATTTTCCAGACGATATTCTGCATCGCGCCAAGATTGTGGCGGCCCAACGCAAGACCACGCTCAAAGAGCTTGTCATCGCCGGACTCGCCCACGCCCTCGAAACGCCCTCCACGCATGAGGACACCCGCCGCCGCGAGCGTGCGGCTCGGCTGATTGCCGCACTGAGCAAAGGCCGCAATACCGCCGCCATAGGACGCCTGAACCGGGACGAGCTTTATGACCGCCACAAGCTTTATTGACACCAATATTTTTCTCTACGTGGTTTCTGGGGCGGTCGAGGATGCTCCCAAGCGGGCAAAAGCCATCGAGTTGATCGCTTCTTGTGATTTTGCCATCTCGATTCAGGTGATGCAGGAATTCGCGGATGCTGCATTGCGCAAGAAACGCCTCGACGTCACACCGCAGGAAGTCCGCCTCATGCTCGAGGAGTTGGCGGAAAGCTTTCCGGTCCTCACGCCCACGCCGAGCTTGGTATTTCGGGCCCTTGACCTCACCAGTCGTTACCAAATTCGATACTACGATGCCGCCATCATCGCCGCCGCTCAGGAACTCGGCTGTCAAACCCTCTATTCGGAAGATCTCAATCACGGCCAAACCTATGACACGGTACAAGTCATCAACCCCTTCCTGTGAGATTCAGACAACCGTTTGATCCGTTATGGTCACCTTGTCATGGTGCGATTTCATGGAAGAAGGGGCTTGTGGTGGGGGACGGTGCCATCACGCAAGCCACCTATAGGCACGAGACTCGAGTGGCGCGGCTCAATGCCTGAAGTGGCGGAAGCCTGTGAAGATCATGGCCATGCCTGCGGCGTCGGCCGCGGCGATGACTTCTTCGTCGCGGATTGAGCCACCGGGCTGGATGCAGGCGGTGGCACCGGCGTCGATGGCGCTTTGCAGGCCGTCGGCAAACGGGAACATGGCATCGGAGGCAACGATGCTACCTTTGAGGTCGAGGCCGGCTTCGCGGGCTTTCCAGACGGCGATGCGCGAGGAATCCACGCGGCTCATCTGGCCGGCACCGATGCCGAGAGTGCGGTCGTTGTTGGTATAGACGATGGCGTTGGATTTGACGTGCTTGACGATGCGCCAGCCGAAGCGCATGGCGCGCATTTCGTCCTGGGTGGGCGGGCGTTTGGTCACCACGCGGCTTTCGAGATTATCCAGGCCAAGGGCGGTGTGGTCGCGTTCCATGACCATGATGCCACCCGGGCAGGAACGGATGACGGGGGATTTTTTTTCCACCAGATAGGCGTCGTTCATTTTCATGAGACGCAGGTTTTTCTTTTTTTGGAGGAGGGCGCGGGCGTCAGCTTCAAATTCCGGGGCGATGATCACATCGGTGAAGATTTCGGAAATGACGCGGGCCAGGTCGATGGTTAGGGGGCGGTTGCAGACGATTACGCCGCCAAAGGGTGCTTGGCGGTCGGTTTCGAAGGCTTTTTTCCAAGCTAGGCGGAGGTCATCGTCGTCCTGGCCGACGCCGCAGGGGTTGGTGTGTTTGAGGATGGCGACGGTTGGGCGGACGAAGTCGAGGATCAGATCGGCTGCGCTTTCGATATCGATGATATTGGTGTAGCTGAGTTCCTTGCCCTGGATTTTGGTGAAGTACTTGCGGAAATCGCCGTAGAGGGCGCATTTCTGGTGGGGGTTGTCGCCGTAGCGCAATTCTTGTTCCAAGGGCAGGCTGAGGGAGAAATTGCTGCATGTGCCGCTGCGGCACTGGCCGAGGAAGTTGGTGATGGCGGCGTCGTACTGTGACGTGCGCAGGAACACTTTGACGGCCAGTTGCTCGCGGAAACCCTTGGTCGTGCTGCCCTTGTGGGCACCCATCTCCTCAATCACCCGCGGGTAATCCGCCGGATCCACAATGACCGTCACACTCGCGTGGTTCTTGGCAGCACTGCGCAGCATCGAGGGGCCGCCGATGTCAATATTTTCGATGGCCTCGGCAAGCGTGACGTCAGGCTTGGCGATGGTTTCCTCGAATGGATAGAGGTTGACCACGACCAGATCGATGGGCGGGATGGCATTTTTTTTCCCTTGGGCGATGTGATCCGGATCATCGCGGCGTTGGAGCAAACCGCCGTGGATTTTGGGGTGGAGGGTTTTGAGGCGGCCGTCAAATAACTCGGGGGCTCCGGTGTATTCGGAAACGTCGATGACCGGCAGGCCGGCGGCACGCAAGGCTTTAGCGGTGCCGCCAGTGGATAGCAGTTCCACCCCGAGGGCATGCAGAGCGGAGGCAAATTCGGCGAGCCCGGTTTTGTCTGAGACCGAGAGAAGTGCACGAGTGATGGGCATGGCTGGAATTCTACGCAGGGGTTGACCGGCGGGCGAGTGCCCTCCTGCGGCATTGCGTAGCCGAGGATGGAGTGGTAGGCAAGCTTGATTTGGGGCCTGGGGCAGCTTGCTCAAATAACCGGAGTCTCCTTTAGAAATCCGAATCTCAGCGTTGTCCGCGCCCTCTGCGTTTGGCAATTCTTGGCCGCTGAGGGCAGTTGATGGAAGCGAAACGCTGAGTTGCGAAGGACGCCGAGATGGCCGATTAAGATCATTACAAGGTGACAGATAAAAAGTAGAGAATCCTACTCCAAAGGCACCGGCTTGACCGCCGAACGCGGCGATGTTCGATGTTCGAGTCCCCCGTTCAGCAGCTTGAAACCCGCCCTGCGTGTTGGCTCATACGCTATTCGGGCTTGCGGGCGCGTGAAATGCCGCTACCTTCGCCGGCGATGCATCCGATTGATCTTTCCGACCTGATGGCCGCCCTGCGGTGGCGCTACGCAACCAAGAGTTTTGATACTGGCAAGAAGCTTGCGCCGGAGGTGTTCGATGCCTTGCTCGATGCGCTGGTGCTCGCTCCGTCGTCGTTTGGCATTCAACCCTGGAAATTCATCGTCGTGCAAGACCCGGAGCTGCGGGCAGAACTGCAGCCCGCTTCGTGGAACCAGCCACAGGTCACCGAGGCATCCCATTTTGTCGTGATCGCCGCCCGGGAGAGCGTCGCCGCTGCCCAAGTCGATGATTGGATCGCCCACATCGCCAAGGTGCGAGGCGTTCCTGAGGCTAGCTTGGCCGACTACCGTGGCCGCATGACCGGTTTTCTCGCAGCCATGGATGACGGGCAGAAATTTGCCTGGGCCAGCCGCCAGACGTACATCGCGTTGGGCCAGTTAATGACCAGCGCCGCGCTGCTGGCAGTGGATGCCTGCCCGATGGAGGGGATTTCACCGCCTGCCTACGACCAAATACTGGGCTTGCCCGGCAGCGGTTACCGCACGGTGGTGGCCTGCGCGCTTGGATATCGCAGTGCTCAGGACAAGTACGCTTTGGTGCCCAAGAGTCGCTTTGAGCGCACGCAGGTGGTGGAATACCGGTGAGGCGACGGCGAGATCCGCTGTTTCCGGTGGTTGACCGGGTCGCTGGAGCTTGCTAGCGTCCGCGTCCCCTCATGAGCGCCGCCCCGAATTACAAAGACTCCCTGACCCTTCCACAGACGAACTTTCCGATGCGGGGGGATCTGGTGGAAAACGAACCAAAACGTCTTGCGCGCTGGGAAAACGAGGGCTTGTACGAAAAAATCATTGCCCGGCGTCGCGCTGAGAAGGCTCCAGAATTCATCCTGCACGATGGTCCGCCTTTTGCCAATGGCGACGTGCACATGGGCACGGCGCTGAACAAGGTGCTCAAGGATTTGGTGGTTAAATCCAAGACGATGGCGGGGTTCACGGCGCCGTTCATCCCGGGTTGGGACTGCCACGGGCTGCCTATCGAGTTCAAGGTGGTGAGGGAAACCGCAGGGCTGGAACCCGGAGAGATCCGGCGTCGTTGCAGTGAGTTTGCGCAGAAGTTCATTGCTATCCAGCGTGCGTCATTCCGCCGTCTCGGGGTTTTCGGAGATTGGGAAAACCCCTACCTAACCATGAATCCCGGCTACGAGGCGAGCATCCTGCGGGTCTTCGCCAAACTCGTGGAAAACGGCGCGATTTATCAATCGAAAAAGCCCGTCCAATGGTCCTACGGCGCTCAAACCGCCCTCGCCGAGGCTGAAATCGAGTACCAAGACAAGGACAGCCCCGCCGTCTATGTGCGGTTTCCTCTTGTCAGCGGCCCGCTTGCTGGGCAGGCCAGCATGGTCATCTGGACGACTACCCCGTGGACGCTGCCTGCCAACCTCGGCATCGCCCTTAACCCGGAATTTACCTATACTGTCGGTCGCTTTGAAAATTGCGGCCGCAGCGAAACCCTCGTCGTCGTTAACGAACTCGTCGCCGATTTCTCCGCCAAAACCGGTTTTGTTCTAACTGAAACTCTGGCATCGCTCAAAGGCCACGAGTTGGATGGCCTCGAGGCTCAGCACCCGTTTCTCGACCGGGTTTCCAAAGTGATCCTCGCCACCTTCGTGACCACCGACACCGGCACGGGCGCGGTGCACATCGCTCCCGGCCACGGTGCCGACGACTACGTGGCTGGCCAGAACAACGGCCTCGGCGTACTCTCGCCAGTGGACAACGAAGGCAAGTTCACCGCCGAAGTGGGCATCACCGAACTCGTCGGCGTACATGTCTTCAAGGCCAATGCTCGCATCATCGAGATTCTATCCGAACGCGTAAATCTGCTAGGCCAGGAGACGATCCGCCATTCCTATCCACATTGCTGGCGCTCGAAAACGCCGGTCATTTTCCGCGCCGTCGAGCAATTCTTTATCTCGCTGGAAACATTGCGCGGCGAGGCTCTGGCGCAAATCGAGGCGGTCGAGTGGTTGCCGGGCTGGGGCCGTAACCGGATTTATAGCACGGTGGAGAGCCGCCCGGATTGGTGTATCTCGCGCCAGCGGACATGGGGTGTGCCGCTGCCGGTATTTTTCGAGGCCGACGGCCGCGCCATACTGTCTGCTGAGCTGGCCCACAAGGTTGCCGATCTGGTGGAAACCGAGGGCACTAACTACTGGTTCGATCACAGTGATGCCGAACTCGCCGCCCGCCTCGGCCTGCCCGCCGGCGTTAAAAAATGCCACGACACTCTCGACGTGTGGATCGACTCCGGTTGCTCGCACGTCGCTGTGTTAGATAAGCATCCGCAATTGCACGTCCCTTGCGACTTGTACCTCGAGGCCACCGATCAGCATCGCGGCTGGTTCCAAAGCTCGCTCATGCTTAGCGTCGCCTATCGTGGCATCGCCCCTTACAAGACGGTCATGACTCATGGCTTCGTCGTCGATAAGGATAAGAAAAAACTCTCCAAGTCGGAGGCCGAAAAAGCCGGCAAACCGATTGATGCCGCGCATTTCTATAACCAATACGGTGCCGACATTGTCCGCCTGTGGGTCAGCAGCGTCGATTGGCAGAACGAGGTGCCCTTCAGCGAAGACCTCTTCAAACAAGTCGCCGAGCCATACCGGCGATTGCGCAATACTTTGCGAATCTTGTTAGGTAATCTTGACGGCTACATCGTCGGGCAGCCTGCTCACCCTGAGTACACACTGCTGGATCGATGGATTCTCGAACGCCTCCACGAGGTGACCGCCGAGTGTCTCAAATCCTATCAAGCGTACGAATTCCGCAAGGTCTTCAACTCCCTCAACCAGTTTTGTACCACCGACCTCTCGGCCATCTACATCGATGCCACCAAGGACCGCATGTATTGTGATGCGCTGGACTCGCCGCGACGCCGTGCCTCACAAGTGGCGATGCACGAGATTTTCACCACAGTGGCCCGCCTGCTCGCGCCGATCCTCGCCTTCACCGCCGACGAGGCGTGGGAGCATGCCGCTTTCACCACCGGATCCGTTCACGAGCAGGACTTTCCCGCTCCCAACCCGGAATTTGCACCCACTGCGGCGTCCCATCAGGCCGCCCGCCTGTTTGAAATCAAGTACGTTATCCAGACGGCCATCGAGGCATGCATTCAGGCCAAGGAATTCACCCGCAACAATGAGGCGGATATTTCTCTAACTCTTCCTGATGAGGATGCCGCGCTGTTGCCGCTGCTCAATGACCGCGAGTTTTCCACTGAGTTTTTTATCATCGCCGGACTAACGGCAAAGCTTAGCCGCGATGCTGCCTTGGAAGCTGCTGAAATGGTTCTAGGCACTGGTGCGGGCAGTGGTACGTTGCAGGCCAGTGCCCGCAAGACCGATCACGCCCTCTGCCCTCGCTGCCGAAAACTCGAACCCCTGCTTCCCATCGGCCTCTGCCAGCGCTGCGCGGATGTGATCAAATAAAGACGCAGGACCCAAGACTCCAAGACGCAAGAGTGGAGACGTTTCGGCTAACTTCTTTCTCTTTTCTTGCGCCTTGTGTCTTGCAGTCTTCTGTCTCAACCCCGACAACCGACAACTCTTTTCCCATGCCCTTCCCCCGCCTTCTCCTCTGCCTCACCCTCCCGCTCTATCTCCTCGATCAGGTGACCAAGTTTCTAACGGTGGCGTGTTTCCCGCCCCCATGGTCCGAGCAGGAGCGCGTCATCCGCCTCATCCCCGATGTGTTCCATCTGGTTCGCATCCACAACCAGGGCGTCGCCTTTGGCTTCGGCAACGGCTCGGCCTGGGCTCCAGTGGTATTTTTGTTCATGCCGTTGCTGGCGCTGGTGATGATCCGCCTGTTCTGGCTCAAGGGCGTCTTCCATCATATTCTGTCCAAAATTGCGGTGGCCCTGCTGCTGTGCGGAATTTTGGGCAACCTGACCGACCGATTAGTTCAGGGTTTCCTGCTTCACGAGCACCTCGGCGAGTCATTTTGGAGCCGTCTATCCGCCGGCTATGTGGTGGATTTCCTGTACGTGAAACTGCCGTTTTATGACAAGCTGGTGCCTGCCAGCGGTGGTTGGTGGCCGGCCTTCAACGTGGCGGATTCCTGCATCTGTGTCGCCGCCTGTTTGTTGTTTATCGGCGGCTTGCGCGAGGAAAATCGAACTGAGGCGTGAGCCTTCGCTCGAACGCAAGACGTAGCACCCACCAGCAGCTTGTCGGACTTGAAATTTTACTCGAAATCAACGTGAACTTTCAGGCTGCATACAACGCGGTATTTGGCAGACGCCGATTCGCGGCTTCGGCTCATCACCGATTTCCATGCTGTGGGCCGGGTCAGGGATAGGTTGGGACGCGGGTAAATGGACTCCGGATCAGCAATACGGTTATACCAACATCTGCTATTTCAACCTTATCAACGAACCTTGCCCGAAGGAACTCGCACCCGGCATTAAATTTGATTTTGAGCAGTGGAAGTCCGCCTCAGATTGTCGAACGCAAGGACGCCACTCACTTGGTGGCAAAGTTCATGGAATCCATGAGCACAGGCATGACCTGGGGCCGCCCCGGTGAGAAGGTGGGATTTATCGATCATGCCACGATGGCCACCCTCGGACAGGGGTTGATAATGTCTTACACGCAGCTCGGCCGCGACCGCTTCGAGGTCGAGTTTGCTGCATCCGTGCCTGCCGCTCTGGCGGTGGGCGATGCCTTGGAGAACCTGACGTGGGCTCCGGACTTCACCGCGCGAGATTCCATGTTTGGCACTTGCCGGGCGAGGGGCAGTTGGTTTCAACTCCCGGCAAAGTGGTGATAGAGAACAATGATTTTGTCTCCAGTGGAGAAGCGATCCTGATTGCCGGCGATGCTAACGGTTGGTATGAATCCGGTGCCGTGAGTGACGTGTTAATCTGCGGCAACCGGTTTCATCCGAGTTGTCTGACGAGTTGGTATGAATACGGCGAAGGCATCATCAGCATCTGCCCGATCATTCCCAAATTGGATCCCGAGAAACCGTACCACCGTAACATTCGCATCGAGGATATGGATATGATTTGTTTCGGCCGCCTGACGGTCACCGATCATGGCGGCCGCGATTGCCAGTTCAGGCAGGACCAGAAGCGCACGTTCATGGTGCAGCGGACCATGGCGGCGTCTCCCCTGATGCTCGGCGGTGTCCTTTACACCATGGATGTTTTCTCCATGAGCCTTTTCACCCATCCTGATATCTTGCGCTGCGACCAGAACGGCGTGATCGGCCAACTGGCACACCGCGATGGGAAAATCGACGTGTGGACAACCTCCGGCGACAGTAAACCTAACAGCGGGTGGATCGGTATCTTCAACCGGGACGACAAACCGGCCACCGTCGATGAAATCGAACCGCTCTATCCGGATTCGACGGTCCGGCAGGTCGCCATGCCCGAACCTGCCTGTCTTGACGCCGCTCGAGGCTCGATCGCCGGCGTCCATCTCCTCCTTCAGAACGTGCCCCCGGAGGCTGCGCTGGAGGTCGAGGCCAGTGGTGCGGACGCATGGCCGGCTTCGGCACTGCGCTTCTATCGCTTGCTCGACGTCCCGGTGGAGGTGAACTGAGGCTTGAGCAGCCGCACCGAAAAGTGGGACGGCAAACAGAATCCCAATGTCATCCGGCGGGCACCATTCCAAATCTTCGAGGTGCTTCAGCCGCTGCAACCTAAACGCCACCCTGCCGCCTATCGGCAAAGACACGCTATGCCAGCTGCTTGCACGCGGTGCTTCCAACGATGTGGAAACGCTGACTGCCGACATGAAGTTCTTCACCGATGGCAGTTGCAGTGAGTTGAAGACGGAGGTGAAAATGCAGGATTTGGCGAGCTTAAAGAGCGATCTGCTCAAGACCGTGGCCGTCGGCTTGCTGGACGGCACGTATGACAAATGAGAGCCGCCTCAAGGCACAGAAGAACTATGCCTCGGCACGCAGAAATATTATCGAGGCGAATCCCAGGAAGTCGTTTCTCGCCGTCCCCGATGTGTTCGACCGCCTCGTCCCATTTTGGCAACTCCATCTCTATTTCTCCCAAAACTGCAGGCCGGATTTCTATGCCGACGTGATGGAGGAAATGCGCAAACGGCCGGATGCGGGCACCGGCGACGAATCGATCAAGAACCAGTTCGAGTTTGTGAAAATTTGCGGCGATGTGGCAAAATTGAATCTGATTGATTTTTTTGACAAGTGGGGGTTCTTCTGGGTGGGTCAAATTGCGATGGATGATTACGCCAAATACCATTTCACCATCACCCAGCAAATGGTGGATGAGACCAAGTCCTACGTCGCACAGAAGACCTACCCGAAGCCCGCCTCCGATCTAACCTTGACTGAGGAATGAGAATCACTACCGATATCACCACACACATATCTGAGCGAAAAGTGCCCAGGTCATCCTCGCCCTGCGCTGGATTGGAAAACGGGGTGTGGACGATGATGTCATTGCCAAGCTCAGAACTCAGTGTTCGACCTCAAAAGCATCACGGGGTCGAGTAAGCTCAAATGTTACCATGCGAGCAGCAACCGCCGGGTGGGCGGATAGAGTTGGAGAGTAAGTCGCCGCATGACTCATCTGAAAATAGTGAAAAGCCTCAAATTTCAGGCATTGATAATCAACGGATTACAGCGACTTACTC
>CAIKHZ010000076.1 GCA_903827375.1 Akkermansiaceae bacterium
ACTTCGACGACCAACCGTCCTCAACCTGACCCGCAGCCAGCGTTCAACCCGGCTCGCGTTTCAGGGAATCCAACTTGCTCCACACATTGCCTCTTTTGAGGTCGAACACTGAGTTCTGAGGAAATTCCGACCCCAACCTCAACCACAATCTGCTCAGCATCACCGATGGTGCCGGAAGATTGTTAGAAGCGTTCGCCTACTCGGCGCAAAGCGATCCGCTCCAACTCGACTACGATACCCTTGTTTCCCACAACCGTTACAAGACCGGCCACGTCACCCTGAACCGGCGCGAGCTCCTGCCGCCAGGCAGCTCGCCCGTGGGTGGCTACACGATCTTTGAAGTCGATGAAATCGGCCGCCTAACAGAAACCGTTTGCGACCGTCTGCACCGCGTTGTTAGCCTCCGCGAATACACCGGCTTCTGCGTGCCGGGAATTCCTGTGACGTCCACCGACAACCGTCCCACCGGACCCTTGCGTGCCAACGATCCGCCCTATTTTGAAACCACCTGTGACTACAATGCGGACAGCCTGTGTAAGCGCATCACCCATCCGGACGGCAGCCAGGAACTCGTCACCTATAATCGCGACTTCCAACCTGGTTGCCCGGTGCGCGAGCGTGCCAATCCCCGCGTGATAACCCTGCGCTCCGCCAGTGGCGAGGAACGTGTCGTGACCTGCACCTACCAACCGGGTTTCGGCAACCCGGAATCCGCCCGCCCGGGCAATCCAATCGGCGGCCTCTGCGTCAAAGGCGGCAGGAATCCCGGTGGCTTGGGGCTGGCCCGCCCGGGCAATCCAATCGGCGGTCTCTGCGTCAAAGGCGGGCAGCATCGGGCAGACAATCTAGCCAAAGTCAGAAAGGGCGGCATGATCAAGGGAAACATTTCTATCAGCACCGCCAGCCGTCAGGCCGCGGCAACGGTTTTCAGGAAAGAGGAAGGCGGACGCCACACGCCGTTCCAGAACAGATCCAGCATTGCCGGAATCACCGGAGGTGCCGTCGCCGGAATCGTCGTCGCCGCGTGTGCCGTAGGCGAAGATGAGGATTGCAATGGCATGGCCGATGATAGCGAGCGGAAGATCGGTCAAAAACAAAAAGCCTGGCTGTGCTCGAACTTCCGCCTATCCATGGTCAGTGCCCACGGCCAGGTTTCCTCGTGGAGCTATGATGAACATGGCAACTGCACCAGCGCCCTCAGCCCGCTGCCTGGCAAGGGCGTGCTCTATCAATACAATACCCGCGGCCAGTGCACCGGCACCACCGTGCTCAACGGGCCGGACGCCTCGTTTCATGACGAATGCACCTACGATGCCGCAACCGGTCTCCCCAGCAGCTTGGTCTGCGATAGCACCGGCCTCCACCTAACTACCAGCGTCGCGCACGACTCGTTAGGACGTGTCACCAGCGTGACCGACCCCCGCGGCAACGACTGGCTCTACACTTACAATCCGCTCGACCAATGCGTACAAGTCCAATCCCCGGCCATGCCGCAACGCATCTCGATGAACTTCACCATCGACGCCGGCGGCCGCATCGCCCGCTGCGACCTCGACCACCTCGCACCGGATGGAACCGCGAATGCCACCAATCCCACCTACTCGACTTTCTATGTCTATGACGATCGCGCCCGCCTCGTTCAGGTGGCGGACGAAGAACGCCCGGTCAATCCCGCACCCGGAGCCCTCACCCCCAATCCGCAGGAACTCGGAAGTTATGCCATCTGCAACCTCACCTACGATGATGCCGGCCAGATCGTTCGCGTCAGCACCCCTGCCGCCTGCCGCGCCCAGGCGACGGATCTCGCCTGTGATTTCACCTATGACGAACGCGGCCTGCTCCACCATTGCATCGACGGCGGCACCGGCAATCCCAACGCCGTCACCACCGAATGCGATTACGATCTGCTAGGTGACTGTGTCCGCAGCGCCACGCTCGCCTCTGACGGCGTCTCCAGCCCGCAAATGCTCTTCACTTATGATGGCTTCCATCGCCTCGCTTCCGCCACCGACCCGATGGATAACCTGACGATTTTTGAATATGGAAATGATGGCTCGGTGACCACTTCCGTTTATGGCCAGGTCAATGACGTGCCCGGGGCCAAAGGCAATGTGCTGCTGGCAAAACACAATGCCAAAATGTCCGATCTGCAATCCAATCCAATGTATGCCGGGAGAGCTAGCAATGGCTTCGACTCCAAGTCTTCCGGCCTGCTGGTGGAGAGAGCCGCCTTCTTCACCGTGGAAACCCTAAACGACACCTTCACCGTCGAGCGCTTCAGCCCCGGCGACTCCGCCACCCATCCCACCGAAGTCACCGTGGTGGACCGCTCGCCCGCTGGACTCGTGCAGGCAGTCACCTGCAATGGCGATCTTCTGCTCTCCTGCGAATATGATAGTGCCGGACGCCTCATTCGTTGCCAGGACGGCACCTGCGCGGCGGTGCGAACGTTAGATGCCTGCGGCAACGTGACATCGGTCACTCGCACTGATATCTCTGGGGTTGTCGGCGTGCCTAACAAAACTTTCACTGTCGCTCAAACCATTGATCCGCTCGGCCGCAATACCCAATCCACTGACGGCACCGGCAACACCGCATCCTTCGTCTTCGATTCACTCGACCGCTGCGTGACCGTCACCGAACCCGGCGGGCTGATCGTCCACGCCACCTATGATAGCGACTCACCCACCGGTCCGTTCAGCATACAGATATCAGCGGATGTCAATGGTGATGGAACTGCCAAAGTGCTCTCTAGCACGTTGGTCCGCTGCGGCGAGTGCCGCAGTGTCACAAATTCTAACGGAAATGGAACCGTCTTCAGCAACGACGCCCTTGGCCGCGTGGTCCGCTGCGATCATCCTGACACTACCCATGAAGAGTGGAGCTACGACTCGCTCGGGCGAAACGATGTTTGGATATGCCAGGACTTATCCCTGCGCACCACCACTTTCGACCTGAATGGCCGCCCGACATCTTGCGCTTGGTCCAACACGGCTGCCGGCGTAACCCCTGTCCCAGATACCACCTATCTCCACGATGGTCTCGGCCGCTGCGTGAGTGCCGGGCAGGATTCCTCTATCGTGAGCTTCACCTTCGACTCCTGTGGCAATCCCACCAGCGAAACACAGAATGGATTAACGGTTTCCCGCACTTTCAACCATCGAGGACGCACCAGCATCACTTATCCTGATGGCCGCCAGTTTGTCGAAAGCCGCGACGCAACCGGCCTGCTGCTTGCCCTCTACGCCGTGAGTGGTGGCAAGCCACTTACGCCACCGGTGGTTACACTGGATCACCTCGGCCACCGGGTTTGCCGAAGCACCCATGGCAACGGAGTGGTCACCAACTACAGCTATCGCGGCGATGGGGACGCCCCCCTAGCAGGTGCTAACGACGCATCCTTCGACGACTGCGTCCGCATCACCGTTAGCAATGCCGCAGCCACCCTCCTCAGCGACACCATCCTGAGCCGCGACTCTAACCAACGGGATATCCGCGAACGAACCGCCTTCGCCGCAGGCACCGGTGCACCCGGCAGATCCAAATCCTTCACCTTGGATCGCCTTGGCCGCGTCACCGACTGCATCACCAATCGCCGCAGTGTTGCCAATGGTGAGATCATCGTTGAGAGCCATGTCACCTACACCCTCGACCTCGAAGGCCGCCGTCTAACCGCCACTGGCGGGGACAATCCCGGGACTTACACCCAGATAAGCAAGCTGCCACCCGGCGACCAACAAATGAGTCAATACACCTCATGGCCCCGTGGTCCGTTAGTGTGGGATGACAACGGCAACCTCGCGCTCATGACCACAGCCACCGGATCACTCACCTTCGTCCACGATGCCGATGGACGACTCGTCGCCGTAAACGATACCGCCACCGGGTCTCCCATCACCAGCTACGACTACGATCCGCTCGGCCGGGTGATGATTCACAAAATCCACCATGGAGGCGGTCTGCAATCCATTGCCTCCCGCTTCGTCTATGACGGCAGCGTTTGTATCCAGGAGTTAAGTGATGATGGCAGCGGTGTCCTCAGCCCTGACATGACTCTGGTCTGCGCCAACGGCCTGAAACAGTGCATCTCCACCCGCAATGGCACGATTTACTATCCACACGGCGGTTTGGAAAACGCCTTGATCCGCCCCGGCCATCACAAGCCTGGCACTTGCTCGTCCATCACCCTTATCACCAATGCCACTGGCGAAGCGGTCGAACGCTTTGATTGCGACGATGCCTGCAAACCAATCTTCCTCGATGCCAAGGGCACGCCCGTTGCAAATACGAGTTCGTCCATAGGCCTGCGCTGGATGGCTCCGGAAAGCTCCTGGGAGCCGGAGATCGGCACGTTCCATGGCACAGACGGGACCTACAGCCCGGACCTCGGACAACTGGTTTCCCGCCGCCGCCCCGGAAGCCATTGGAAGGGCGGATAACCTCAGAGCATGAACATGAGAGATGAGTGGTATTTGCAGGGATATCTGTTGGATGAATTCCTCCGCGATGGAGCCAACCAGCGCTCGGGCCCTATGGCAGCCCGTTGGAAAATCGCTCCCGGCTCATCCTCGAAGTCATCGAGGCCGTCTCCGCCGTCTGGGGCAGCGACCGCGTGGGCCTGCGCATTTCCACACCCAACAGCTACAACAGCATGATCGATAGCGATCCGGTGCGCCTCTCGACGTGGCTGACGAAACGCTTGAACGATTGCCGCCTCGAGTATCTCCATGGAATGCGCGGCGATTTCTTCCAACAGCAAACTGCCGGGGCAAGGGCGTTTCGGCTGTTAGGATTTCCGGCCTACACGGCGGAGCGGGCGGCCCGACGTTTCAGCCGACATGTTCTGAAAACTGCGGCGGAATTGGCGACTGTCCATCATGGCCAGTCCGCCTACGTCGCGATGATCCGCGAGCGGGTGGCGGCCCTTGAGTCGCTCTTCCGCGCGGCCCCCATTCACCCAGATGGCCTCGATGACCACGCTTGGGACCTCCTCCCACACCATCGAGACAGTTCCAAGCCGGACCGAGAACACTGAACAAAGCGTGCAGAACTCAGTGTTAGTTCTCGCCTTCGACAACGGAGCGAACAAGTCGGATTCCCTAACTGTCGGCTCAGGGCGACGGTCCAACGAATCTAACAAAAGTTACCATGCGAGGACTG
>CAIKHZ010000077.1 GCA_903827375.1 Akkermansiaceae bacterium
AAGCTGCGCCCGGTGGATGTGCCAGCGGCCTTGTTGGAGGCCGAAGCCATTATACCTCCCAAAGAATACTCCGACTTCATAGATCGAGAGGATTGCCGATGGGCGATCTAGATCCTAAGACAAAGAATGCCAATGCAGCGACCACTTGGGGGTCGATCACGCTGCCCCGTAAGGATCATCAGAACTCAGTGGTCAACCTCGCTTTCGACAACGGAGCGAGCAAGTCGAATTCCCTAACTGTCGTCTGTGGGCAGAAGCGCAATGCTTCAAAGAAATGTTACCATGCGAGGACTGACCCCATCGGTGACCCCTTCGGCCGATGGGGTCAGTCCTCGCATGGTAACATTTGAGTTTGCTCGACCCCGTGGTGCTTTTGAGGTCGAGCACTGAGTTCGGATCATACCGTATCTCTGACGACTTTCATGACTGAGTCAGGCGAATGAACAGCACGGTGGACTCTGGTAGGTTCAACTTGATAGTAGCGGCTTCGGGATCGAACTCCACCTTGTCCGTGGGCTGAAGTTCATGGGTTGCGTCGATCAGCAACGATTCCATGTGGGACTTGCCCGTCCATGGAAGGTTCTTCAGCACAAGGCTGTGTCGGCTCTGGTTCCATCGGAAATTACTCACTAACAATGCGGCCGTTTTCCTGTCGTCAGAAAGACCGGCGAGAAGCGTCAACGCATCCGCAGCCGGCAGGCCGGTGACGCTCACCCGATTGGGCGTCTGCAACAATTGATGGAACGCCTTGAAGGCGAAAAAACACCTTTCCCGGAACGCCATACTCGTCA
The DNA here is from genome assembly GCA_903827375.1 of Akkermansiaceae bacterium. Classification (GTDB taxonomy): domain Bacteria; phylum Verrucomicrobiota; class Verrucomicrobiia; order Verrucomicrobiales; family Akkermansiaceae; genus Luteolibacter. Next base: position 792 of record CAIKHZ010000077.1, read on the forward strand.
AACATGCTCCACGGTGAACTGTCTGCCGTATAGAAATGCGCCATGTCCAGCGGCGCATCCTGCGCCTGCATCAGGGCCGATGCCGCAAAGGCGGCCGCCTCATGATTCCGGTTCCGGTCAAACGCCGCACGAACACTCCCTGACGGCTGATTCGGCGACCAGGCGACCTCGCCAAAGCCCGCAAGCATCGGCCGCCATTCGGTGCACATGCTTGCGGCATTTGTAAAGCCGTTTGCGTCCAGAAGCGACCGCGCCGACCGGGCTTCCCGACTCAATCCCCCTGGCGAATTCGAGTAACAGTGCCAGGAGAAGAAATCCATGGGCAGCTTCTGTTCGCGACAATAGGCCAGTAATGACTTGGCATATTGTCCGCCACAGCTGCACACCTGACCGCTGACCTTGAGCTCCGGATTGTAATCCTTGATAGCAGTAACGGAAACGCGGTACAGATCCAAATACTGCTGCAATGTTCCCTGCCACATGGGCCCTCCGATATCTGGTTCATTGACTTCTGCTAGGGAGAGATAGCTGCTGATTTGCATTGCCACCGTCACGGGAGAACTCCACAACTGCGCATTGGCATCGGCTGAATGCATGAATTTCAAGGCGTTAGTGTAATGAATAGAGTCATGGCTATTTCTCCCATGTGTCAGTGCGGAAGCAAGGCGCGGGCAGGCCCTCTTTGTTCATCAGGTTAGGGTCAGCATCCTGCCGCCAGCCGAACCTAACGGCAGTCGGCTTGGCCACGGCGTCGGCCCATACGAGCACGCTGTTGCCGTCGATCTCGGCTTTGGCCTCCACGAATTTCTTGTCCTCTCCTGCAATGGTGAAATGATCCAGCGGCTTGCCATCCCGGCTGGCCAGGCCGCCGCCGGTGTAGTCGAATTGAATCCGGATCTTGGTTGGTCCCGAGCCAGCTGCGACGGCCATGGATTTGTAGATGGGCCCGGAATAGGTGATGTTAGATTTGCCGTAGGTTTTGGCTAGGGCCCAAAGGGCGAGTCGGCGCCCAAGCTCCTGCTTGTTAGTCGCATGGCAGTCGGGATAGCTGCTGATATCATGGGTGACGGCCATGCCGGTATTGGAGACATCCAGCGTGGCTGTCTGAGCCTCCCACAGGCGTGGAGCCATTTCGACATCGTCGGTGTATTTGGACAGCGCAACCTGGACGAAGAGGAAGGGAAATTCGCCTTGTGACCAGGCATTTCGCCAGTCGGTGATGAGGGATTTCATCTTGTCGTGATACTTCATTCCGTCTGCTAGATTAGATTCCCCTTGATACCAGATCACCCCCCGGATGGCGAAAGGTATGAGTGGGCGGATCATGCCAAGCCAGCGCTCACCGGAGGGCGGTGTGAACGGCTCACACGGGCAGCCGCTGACGCTTGCGGCGATCAGGCCGATGGGGACTTTGAGTTCCTTGTGAAGTTCGCGGCCGAAGAAATAGGCGCAGGCGGAATAGCCGTGCCCGCCGCCGCGTTTCACCACAATGTTCTGTGGTGTGCAAACCAGCCATTTGGCACCGGCGACGTCATCGCCGGGTGTCCGGGGGGTCTCTGGAGGTACTTCCATCAAGCGGATCTGTGGGTAGTCGGCCGCAGCAATCTCCTTTTCATAATTGGGACAGGGTTGTTGGCCAGGATGAATGCCGATTGGCTTTTCCATGTTAGACTGACCGGAGCATAGCCAAACTTCGCCAATCATCACGTTGCTGAGGGTGAGCGTGTTCACCCCGGCCACTGTTAGTTGATAGGGGCCACCCGTCGGCAATTTGGGCAGCTTCACCAGCCATTGGCCATTGGCACCGGTGGTTGCGGAAGCTGACGAATTCCCAAGACTGACAGTCACTTTCTCATTGGGATTGGCCCAACCCCAGATCGGGATAGGCATCTCGCGCTGGAGCACCATGTTATCGCTGAGGAGATGGGGCAGCCGAACATCTGCCGCCGCCGGATGCAGACCTCCAAAAAGAAGTCCAACTGGAATGGCGGCACGGATGGATAATCTATATGTGCTGCTAATTTGATTCATTTTCGTTGTTGTCTATTCAGATTTCACTTCACTCGTTCAAGCACCAGCACCCAATCCTGCGGGGATGGTACGTTCTTTTTGAAACTGACCGGACTCGCGGTGGGGTCGCCTGTTTTCGCTGTGGACTTGAGTACACCTTGGTCGAACTTCCTGCCGGTGGCAGGATCAAAGTAGTAAACATGCCAATTGACATCCGGCTCAAGATTTTTCACTTCCGGGCCGTCCCAGTTATAGATGTTGCGCCGTGGCAGATAGAGAATTCGAAGATTGCCCGGAATGCCAGCGCAAAAACAGCCTGGTGCCCATTCGGGATGCGGCTCAAAACGCCACCACGGGTAGTTATCTAGCAGTTTCTTGGCAAGTCCGAGTTCGGTTGATCCGGGATAGTTCATACCTGCCTTCCAAGTTGTCCAGTCGTAGGGTTGGCGGTCCCATGCGCCCCAGTTCCCGTGATCGCCATCAACGCCTGCATGCCAGATTCCTGCCGCGCCGTATGTATGCCCGGCCGCGCCGCTCAGGATATTCCGCCAGAAGACATGGCGCTGGACCGTCCCGAACCCCTGCTGCATGTGCCCCTCATAGCACGATTCTCCGACCAGCACCGGCATGGCGGGCTTTTTCGAGCAGGCTGAAGTGACAATGGCAAGCGTCCCGTTTGCAATGGCTTGGCCCTCATCGTGATTTCCTCCGACCATATCAAAGTCAATCAGGCAGGTATCGCCATCTGAGCCACGCCGCCCATTCCCAGTGTGGCACGTTAGAGGATGTTTGTAAGGATCCATATTCCTGACGTATCGGGCGATCTCAGCCCATGGCCCTTGCCCCCACTTGGTTTCATCCGCGATCTCGCCCGCTAGAATCCAAGTCACTGGGTAGGCACCATAGCGAGCGATCAAGTAGCGCCAGTGCCGTTTGATATTCACAGCCCCGAAAGCATCCATGCTATTGCAGTCACCGCGGCCCCAGGCTCCTACTATTGCCGGAACAATGCCAGAATCCACAAGATGTTTGAGCCTTCTGTCTGCATACTCGAAATACTTCGGGTTGAGCACACTCATATCCTTCGCCAAGTATGGCATCCCCCCTTCATTTTCCCAGCTTGGAGCGAAGAAGTTCTCGTCTGGGTAAGGTCCGCAGATCACCTGTACCACTGAGAAGCCCTTGGCCTTGCGATCCGCCGTTAGTTCTTGAAATCCTTCCCAGGTCATGCGCTTGCACAGGCACTTCCACCACGTATCACCCAACCAGAAGAACGGCGTGCCGTCGGCATGCTCGAAATATCTCTTGCCTTCGGTCGCCTTTACAAAACCGTGCTTCAGCAAGGGATTTTCACCGGTGTAGGCCCCGACTGATAGAGTCTGCTCCTGCCCGTTCAGATCCGGATTCGCCTTGTCCGAGCATTCGACCCGATAGGTGAAATCGCCTTGCACCGGCGGTGCAAATCGGACTTTCCAGATGCCGCCGCCCGCCCAAAAAGCTGGGACCTTCCACTGGTTTTCGCCTTGCTTGAAGATGACATCCACCTCGACATCAGCAAATGGGTTGGTGTATGGCTTGGCTGTTTCAAAGGTTGTCTCAAACAGATTCCATTGTTGAACTTGTGCGCGGGTGCCGACTTCCGTCGCGCGTCCATCAACCGCGAACAGCCATGGCAAGAGGCTTGAGTCTGCATAAGCCAGGCGAACCAATGGATACGGCTTGGATGCATCGTAGCCAACGGGAATGAACAAGGGGTAGGGAAGTGAAGCCCCTTTGCCGTCGTTATAGGTTCGGGCCACAAAGCCGCTTGCTTCCTCGGCCCGGTCGATGGAACCCAAAGCAAGGCAAAGCGCGACAATTCCGAAATAGGTGCTTGTATTCATCTGTTGAAATCAACTGTGCGAAGAATCGTCCCTATTCGGCGGGCTTCTTGGTTCTCGTCGCCGCGGATCCGATTCTGCGGGCCTGAATTGAAGCGCCTCCGTTGCGCGTAAACTTCTCGACAACACCCACATTGCCCTCCACGACCCAGTAGTTGATATCTGCAATACCTAGATTCTTCGGGTCGTCAATATCGCTGACGAGCGTCTGCCAGATGTTGTGGGCGTCCGTCTGTCCCGGGCCTGGCTGTTCGGTGTTCATCTGCCCGATAGAAAACCCATGCTTGCCAGAAACGGCAATGTGATGGGTGTTGCGGTATGTTCCAACCCGGCCAAAGCGGGATGCGTGATAGGCTCCTTGAAACTCCAAACCGTTGATGTTCGATGCCACCACGATGTTGTCCCCATCGGTGTGCTCATTGACCACAATACCGGAGTGATAACCAGTCACGACCACGTTGCGCAGGATCGTTAATGCAGCATTATTGCACGCCGGAGTGACGAGTCCGCTGGTGTCATGGGTGGGTTTGGAGGCTTGCACGCTATACACGCCGGTGTTGATGAACACGTTCTCCAATTTGCATTGAACGGCGTATTGGAGGTCGATACCGCCTATGCCTGGATCGTCATAGGTTCTGACATCCAGATTCTTGATAATCACATATACCGCCGAAAATCCCGCGTACAGGGAATTGGGCGAACTGCTGGCTGAGATGACTGCTGGGCCTGAATTCGACAGGCACTTCACAATCGTGCCGTTATTCAGCAGTGGGAATGAGCCAATTGTTCCAAACACCGGTGCAGGTTCGCTTTCACCTGTGATTTCCACAGTGATCCAACTCGGTTTCGATACCGGGGGAATGACGATTCCGCCACGATAGACGCCGTCGGGCAGATACATTTGTCCACCTCCGGCATCGATCAGTGCCTTCAGACATGCCGAAAATGCGGCTGTGTTATCCGTCTTGTCGTCAGCCACCGCTCCGTATTTTAGGACATTGAACGATCGGGTTTTTACGGCACCATCCCTTGATTGGTCATTTTCGCCCGAATCAACCGCTAACAAGGATCCCGCCCCCAAGCAGGGGGCTATTGTGATCAAGACCATCGTCTTTTGGATCGACACAAGATTCATATATTTCTGTGCTTGGCTCATGGGTTTGTCACTGATGCGTTCCTATACTTATTGGGCCATGTTCACAACATCCTTGAGCCGTGATTCAGGTGTGACCTTGAATTGCTGCATCTTTCCAGCCTTGTAAACCCCTTCCACTGTCGTGTTGAGCGGTGCGTGAAGTTTGAACGAGACGTCCCAATTCTTCGGCCAGGCCGGCAGGACGTATATCTTCCGTTCGTCGGATTGGAGTAACATCCATTGCAGAGTCGTCAGGATGTTGCAGCCTTGGTCCTGATCCGGGATCCAGTCAAAGCCCGACCACATCGCCGGAAATCGATAGGCTTTGTGGCTCGTGACGCGCCCAACCACTTGCCGTCCGGCCTCATCGCCGAGACCGAGGCAGGCGGCCTGGATGCTGTCCTGGCACCATCCGTAGTTTGTGCGGTTGACGCGTTTGGCGTAGGTGGCGCGGGCCATATCGAGGTCGGGCTTGCCTACGGCGAAGAGGCGGTAGGGAAACACGGCATATAACTCGGGGTTCTCGGAATAGTTGCCACCCTTGAAACTGCCGGAGGGCCGCAGGAGTTTCACGCCGTCCACCTCGGCGACAGGTAGCGGCGGTAAATCATTGAGGATCCGCGTCCAGCGCGATCGCATCGCCTCGCTGGTGACATTCTTCGGCAGGGCGAGCAGACGCGGCAGGATAAAGCGCAAGCCCGCAATCTCCGGCATCGGGTTGATCGTCCACGGCAAGGCTTCGAGCGCCTGGGCTGGATCCACAATGATTTTTCCGTTGGCGTCGCGCTTCTTCCAGAATTGGTCAAAGAAGGCGATGATCGGATCGGCCAGTGGCACCAGCGTGTTGCGGGCGAAGGTCTCGTCCTGGATGAAATCGTATCTATCTAACATGAATGCCGTCAACTCCAAGCCACCGCTCCAATACTGGTGGATGCAGACGTTTCCTGGCTCGGGCCCGGCGTTGCCCCAGCCCCAGTCCCTGTTATCCGGCATCCCCCAGAAATGCATGGTTTCCTGGAATGAAGCGGCTGCTTCAAACTTATAGTACGTTTGCATGCGAGCCTTGCTGAGTGGCAGGGCCTCGAGATACATGTGGAACCACGGGTCCATCATTTCGAAATCTCCGCTGGCCAGCATCGGCCAATAACTCAGTCGTGTGTTTTGAAACCAGTAGGGGCCGCCCCAGCAGCGCCAGTCAGGATTTCCGTCCGGCGTGTCTGCTGAGGTGCCTGGCTGTTTTTCCACGGTGAAGATTGAGCCGTTGAATTTGATCGGCGAAGCACCGCGTCCGGAGCAGGCGTTCATGAATCTCTGCAAAACGTAGCCCTGCGTCAGATCCTGCGGCGGTGATGGTGCCCCGACGAGTTTTGCTGCCGCCTCGGTAGTGGCTGCCCCAGCCGGCGCCCCGACAAACACCCAGCTCCGGTCCCAGAACGCTTGCCACCACTTTGCGGCTTCCGCTTGAGTCTTGTGGAACTCACTCTGAAAGGCAAGGGCCTCCAATTTTCCAAGGTCCTTCTGCCACGCCTCGGCGGTTTCCGTGCGTTCCGCTAGCACGCACACCGCTAATTGATGCAGCTTGGCCGGCTTGGTCGATTTGAGCGCCTTGCCGCCGTCTGGAACCATGTCCAAGCCGCGCAGGCTGGCCCCGAAAGTGTGATTGAGCAGGGGATCGGTGAACTTGCCTTTGAGCGCCTCTAGATGTTGGACTTCCAAACAAACCGGATAAACCGATCGGGTGTTGCGATGATACCAGACCAGGCGCGGCCCGGCATTGGGCACCACCACATCCAGCAGTGTCTTGAGGTTGTAGGACTGTGCCAGCGGGTTTTTGCCGTCGCCGTGGCTGTATTCGTCGATGTCACTCACGGGCAATTCGTGCAGGCGCCACAGTTCCAGTTCCGCGCGGCAACTCACCGGCTCAGATGCTAACGATTCCATCCGAACAACTGGCTTGTCGGCATCTAACCATAACCGAATTGTGGCGGGTTGATTTTTGATCTTTGATGTGATCTCGATGACTCCGTCGCGCAGTTTGAGCTCCTGTCGAAAGCTGTCCTTCGGTGAAAGCGGAGGATCAAATTTCACGCGGATACGGCCGATTTTGCACAGGCGTGAGTCCTCATTCCAGGCGTCGGTCTTGCTGACGTAGAAGATCAGGTCTCCGTTAGCCTCGATCCATGCGTTGATGCCTACATCGCCATTGCCCAGAGGCATCGAGCCCTGAGCGTTCTCGCTAGGCGTGTTCCATACGACATTGAAACTATCCAGTGTATTAAGCTGCGTCTGGGGTTTGGGTTCGCTCCGTCCAATGGCAACGCTCGCAGCCAGCGCCGCGCACGTCATTAACATTCCAGTTCTTATCTTATTCATAGGGTTCATGGCTCCATCATATTCACGACATCCTTCCGGCGCGATTCGGGGGTTACAATAAGTTGTTCGAGTTTGCCCGCCTTGATCTTGCCTTCCACAGTCGTGTTGAGCGGTGCGTGAAGTTTGAACGAGACGTCCCAGTTCTTGGGCCAGGCCGGCAGGAGATATATCTTCTGCCCGTCGGATTGGAGCAGCATGCATTGTAGAGTCGTCAGAATGTTGCAGCCGTGGTCCTGATCCGGGATCCAGTCAAAGCCCGACCACATCGCCGGAAACCGATAGGCCCGGTTGATCCTAGCACGCATGGCCACCTGCCGGCCCGCCTCATCACCGAGGCCGAGACAGGCAGCCTGGATGCTGTCCTGGCACCAGCCGAAGTTGATGCGGGAGAACCGCTTGTTGTATGTCGCGCGGGCCATCTCGAGGTCTGGCTTGCCCACATCAAAGAGACGGTAGGGAAACACGGCGTAGAGCTCTGGATTCTCGGAGGCCTTGACTGACCCTTTGTCTGAGGCGAGCAGCAGCTTCACTCCATCCACTTCGGCGACAGGCAGCGGGGGCATTTCCTTCAGAATCCGCGCCCAGCGCGTCCGCTGCGCCTCGCTGGTGGTGCTCTGTGGCAGGGCTATCAGTCGTGGTAGAATGAAGCGCAGCCCGGCGATATCCGGCATGGGATTAGGCGTCATTGTGGCCTCCAATGCTTGGGCGGGATAGACGATGATCTTGCCGTTAGCATCACGTTTCGGCCAGTATTGGTCGAAAAAGGCGATGATCGGATCGGCTAACGGCACCAGCGTGTTGCGGGCGAAATTGTCGTCTTGAGTAAAGTCATAGCGATCCAGCATGAAAGCGGTTAGCTCCATGCCACCGCAAAAGTAGTGGCCGATGCAGGCATTGCCCGGTTCGGGTCCGGCGCTTCCCCAACCCCAATCTCTATTGTTAGGCATTCCCCAAAAATTCATAGTTTCCTGGAATGAAGCGGCGTTGTCAAATTTGTAATATGCCTGCATGCGGGCTTTGCTCAAGGGGAGGGCGTTGAGGTACATGCGGAACCACGGGTCCATCATCTCGAAATCGCCGCTGGCGAGCATAGGCCAGTAGGATAGGCGTGTGTTCTGGAACCAATAGCTGCCGCTCCAGCAGCGCCAATCCGGATCCCCGTCGGGTGTTTCGCTAGGTGCGCCGGGGGATTTTTCGACGGTGAAGATAGAGCCGTTGAATTTGATGGGCGAGGCGCCGCGGCCAGAGCAGGCATTCATAAAGCGCTGCAACACATAGCCATTCGTCACCTCCGAGGGCGGGGCTGTTCCGGTATCGCGCTTGGCGACGACCTTGCCATCCACATAGATGATCCACCCGCCGGAATTTGGCCGGTCGAGCGTCACGGCAACGTGCTGCCACTGGCCGGGTTTCAGGCAATTGTTAGCCAATAAGCTCTCCGGGCCGATAATCAAACGCAGCGACGATCCGTTGGTATCCAAGAGGAATCCGTCAGCGTGGCCAGGTGTGCATTTGTCGAAGATGCGTCCGCTTTCACCGGGACCAGGCTTGACCCAGGCTTCCATGGTGAGACCTTTCGGCCAAGTCCTCTTGGAGGGCGCGATCTCTTGAGGAATTGCAAGTGGCTGGGTCGGCTGCTTGCGGTCTAGCAGTTCCGCTGGGGTCAGCGCCCGGTCATGCATTGCAGCCGCTGCAATTTCGCCGCGGAAGCGGGTTTCCCCCTTCGAATCTGCGCCGAGGGTCACGGGAAGCGCATTGACCGGAATTCCTGCGCCGGCATCCTCCTCGGCAAATACCCAGCTTCGATTCCAAAATGATTGCCACCACTTCGATGTGGTTAGGCGCGACTGTTCAGCACTCACCTGCAACGCGGTCTTCTCGACACGCTCGAGGTCCTTCTGCCAGACGTCAGGCGTCTCGGCCCGCTCCGCCAGCACACACACAGACAGTTGGTGGCGTTTTGCGGATTTGCTAGATCTTAGGGCTTTGGGGCCATCGGCAACCATGTCAACGCCACGCAAGCTGGCGCCAAACGTATGATTGAGGAGGGGATCGGTGAACTTGCCCTTGAGAGCCTCAAGGTGTTGGACTTCCAAGCACACGGGGTAAAGGGAGCGCGTGTTGCGGTGATACCATACCACCTGTGGTTGGGCGGATGCTGCAACAACATCCGGCAGAACCGTCAGCTTATACGACTGTGCCAGCGGGTTCTTGCCGTCCCCGTATCCGTATTCCCCCGTCGGATCCAAAGGGCGCTCCCGAAGCCGCCACAACTCAACTTCAGCCCGGCAAGCGACCGGCACGGCTGATTCCGCATCAATCCGAACCAGCGGTTGATTGGCATCCAACCACAAGGAAATCTTGGAGGGTTGATTTTGAATCTTGGATGATATTTCAATCACTCCGTCGCGGAGTTTTAATTCCTGCCGGAAACCATCCTTCGGTGTCAGCGGCGGATCGAATTTTACGCGAACCCGACCGATCTTGCACAGGCCGGCATTCTCGTCCCATGCGTCTGTCTTGCTGACATAGAAGATCAGATCACCGGTTGCTTCCACCCACGCATTGATGCCAACATCCCCATTGCCCAAGGGCATCGAGCCATGCGCATTTTCGCTGGGTGTAGCCCAAACGACGTTGTAATTGTCTAGCGAATCGGCCTGCTGCTGCTTTGGGGGCTCAGCCCGTCCAATCTCAGCGCCGGCAACCAGCACCGCACACATTTTAAGGATTGCATTTCCTGTTTTAGCCATAGTCAAATATTTTCTTTGTTTGTTATGAAATCATTAGGACTCCGTGCGAAATGGCTGTTTTGAGAAAATGCCCCAGCAAATCATCCCGAAGTGAGCCTCGCGAAACCACTTCATGCAGGCATCGCGCTCGGCTTTTGTTTCTGTCTATCTCCTTTGTGTTTCATTTCTCATCGATACTCTTGATGGATTCCCCAAGCCGCCGTAACATCTCGCCCGAATACGGACTGCAATTGGGCCAGAGGTCACCGTAAGTACTCATTCACTCTCACTAAATCTTTCATTCGTGATTCCGGAGTGGCCTTCAGCTGCTTGAGTTTGCCGGCCTTGTAAACCCCTTCCACCGTCTCCGGGCCCCCTCCCGCCATATTGGAACTGATAGGAATTCGGTTTTTCGGAGGCGGGGGGGTAAACTCTTCTAAGGAGGGAAACCTCATTTAGAACTGAATTCACTGCTAAGGCGTCACGCTGACGTTAGAGTCCCACATAACATGATGAATTGTCTGGTCATTGCAATATTCTCCTTTTCTCGTTTGCTTCAATAGCGTGACAGGTCACCGCTGAGGCGGATCGCTCTGGGCTAAGGCCTGCCCCCTTGCTCGCGGTATGGCGCCAGCACCTCCACGTCAGCCCGCCGCTGGACAGGGGTTACTAGCAGATTCACCAGCTTGCCGCCGCGCACCTTTCCTTCCACGGTGGTATGCTCTGGGGCATGCAGTTTGAAATCCACATCCCAGTCGGCTGGCCAGGCCGGCAGGAGCAGGAGGCGCTTGCCGTCCGTCTGCAACAACATATCCTGCAGGCCGACCATGGCGCTGCCGCCGTGGTCCATGTCGGGGATTTCGTCCGGACCCGTTCCGCCCACGCCGCCGCCTCCGTCATACATCGTGGGGAAGCGCGTACGCGCCGGCTTGTCGCCCCGGTACCACCCGCCCTTGGGGCAGGCGTAGTCGAGCGGGAAACGGAGCTTGCTGAGGGCATAGCGGCGGGCCTCCTCGGTCAGTCCGAGTCTGGCGGCCCAGATGTTGCCCTGCCACCAGCAGAAAGCATTCCCGCCGGTACCATTTCGCTCCGCAGCCCACGTGTTTCGCGCTATTTCAAGGTCCGGCTTGCCCACGCCGTAGAGCCCAAAGGGGAACACCGGGTAGAGCTGCGGCATCTCGCCATTCTCAATCAGATTTGTTTTGATGTGTTTGCGCGATCCTCAGTGGGTTGGTTTGACGGGCAAAATCGGCACGTCGCAGAACGTGAGCGCGGCGATGCCGTTCTTGCCGAAAACCAGGTCGTTCTGGTTCCAGATCATTTCTTTGAGATAGGTGATTTTGGCGGCGGTGGCGGGTG
>CAIKHZ010000078.1 GCA_903827375.1 Akkermansiaceae bacterium
GTTCAGACGCCACGCTTCCTGATGCTCGCGAAATCTAACCCGTTCGGCTTCTAATTCAGTAAGTGTGTTCATCAGAACCACCGCCAAACAATCCAGCCAACGACGCCCAGCATGGCGCACCAGATGATTATATCCAACGTTCGTTCATAGCGTTTTTGTTGCGCTACGCGTTTTTCGTAGTCGTACACGTTACTTTCTCCTGTTCGCGTTAATTGACCGCCACACCTCAATCACGATTTCAGCGCGTTGACGGCGGGCTTTGAGCGTCTCGAAGCTTTCAATGCAACCAATGTACCGGTCGTCCGCTGTCACTGCGTCCTCATGGATCTCCGCCTTTGCTTGGCGCTCCGCAACCGTACCCACCTCGGTCAGAAACACCCGAGCGCGGACACGTTTGCGGCTGATCTCCGACCGCTCCAGATCGGCCTTTTCAAGCGAAAAAACAGCGTCGGTTTCTCCTAGATAATGCAACGCTGCCTCCATGCGGTCCTGCGTGATTTCACTCATGGCGCTTCTGCAAGCTTCGCAAAAAGCCCACCTCTGATTCCACTTCGGTCAGAAACTTGCGCACTTCAACTTCATAGGCCGCTATGGCTGCGTTGTCCCGCACCACCCGGACGCAGAAGTATTCGAGTCCCGGCGGCATCCGGTCATCCCAGCTCACAAAGTCACACCACTGAGCGCCAGACACCCACAGGTTGTGCGTCACCTGTGCCAGATAGTCCGGCGGCAGCCGCTGTTCTTTCAGGTAGCCGCAGTGGGTGGCGGATTTTGGGCATTTGATTTCCAAAATACCCTCAAACTGCCGAATGTCCCCGTCCAGCGAGCAACCCACCGCCAGATCCTCGCGGATCACGAAACCCGTGGTGCGGACGATATTGCCGGTTCGAGCCTCGTAGGCACCTCGGGCGATCGGCTCGACGTCGATCCCCCGCTGCATCGCAGCACTGGTAAACCCCGTTTGCTCCATTGGAGTGCCGGTCAGCGTCTCAACGGCGAGCTGGACGCGCAAGTCGCGTCGGGCGGCAGGTTCACCGCCCGAGCGTAGTTTGCCAAGGATGTCGCCCGCCACCGAGCCGGTCAGACGGCCGGCACGGGCAGCGAACCATTCCGGGGTGCGCTGTTCGCACTCAACAATGACAGCCTTCATGAGGCCGCCTTGGCGCTTAACTTCTTCATTGTGTCCCACTGAGCGGTATAAACCGACTGCACATGGCTGCGGTAGTCGACCGGAGCGGCCATCCATGCGCTTTTGAGCGCTTCAGAGCCTTCCTGCGCCACTGCGCCCATGTCGGCCCACCAAGAGTCAAACCCGTGCGGTGCGGCGCTCTGGGGGGCTTTACGGACGACCTGCACGGCTTCCTCGGCGTCGTCATCCTCGTCACCGCAGACGCCGGCAATCGCCATTAAACTGACCCGGCGGATGTAGGTGGTGGCGGATGCCCACTGCTGGCTCTGCTGATAGGCGGGCAGCGGCACGGCTGACACAATGGTTTCCCCGCCCTTGTAGAGCGTGGTCAACAGCACCTGCGCCCCGTCGCGCAGATCGTAGGTCTGGGTCATTGCCACCCCGTGGCGGGCCAGAACCGGCACCACCGCGTCGCGGACAGCGGCCAGTGAGGCGAATTTGGA
>CAIKHZ010000079.1 GCA_903827375.1 Akkermansiaceae bacterium
CAATCCCCAATCCCCAATCCCCAATCCCCTGTCTCCTGTTCCCTGACTCCCGACCATGGGCTTGCTCTCGCCATTTCTGTTAGCCTGTAGTGCCGCTCTGGCGCTGCCGTTGTGGCTGCACTTGAGGCGCAAGCGGCGACAGACACCTGTGGAATTTCCGTCACTGCGCTATTTGAAGATGGCAGCGGCCCGCATGAAGCGGCAGGCACGCGTCGAGGACCTTGGCCTGCTGCTGCTACGCCTGCTGTTGGTGGCTATGCTGGCACTCGCCTTTGCCCGCCCGGTCCTTCGCTCGACAAGCAACTGGTTGGGCGCGGGACGCAAGGTGGAAGCAGTGGTGGTCATCGACGCCACCGCCAGCATGGCCTGGCGCGGGCCCGATGGCAGCCGCCTTGATGCGGCCAAACAATTGGCCCGCGAGTGGATCAGAGGGCTCGATACCACTGACGCAGTGGCGCTGTGGGTCCTAACGGACCAATTGGATCCGGTGGTGCCAGTGCCCATCACCGATCGCAGCCAGGTGATCAGGATGTTGGAGGCCATTACTCCGTCGGAGGGCTCATCGAGCCTCGCCCCGGTTTTCACCGCGGCACGCGAATGGGCGGCCACCCGCGGCCTCAACCGCAAGGAATTGCTGGTCATCACGGACAACCAGCCAGCCGCTTGGGACTGGCCCGCTGAGGGATTTTTCCGGCGGGACTGGCAACGCAGCCGCACGAGCCTGGTCCTGCTGGCACCCGATCAAATGCGCCCTTCGAACATCAGCGTCGCCGCCGTCGAATGGGACGAACGGGCACTGCGCGCAGGCACATTGCTCACCGGCGTCGCCAGACTCGTGAACCACGGCGACGCGGCGGTGAATGATTTGCTGGAATGCCGACTCGCCAACCAGACGGTGTTGCGCAAGCCGGTGACGCTGGCAGCCGGCGGCTCACTGGAGGTGCCTCTCGCCATACCGGTTCCGATGCAGGACACTCCGGTGCTCACCGGCGAGGTCGCGCTGGCAGGGGACTCGCTCGCCTGTGACGACCACTGGTACTTCGCCCTACCGATGCGGCACGTCTTCCATGCGCTGATCGTCGATCGCAATGGCGGCATGGGCGGCGGCATGCGGGAATCATTTTTTCTGGCGAAATCCCTGGAAGCGGGAGGGGCCGGCAAAGCACAGACGATTGCCGCCGATGCCTGGAGCGCACAAGCGACCGAGGGCGTGGATACGGTGTGGTTTACTGGCGGAGCCGTGGCGGGTGCCGGCTCATGGGAGAAAGCGCTGGCATTTGCGGAAGCGGGCGGCACGGTGGTCGTCAGCGCCGCCTCGCCACCTGACCCATTGCCCAAGGCTTGGCCAGTGAGCGCAGGCGAAGAAATCAGCCTGCCTGCTGGTCGGATGGCCACCCGCTTGCTGGTGCCCAGCCATCCGCTGTTCGACGGGCTGTGGAGCGAACAAACGCCATTTCCTCCGCTTCCCCAGAAAACCGTCAGGCGCTGCATTCCTGTGGCCGCAGGAAAAGTGCTCGCCACCCTCGCCGGCGAATTCCCCTTATTGGTCGAGGTGCTCCATGGCAATGGGCGGGTACTCTGGCTCAATGCCAGTGCCGACCGCTCTTGGGGTGACTTGCCGCTCTCGCCGGCCTTTGTGCCGCTCACCCAACAGATGGCCCGAGCCCGTGAACTCGCCATGCAAACAACCACCGCTTGTTGGGTCGGCGAGGCATGGCCAGATCTGACAAAATTTCCCGGTGAAGCGGCTTGGCCCTCCGCAGCGGACGGCAATGCGACGCCTCGCATGCTGCACAGTGGTGTGTACGACGCGCTCGGAAAAACCGGCAAAGCCCAGTGGCGCTGCGCAGTGAACGTGCGCCGCGCTGAGTCCGACCTGCGGCCACTGGATCCCGCCAAACTGCAAGCAATGCTGCCCGGACGTGTCGCCGCAGGGGCCAAAGGACTGCGCGAGTGGCTCGAAGAAAGCCGTCGCGAGGTGCCGCTGTGGCCTTGGTTGTTAGCGGCTGCAGCATTGCTATTTCTAACTGAAGGATGGGTCAGCGCGACTTCTGCCAAACGGCGCATGGCGGCAGCGAGCGGCGGGGTTCCGCTGGTCGAGCGGCCGCGCTTCCGTGCCAGAGCCATTGGAGGGAAACCCGAACCATGACATCTAACTGGATTTTCTGGGCACTCGCGGCCGGCGTGATCGGATTTTCAGCGTGGACCTTGCTCGGGTTGCGCCGAGATCCTGAACCGCGCCGCGCCGCGTGGCTGGCTGGCTTGCGCGGCACCGCCGCCATCTTGTTAGCGTGGATCGTGCTCCAACCCCAATTCCGCCGCCGCGAGTCGGTGGCCGAACGACCACTCGTCGGCGTTCTCGTCGATGCCTCGCAAAGTATGAACGACGGCCCAAGCTCCAGCCCGCGGAGTGCTGTGGCCCGCGAGTGGCTGGACTCGGCTGCCATGCGCAAGGCCCGCGAAACCTGCGATTTGCGGTACTTCTCAATCACCCAAAATTTGGCAGAATCCGTGCCGGGCGATCTCCATTTCGACGGCACCGCTTCAAGCATCAATCTTGCACTGGACGAGTGGGCACGCCGCTATGGCCACCAGAATGCCGCCGGATTGGTCCTTCTGTCCGACGGCTTGGACACCGGCGGAGCTCCCCCTGTTAGCCTCAGTCTGCCGTGCTGGGTGATGGAAGTGGAACCTCCCAGCCCGGCCATCGCCGCGCGGGTCACCATCTGGCAGGTCGAACCTCCCCGCCACGCGATTGCTGGCGCTGAGACCAGCGTGCGCGTCGTGCTCCAAGGCTGGGGCGTCGAGGGCAAAGATATTCCTGTGGAGCTGT
The DNA here is from genome assembly GCA_903827375.1 of Akkermansiaceae bacterium. Classification (GTDB taxonomy): domain Bacteria; phylum Verrucomicrobiota; class Verrucomicrobiia; order Verrucomicrobiales; family Akkermansiaceae; genus Luteolibacter. Next base: position 2,834 of record CAIKHZ010000079.1, read on the forward strand.
GGAGCGAGGGCCGAAAACTCGCCGAAAAACGAGTGCGCTTCAACCGTCGCGGCGAGGTCAGCGAGGCCCTGCTGCCGATCCTCCCCGAACGCCCGGGCACTTACGCTTTTGAAGTCCGCGTTGACACTGCTGCTGCCGACGCCGCCGCGAAATCTCAGCCCTTCGTCTTGGCCGTCAGGCAGGAGAGCCGCAGCGTGCTCTTGCTCAGCAACACACTCGGCTTCGAGGGCAAATTCTTGCGCCGCGCTCTAACCACCGACCGCAATGTGCGCCTCGACAGCTTTGCCCGTTGGCAGGACGGTCGCTGGGCCAGCCTTGGCGATGGCGGCAGCACGACCAAAGATACCCTCGACCTCAGCCCCTCAGCCCTCGCCTCTCGCGCTGCCGTGATCTTGGCCGATGTGAGCCCCGAAGCCCTCAATCCCTCGCAGTGGCAGGCGCTCGCCGACTACGCCGGCAAGGGCGGCGGCCTCGCCGTGCTTGGTGGCCCGAATCTATTGGGCTCGCCGCTCGCCGCTGCAACACTCGGCCGGGTGCTGCCGGTGCCGACTCCCGCGCCACATCGCGACGGACGTTTTGGCGTTCGCCTAACTGACGCCGGGCTGCGCCATCCAGTGTTCGGCCCGTTGTTTGAAGCGGTCAAGGAGTTCCCTGCACTGCAAGGGGCCAACTCCGCCACCGGCGTCGCAAGCAACGCCCAAGTCCTGATGGAAACCATCGCCGACGGCCAGGCCAGGCCCCTGGTCGTCGTCAAACAACAAGGCGCAGGTCGCGTCGCAGTCGTCCTCAGCGATACCCTCTGGCGCTGGCGAGTCGCCGCCCCAGGATGGACCGGCAAACTCTCCGTCTATGACACGTTCTGGGGGCAGTTGCTAGACTGGCTTGCCCCCGATCAGGAAGGCTTGCAAAGCAGCGGGCGCATCGAATTGACGTCCGAGCGCCCGTTCTATCGACAAGGCGACAAGGCCACCGTGCAAGCTGAATGGATCGGCAAGGGTGTGGCACCATTTAAGTCGTTAGATTCAACCGTCAAAGACCCGTCAGGAGCTACCAAACCCATGCAGTTGCAAACCGCCGTCTGGCGCAACCCTGAGGGCCGCCGCATCAGTGGCTTTCGTGGCGAAATAGTCACTTCTGCCACCGGCGTGTATGAAGTTGACGCCCATGCCGCATGGAACGGCGGAGAGGCGCGGGCCAACACCCGGATCGCGGTGGCAGCATCGCCTGAAGAACGTCGTGGCGAGGCACCCGACGCCGAGTTCCTGCGTGCGATCGCCAAGCAAAGCGGAGGCTCCTATTTTGCCCGCGGCGAAGGCGACAAATGGCTCAAAATGCTGCCTAAAGCCAATCACCTAACCGAGCGGGAAGTCATCACCGACGTCTGGAACCACCCGCTAGCCGCGATCATTCTATTGGCATGTCTCTGTACCGAGTGGTGGCTGCGCCGCAGCACGGGGCTGGCGTGAATCACTGCATGGCCGAAACATTTTGGAGCCCTTCGGCTGCGCTCAAGTGTCGTTTCACCGACCGTGTCAGCCTGCGGATTCTTTCGCAGATTCTTGGTCACTTGGGCTTTGCCCCCCGCCTCAACCTGAGAAAATTCTGCCGAACCAAAACCATGCCCTCTTGGCGCGGCTGAGCCATGAAAGAGTCGAAACATCTGCGCGTAAAATTGACCTTATCTTACCATGATCCGCCACCTGCTCTTTGCTGCCATTGTCCTGCCCGTCTGTGCCCAACCCGCACCCAATCCCGATCCTAACGGAATCCTGCGCAAGCCCATTCCCGACAAATTAATCGTACTCACATTCGACGATGCCTGTGCCAGCGGTTATACCGTGGTGGCACCAATCCTGAAGCCGTTGGGATTCAATGCCTCGTTCTATGTCTGCGACTTCGATTCGTTCAAAACACGCAAGGACTGGTACCTGACCTGGCGGCAGATGAGCGAACTGGATCGCAGGGGCTTTGAAATCGGCAATCACACCGTGGGCCATGGCGGCGGGATGGACAATTACCTCGCCATGGAGGATGAGTTGTTTGCAAACAACGGTCCCAAAATGACGACCGTCTGCTGGCCGCTCTATGGGGTGGTCTGGAATATTTGTCCGGATCTCGCCAAGAACGGCTATACTTTCGGCCGGGGGGGCCATGAGCGTCCATACCGGCCGACGCTGGATAATCCGTTTGATGTGCCGTCGTTTACGATCACGGAAAGTCAACCAATCGAGGAGTTCGTTAAAAAAGCGAAGCAGGCCTGCCAGGGCCGGGTGGTCGTCTATTGCTTCCACGGTGTGCCCGACATGGAACATGGATCTGTTGGAGTTGAGCCAGCAACCTTCAAGGTGATGATGCAGTATCTGAAGGACAACAACTACAAGTGCATCGCCATGCGCGACCTAGCCGAATATATGGATCCGGCAAAGGCCGCGAAGCTGCCGCCCCCAGCGAATGAGGTCAAGGCCGAAGAGCCGTTCCTGACCAACAAGGACGACAAACCATGCGGAGTGGTCGTCAAGGCCGTTAAGCCCAATCCCGAACCGGAAAAGAAGCCTGAGCCCGCCAAGGCGTCGCTCACCAAAGCCCCTGCTGTGAAGGCGATCAGCAGCGACAAGCCCAACGTTTTCACCTGGAGCAAGGCGGAAGCCGGCAATTGGAGTGATGGCCCCAAATGGACGAACAATCTCTCTAACGGATCCGCGCCGCTTGCGGCTGGTCAAGCGGACTATGTCCTCAACTTCGAGCAACCCGGAAAGTATGATGTGACGCATGACCTGGAGGAAGGGTTCCAGATCAACCAGCTCAATCTGCGCGTGGGCCAGGGGAATGCCCTGAAGCTCAATGGCAAAGGCATCAAGTTTGTCGGCGAGCAGGCGAGCATCAATCAGAATTCAATTTTCACCGACGACAGAATCAACCTGCCCATCAATCTCACGTCAAATGTCACGGTCAATTCGTATGGTCACAATGACTCACACCCTGCCGCCCGGCTCATCATCGCAGGCTTGATCACCGGGACTGGTGGACTGATCGTCAACGATGGCGGACCTCTCTTCATTACCAATTCGTCCAACACATACAGCGGTGGCACCATCATCAACAGTGGCACGCTTAATATGGATAGCTGGTCGAATGGCAAACCTGGAACACTGGGAACCGGGCCGGTAACTCTGAATGAAGGCGCGACATTGGCACCTTGTGGCGGGATATGCACCAATCCCCTGATTTTAAACGGCGGCACGATCGAAGGCAACTTCACCTGGAACGGGCCTATTACCTTGAACGGCATTGCTGAAATTGCCGGGTTTAATTTGAATTTGAATAACATCAGCGGTGGCATCAGCGGGCCGGGCGGGCTTACCGAGCTTGGTATTCAGGGCAACTTCGGCAGGAATAACTTCGGCACGGTGTACCTCTGGGGCGTCAATACCTACACCGGTCCCACCACGGTTCGTATGGCAAAGCTGTTCATCAAAAAAGCCGCGTCACTTTACAACGCTGACACCGCGCAATGGACCCCGTCGAAAATCAGCGTCCACCCCGGGGCCACACTGGTGCTAAGCGCCGGCGCTGCGGGCGAGTTCAGCGGAGAACAAATCGGCACGTTGCTCAAGAAGCTAACCGAATCGGTCAACAACAACGGCTTGATGGCCGGTTCCATTGTGTGTCTGGATACCGCCAATCCGAAGGATATAGTCACGGTTTCGGCCAACATCTCGGATTCAAAGGGTCCTGGTGGCGGCGCGTTCCTCATCAAGAAATGCGGGGCCGGAACCTTGCAAATGACTGGCAAAAATACTTATACGGGCCAGACGATTCTTGAGAGCGGTGCGTTGAGTCTTTCGTCATTCAACAGCAGCACCAAAGGCAAAGGCAATCCTAACAGTAGCTTGGGTTCGCCGACAGATATTGAGTCCGGCGAGATTATCGTCGGCGAGGAAGACAAGGAAGGTGAGGCAGCGCTGATCTATACTGGACCGGGCGAAACCACCGACCGCGTGATAAATCTTGCGGGCAAAAAATCCACTCTGACCCTTGATCAATCCGGCAGCGGTCTGCTCAAACTAACCAGCACATTTGTGCTATCAGGCTACGGTGCCGACAAGACGATTGTGCTCAAGGGAGATACAGCCGGCACAGGTGAGATCGTCGGCAACCTGTTCAATCCGCATGACCGAGCAGGCAAGGCGATAACCGCCGTCACCAAATCCGGCACAGGCACCTGGGTGCTCTCCGGGACTAACACATACAGCGGCGCGACAACCGTGAAGCAGGGCACGCTGTCGATTGCTAGTGTGAAGAGCCTTGGCGAGAAGACTGATGTCTCTATTTCCGAAGGTGCAATGCTGGAGTTAAACTTCAAGGGTGACGTGAAGATAGCTAAACTCTATCTTGATGGAAAAGAACAATCCGCCGGAACATATAGCTCGGCGAATGCTCCTAAGTTCATCAAGGGCAAAGGCATCCTTAAACTTCAATAACGGGTATGACAAACTGTGACATCCTTGGATCGGCTCAAGTTTTCAAACAAGTCCGGGCCTTCACCGAGCACGGCGCGTTGATGGCCGCCATGGTTCTGAGCAGTCCCCGCGCCGTCGCCATGAGTGTGTATGTCGTCCGAGCCTTCATCCTAGAACCAAAGAACAAGAAACACAAATCAATAGGCTCATGAAAAAAATGATCATCGCATGGCTGGGTCTGGTCGTCACCCCGTTGATGGCGGCAGACAATGGGGTGCCGCCGAAGCCGTATGGCGCGGTGCCAAGCGCGGCGCAATTGCGCTGGCACGAAGACGAAATCATCAGTCTGGTCCACTTTTCCACCATTACCTACGCAGACAAGGAATGGGGTTATGGTGACGAGCCGGCCACGTTGTTCAATCCAACCGCTTTCGACGCGCGACAGATTGTTAGGTCTGCCAAGGACGGCGGCGTGAAACTGTTACTGCTGGTCACCAAGCACCACGGTGGCTTCTGCCTGTGGCCGAGCAAGTATAACGATACCTACACGGTGAAGAACAGCCCGTGGCGCGATGGCAAGGGCGATATGGTCAAGGAACTGGTGGACGCCTGCCGTGCCGAGGGCCTGAAGGTGGGGTTTTACCTTTCGCCGTGGGACCGCAACCACAAGGACTATGGCATGCCGGAGTATGTCACGTATTTCCACAACCAGCTTCGCGAGTTGCTCACTAACTATGGCGAGATCCATGAAGTGTGGTTTGATGGCGCCAACGGCGGCGACGGTTGGTATGGCGGTGCCAAGTGCACCCGCCGCATCGAGGCTGAGAAATACTACCAGTGGGACAAGGTCATGGCGATTGTCAGGGAATTGCAGCCCAAAGCGGTTTGTTTCAATCGTGAGGACATCCGCTGGGTGGGCAATGAAAACGGCACCGCCGGCGATCCCTGCTGGGCCACCATGAATGGCGATGGCGAAGGCAGTGGCGTGCGCGGCGGTTCAATCTGGATGCCCGCAGAGTCCGATTTCCCCCAACGCAACGGTTGGTTCTGGCATCCCAATGATCATACGAGATCGCCCGCCGATCTGCTAGGCCGCTACTTCGCCTCCGCCGGCCGCAACACAGTCATGAACATCGGCATCGCTCCTGATAGACGCGGCCTGATCTGCGAGGATGACGCCGCTGCTCTGAAAGGATTCGGCGACCGCGTCCGTGACATCTTCGCCACCAACCTGGCGACCTCTGCCAAAATTACCGCCAGCAACTCGCGGCCCGGGTTTCCACCCGACAATCTGATAGATGCCAAACCCGCCACGTATTGGGCGAGTGACGACGACATGCTCACACCATCGGTGACGCTCGACTTCGGCAAACCAGTCACCTTCAGTGTGATCAGTCTGCGTGAATACATCCAACTCGGCCAGCGAGTGGATGACTGGGCGTTAGATTTATGGGACGACGGGGTATGGAAAGAATTTGCCGCAGGCACCTGCATCGGCGCGCACCGACTCTGGCGTGGTCAGCCGATCACGACCGGCAAGATCCGCCTGCGCATCACCAAGGCCGCGGCGTGCCCGGCCCTCGCCGAGTTTGGCGTCTATCTGGAACCGGAAGCGAGCCGCCGCGAAGCTGGCAAAGCGCTAGCCAATGCGATGGAGACGGGCCTGCCCAAGACCGGTTGGAAGATCGTCTCTACCAGTTGCAAAGGAGAAGGCGAACTTGTAGGCAACGCCATTGATGGCAATCCCCGCACCCTGTGGTCCACACATGATAAGGCCGGGCATCATTCGCCGCCGCAGGAGGTCGTCGTGGACATGGGCGAGTCCCACGAATTGTCCGGCTTCCTCTATTTGCCGCGACAAGACTCGATCACCGCCGGCAATGTGGACCGCTACGCTTTCTATGTGAGCGCGGATGGTAAGGAGTGGGGCAATCCGGCGGCGCAAGGTGAATTCGGCAATATCCTCGCCAATCCAGTCCAACAGAAAGTCACGTTCGACAAACCGGCGACCGGCCGCTACTTCAAATTCGTCGGTCTGCACAGTGCTGACGCCCCATTTATCTGCGTCGCTGAACTCGGGGTGACCGCAACGAAATAAATAAGAATTGTGAACCCAAACAAATTCATCGGCCACCTCCTCAGATCCCGCAAGATCCTGTTAGCCTCAACTGTGCTGATGACAATGCCTGCGGCTGCGGCGGACGTGCTCCTGCCCGGCGCGGTCGAGGTCGGTTCGCGCGTCTCGTTCAACGCAGGTTGGCGTTTCGCTCGCTTTGGCGAGCAGGCCGACGGCAGCAAGGTGGCCGAACCCAAAGAATTGGAGATGCCTGCTTTTGATGATAAAGAGTGGCGGCAGCTCGACCTGCCACATGACTGGGGCATTGAAGGACCGTTCAAGATAGAATTGCCGGGGGAAACCGGCAAGCTGCCGTGGTTCGGCATCGGTTGTTATCGCAAGGCCTTCACTGTGCCTGCCGAGGCCAAGGGCAAGCGCATCTTCCTCGATTTTGATGGAGCGATGAGCGACAGCACGGTATTTTTGAACGGCGAGAAGGTGGGCGGCTGGCCATACGGTTATAGTTCCTACCGGGTTGAATTGACCGAGCGGGTGCAGTTCGGAGCCGCCAATGTGGTGGCAGTTCGCCTCGATAACAAACCCCACTCCAGCCGCTGGTATCCGGGCGGTGGCATCTATCGGAACACTTGGTTGGTGACCACCGATCCGGTACACATCGCCCACTGGGGAGTTTACGTCACCACTCCCCACGTCGCCAAGGACAAGGCCGAAGTCCAAATGCAGGTGACTCTCGATAACCAGAGCGCAGCAGCCGCAGAGACGACAGTGGCCGTGGATATCTGGCGCCTCGGTGACAAACCTGTAAAGCTAACAGCGATTGCCCCGACCAAGATCCAGGTGGCCGTCGGCGGGAGTGCCACCTGCACCTTGAACGCCACGCTCGCTGATCCGGTGTTGTGGAATCTCGAAAGTCCCGTCCTCCACTGCGCCCTAACCACAGTGCGCGTCGGCGGCAAGGTGGTGGATACCCAACGCAGCGTGTTCGGCATTCGCAGCATCGAGATCACGGCCGACCGTGGCCTGCTGGTCAACGGAAAACACATATCTATCAAGGGTGTGTGCAACCACCATGACTTGGGGGCGCTGGGTGCCGCGATCAATCTGCGGGCCATGGAGCGGCAGATCCAAATTCTGCAGGAGATGGGCTGCAACAGCATCCGTACCAGCCACAATCCGCCGGCACCGGAATTGCTGGACCTCTGCGACCGCATGGGCATATTGGTCATGGACGAGGCTTTCGATTGCTGGGTGTCCGGCAAAAAGCCCAACGACTATGCGCGTTTCTTCCCGGAGTGGCACGTCAAGGATGTCACAGCCATGGTGCATCGCGACCGCAATCATCCGTCGGTTTTCCTGTGGAGCGCGGGCAATGAGATCCACGAGCAGGAACAAGGTGAGAAGGGTGCCGCCATCCTCAAATCACTCACGGACATCTTCCACCGCGAGGACCCCTCGCGATTGGTGTCGGCAGGCTGCAACCACGGCGGCGTCATCGACAACGGATTCTACAAGGAAATGGACGTGCTGGGACTCAACTATAAGAGGGGCGAGTATGATGGTTTCCACAAGAAGGACCCCAAGGTGCCGTTGTTAGCTAGCGAGACATCCTCATGTGTGAGTTCCCGCGGCGAGTATTTCTTTCCCGTTAGCAACGACAAAGGGCAGGGGTTTTTCGACTTCCAGGCCAGCTCCTATGACCTCTACGCGCCGTTCTGGGCCTTTCCCCCGGACAACGATTTTGATGCTCTGGACAGATGTCCCTACGTGCTTGGCGAATATGTGTGGACGGGTTTCGACTACCTGGGTGAGCCGACGCCATTCAACTCCGACCCGAGCAACCTGCTCAACTTCCAGGATGAGCAATCGCGCAAAGCCGCCGCCGAGGAGTTGCAGCGCCTTGGCAAGATCAAGTGCCCGTCCCGTAGCTCCTACTTCGGCATCGTTGATCTGTGTGGATTCAAAAAGGACCGATTCTATATCTATCAGGCGAAGTGGCGGCCGGAACTGCCCATGGCCCACATCCTGCCGCACTGGAACTGGCCTGAGCGAATCGGTCAGGTGACTCCCGTCCACGTTTACACCTCGGGCGACGAGGTCGAGTTATTCCTCAATGGCACGTCGCTCGGCAGGAAAAGGAAAGGCCAATACGAGTACCGCCTGCGCTGGAACGACGTTGTCTATGCGCCGGGAACCTTGCAGGCCGTGGCGTACAAGGATGGCAAACCCTGGGCCAAAGACGAGGTCACCACCACCGGCCTAGCGGCAAAACTAACGGCTGTCGCCGACCGTGCCGTCATCACCGCCGACCGCCGAGATCTGTCCTACGTCACCGTCACCGTGGTGGATAAAGACAGCCGCATGGTGCCGCGCTCCAAAAACCTGGTGCATTTCTCCCTGAACGGCCCGGGCGAAATCGTGGCGGTGGACAACGGTGACGCGACCAGCCTCGAACCCTTGATCGCCAAGCAGATGAAGGCATACAACGGCCTGTGCCTGGCCATCGTGCGCGCCACCGGACCGGGAGCGATCACTTTGACCGCTAGCGCCGATGGCCTAACTGGTGCCAAGGTGGTGGTGACCGGGAACTAACTACTCAACCATGATAACGAAAACAACAATCATTTTAACATCGCTTATGGCCGTCGCGCTGACGGAGGCGGCGGTGCCGATTGACCGGCAGGCGCTGGTGACGCGACATAACATTACCTGGAATGACGCGGGGGGACGTGTTGCGCTGGGCAACGGTGAATTTTGCTTTGGGGCGGATGGCAGCGGTTTGCAGACGTTCGCTGGCAACAGCATGGCACACTGGGGCTGGCACAGTTTTCCCCTGCCGGATGGCTGTACCACCGACATGGTGCCCGCCACTGGCGCGTTTGAGCAGCGCAATATCGACGGCAAGCTGAAGGGTGCCGTCAATTCCTGGATGTTCGACAATCCGCACAAGATGAACCTCGGGCGTCTGCGGTTGGTGCGTTCGGGCGGACGCAACCTGGCACCGGGCGATCTCAAAGGCTTGAGCAGGACTCTTGATTTGTGGGCCGGAGTGCAGACCTCGAGATATCAGATTGATGGCCAAGATGTGACGGTGGAGACCTGCGTTCACCCGCAACTGGATATGGTGGCGGTGCGGATTGATTCGCCACTCGTGGCGAGCGGCGGGTTGGAAGTGGTTCTGGATTTCGCCTATCCAAATCTCGACAAAGGTGGCCCATGGGTCGGGGATTTTAACCACAGTGACGGGCATGCCTCGACGACAATCAACGCCAAAAATCAGCGCCTCGATCTTAAACGCGTGGTTGATGCAAGCATCTATCATGTGAGTATCGCCGCTGCGACGGGCTGTGTGATCGGTCAAGCTGACGGCAAGAGTCATAGATACAAAGTTTCGGCGCATGGAGTGCATGTGCTGGAATTCTCCTGTGCCTTCGCAATGGCCCCGCCGCCTGCTAGCTTGCCGACTTTTGAACCAACCCGAACGGCTTGTGCCGGACATTGGAAAAATTTTTGGATGCATGGTGGGGCGATCGATCTATCAGCCAGCAAGGATCCGCGCTGGAAGGAACTGGAGCGCCGCATCGTGCTGTCACAATACCAGTTGGCCGCGCAGTCGGCCGGCACGTGGCCGTCGGCTGAGACTGGACTGTTAGGTCTGGATGACTGGCGCGGCCAGTTTCACATGGAAATGCTGTGGTGGCACCTAGCGCATTATGCCTTGTGGGATCGCTGGGCGATGGGAACCAAGGCGTTGGACTGCTACCGGAAATTCATTCCAACCGCGCTCGAGCTGGCCACCCAGTTAGGTTCCAAGGGCATGATGTGGGGCAAGGAATGCGGACCTGAAGGCCGCTCCGCCCCATGGAGTGGCAACCATCCTCTGTTATGGAAACAACCGCATCCAATCTTTTTTGCCGAACTGGAGTATCGCCTGAAGCCGACCCGCGAGACGCTCAAGAAGTGGGCCGAGATCGTTGAAGGAACCGCCGAGCAGATGGCCGACTATGCCAAGCGTGACACCACAACCGGCATTTATTCGTTATATCCTGCGATGCCACCGAGCGAGCAAGGTATCACAAAGAACGATGTGTTTGATCTCGCCTACTGGCGCTGGGCGCTGGACATGGCGCAGCAATGGCGGGAGCGCATGGGCATGCCGCGCGATCCACATTGGGACGAGGTACGCAACAATCTAACTCCCCTACCGGTGGCCGATGGCCTCTTCGTGCATTCCACCGAATGGACCGATACCTATACCAAGCGCAACTTTGAACATCCCGATCCGATCGGCGTCCTTGGCCTGCTGCCGCCGACCCGGGGAGTGGATGCAGCAACCGCCGCTCGCACGGTCGCCAAGGTTTGGACGACGTGGCAATGGGACCGCTGTTGGGGTTGGGATTTCCCGTGGATGGCGATGGCCGCAGCTCGCACCGGCCAGCCGCAAATCGCCGTGGACGCCTTGCTCAAAAATTCCCCGCGCAACGACTACGATGCCCAAGGTATCAATGCCGGCGGGCCTTGTCCCTACCTGCCCGGCAATGGCGGACTGCTCTATGCCGTGGCCATGATGGCCGCCGGATGGGATGGTGCCCCACCACGCCACGCCCCCGGCTTTCCCGATGACGGCAGTTGGGTGGTGCAATGGGAAGGCTTGAAGGCCGCGCCTTGATTCATGATGAAAGTGCTTTTACCATTTTTTTGGAAAACTGCAAGATGACACGCCGCTACGATGCGGCGCAAGAACGCCCAACATGCCGCCGTATTGGCGTGACTTGCTGCCAGCCGCCGCCATTCCCACGTACCCACACAACGACCCAATGCCCATGAACCATCATCTCGGGAAGAATTTACCGACCATGCAAACATCCCCAATAGGAATGTTCCTTCTCGCCGCCATTGCGCTGCCTTTCATGGCTTGCGGCCAAGCGATTGCCGACCCCGATCCCACCGGCATCCTGCGCAAGCCCATCCCCGACAAACTCGTGGTGCTCACCTTCGACGACGCCTGTGCCAGCGGCTACACAGTGGCCGCTCCGATCCTCAAATCACTTGGATTTGGCGGCTCATTCTATGTTTGCGACTTCGACTCATTCAAGACCCGAAAAGATTGGTATCTGACGTGGCGGCAGATGAGAGCTCTCAATGACGAGGGCTTTGAGGTCGGCAACCACACCGTCGGCCATGGCGGGAGTTTGGAGGCTTTTGTGGCCATGGACAACGCGCTGTTTGCCAATCACGGGCCCAAGATGACCACCGTCTGCTGGCCACTCTACAACGTGAACTGGAATATCTGTAAGGATCTGGCCAACAACGACTACACCTTCGGCCGCGGCGGCCATGAGTGCCCCTACAGGCCGACGCTGGACAATCCGTTTGATGTGCCGTCATACACGATGAACGATGGAGTCACCATGCAGGCATTCACCAAAATCGTGCGCCGGGCCGTCAATGGAAAGATTGTTGTCCTAACCTACCACGGTGTGCCGGACATGGAACACGGAAGCGTTTCAGTCAAGGCCGAGACCTTCAAGGCAATGATGCAGTATTTGAAGGACAATCATTACCAAGCCATCGCCATGCGCGACCTGACCGGGTATATTGATCCGGCAAAAGCCGCCAAGCTACCGCAAAAGTCCGGTGAGTTCAAAGAGCCGGACCCCGTCGCGTTGGCCTCGGAAGATCAGCCCTATGTGGCTCCTCCAGCCAAGGATATCCAAGAGTTCAACATCCCCAATCTGCCCTCGGCCACCATCTCCCAAACCCACATCAGCATCACCGTGCCCCACGCCACGGATGTGACAGCACTTATACCTAACATCAAGCTGTCGGACGGAGCCAGCATCAAGCCTGCCTCCGGCACCCCAGTCGATTTTTCAACCCCCCAGAACTATAACGTCACCAGTAAAGATGGCTCCACCAAAATATATGCCGTGACGGTTGAAAAGGCCGCCATCAGCGCGGCGAAAGACATCCTAACCTTTGAATTGCCGGGGGCAACGGCAGTCACCATTGCTGCAAATCGGGTCGGCGTGTATGTGCCGGGCTCCACAGACCTGAAGGCTCTAACGCCAACCTTTGTACTGTCGCCTTTTGCCGTCAGCTCTCCGCCATCCGGCACAACGCGCGACTTCACCCAAACTCAGACCTACACGATCCGTGCTCAGGACGGATCTTCCCGATCCGTTAGTGTGGTGGTCGTCAGGAGTGACAAGCCAAACTCATTCGTCTGGAGCAAAGCGGAAGGCGGCAACTGGAGTGATGGGGCCAAATGGTCGCACAATCTTGCTGCGGGACAGGCGCCCGCCAGCACCGGCCAGTCCGACGGTATGCTGACCTTTAGCCAGCGCGGGACTTATGCCGCCAATAACGACCTGACGGCCGGATTCAAGCTCAACCAACTCAATCTGACGAGCGCCTCCGCGGGTTTGACGCTGGGCGGCAACGCCATCAATTTTGTCAAGAATGGTGCTAGCGGCGTATTGCCGGCGCTCCAAGCGATCCAAAACCAAGGAATCGCGAACATCAGCACGCCGATCAACCTCACTGACGACCTTCACGTGAATATGAATCTGGAAAAAGATCCCAATGTCTATCTGACTCTCAGCGGCTTGGTATCGGGCTCCGGAGCTCTGGTTCTTAACAGCCATGCCACCGAATTTCCAGCGTTCAGCAACCATGATGCACACTACGGCATCATCAGACTGACCCACTCGAACACCTACAGCGGTGGCAGCTTCGTGAATGGTGGGAAGATTATCCTGGGCGCGCCTGATGGTCTGGGAACGGGCCCTGTGATGATCTCTGGCTTCGGCACCATCCAGGACAGCAGTGGCTCCATCAATGCCCTAACGATTAACAACGGTTACCTGTATTCCTGCACCTGGAACGGTCCCGTCACCCTCAACGGAATCAGCAGTTTTTATGGTGATTGCAAGATTCATGGCGGCATCAGTGGTGCCGGAGGATTTGTCATGCTAGGAACTCCAGGCACCTACCTCAACATGACCCCAGGCGGCAGCGTGACCCTTGATGGAACCAATACTTATAGCGGGCCAACCACGGTGTTTCCTGGCACGCTGATTGTCAAAAAGGCAGCGAGCCTTTACAACGCTGATCCAGCGAAGTGGACGCCCACCAGCATCACCATCCACAAGGCTGCAACGCTATGTCTCAACGTCGGCGGCCCGGCTGAGTTGACTGGCAGCCAAGTCGGCAAACTTGTGGGAAATCTCACCAGTGAGATCCATGATAACGGCCTGATGGGAGGTTCGCTGTTGTGTCTGGATACTTCCAATGCCGCAGACCCTGTGTTGGTATCCGCCGCCATAACGGATTCAAAAGGTCCGGGAGGCGGCCCGTTTCTCATCAAAAAATGCGGGCCTGGAATCCTGCGTCTGTCCGGCAACAACACCTATACCGGGCAGACAGTTCTTGAGACCGGCAGCTTGAGTGTTTCTTCATTCAACAGTATCACCAAAGGCAGGGCCAGCAGCAGCCTGGGAGCACCGCCGGACATTGAGGCCGGGGAGATTGTCATTGGCAATGAAGGCAAGGACGGCGATTGTTGTCTGATCTATACCGGTACCGGCGAAACCTCCGACCGCGTGTTAAACCTCGCCGGAAAATTGTCCACCGTGACCATCGACCAAGCCGGCAGCGGCCTGCTCAAATTCACCAGCGACCTGCTCATCTCCGGCTATGGAGCTGACAAAACCCTCGCGCTCGGCGGCAATGCATCTGGCAGCGGCGAACTTGCTGGAGCCATCACCAATCCTTATGACCGAGCGGGCAAAGCAAGCACCTCCGTCATCAAATCCGGTGCGGGCATCTGGGTCCTCTCCGGGACAAATACTCACACCGGTCCGACAATCGTGAAGCAGGGCACGCTGTCAATTGCGAGCAAGCTAGGTTTGGGAGATAAAACCGATGTCTATCTTTGCGAAGGCGCGGTTCTCAGTCTCAACTTCAATGGCGAGATGCGCATCGGAAAACTCTATCTCGATGGCAAACTACAACCCGCCGGCACCTATGGCACGTTGACAAATTCCACCTATCTCAAGGGTCAAGGCGTTTTGAAATGTCACCTGTAACATCCAACTTGTTTTTATGAAAATGCGCAATTTCAGGGCATTCCTGCTCGCCGCCACCATCCCCGTGCCTGCCCTCGTCAGCGGGCAGACGTCGCCCGCTCCCGATCCCAATGGCATCCTGCGAAAACCCATTCCGGATAAGATCGTCGTCCTCACGTTTGATGACAGTCCCGCCAGTCACGCCACCAATGTAGGACCGATCCTCAAACCACTGGGCTTCGGTGCCTCGTTCTATGTTTGCGACTTTGACTCGTTCAAGACGCGCAAGGATTGGTATATGACTTTTCGGCAGATGAAGGTTTTGAATGATGAAGGGTTTGAGATCGGCAACCACTCTGCAGGACATTCATCCGGCTTCGACGCAATGCTGGCCATGGAAGACGAGTTGCTAGCCAATCACTGTCCCAAGCCCACCACCATCGCCTGGCCCCTGCACCAGGCAAATGTAACACCGCAACTGGCGGCAGCTGGATATATCTTTGCGCGCGGCGGGCATAACCGAGCCTACAGACCGACGGTGGATAATCCATTCGAGATCCCCTCCATGTGGTGCAGCGATCTGGATGGCTTTGTTAAAATGGTCCGCCAAGCCGCCGGCGGCAAGATTGTGACGATTTGTTACCATGGAGTGCCGGACATGGAGCATCCGCCGGTCTCACTTGATCCCGAGGTCTTCAAGGTGCAGATGCAGTACTTGAAAGACAATCATTACAAGGTTATCGCACTGCGGGATCTGATAGAGTATATTGATCCGGTGAAGGCCGCCAAGCTGCCGCCCACAGCAAGCGATTTTAAAGATCCCGGGCCGGTTGTGCTGGCGGCGGAGGAGAAGCCCTGCGGCGTGGTTAAGCCCGTTAAAACCGAGCTTGCAAGCGAGCGAAGATCTCCGGTGGACAAACTTTTGAGGAAACCGACGGTGAATGTCGGCGTGGTGACGCCCTTGGACAAGAGTCGGCCCAATGTCTTTACCTGGGGCAAGCCGGAGGCTGGCAATTGGAGCGAGGCCTCCAAGTGGTCCAATAATCTCGCCGTCGGATCCGCACCAGCAACATCCGGCCAGTCCGACTATGTGTTGAATTTCAGCCAGACTGCCCCCTGCGCCGTTAAGAATGATTTTAACCCGGGATTTGCTCTTAACCGTCTCACTCTGGGCGATGCTTGCGGGGGTATGGTTTTGGCAGGATCCGGCATCACATTCGTCAAGAACGGTGGTCAGGGCGCGGCACCTGCGATTGTTGCGGGCAAGTGCCAGAGGGTTGACATCAACGTGCCCGTCAAGCTGCAGGAGAATCTAGCCGTGAACACGTTTCCAGAAAGGGACCCGAATGCCTTTATCAGTTTCAATGAGGTTATCTCCGGGTCCGGGGGGCTTGCGCTTAACAGTTCTGGTGATCCAGACGTAGCGGGTATCAATTTTCATGATGTGCACTTTGGAATTCTACAATTTAATAACAGCAATACCTACCAAGGCGGCACCCTCATCAACGGTGGTAAGATTAATGTTAGGAAGTCAGACGGGCTGGGAACCGGCACCGTAACACTCGATAACTTCGGCACATTGTCCTCCGATAGCGTCCTTGGCAACCCGCTGGTGATCAACCACGGCACGCTGTTTCATTGCTCCCTCAGTGGACCGGTGACCCTCAATGGAATCGCCAACTTCATCAGTGATTGCGAGATTTCAGGTTGCATCAGCGGAGTCGGCGGCTTTGCCATGCTTGGTACCAATGGAACCTATCTGAGCATGGTTCCCGGTGGTACGGTGACCCTCAGCGGTTCCAATACTTATACTGGTCCGACCACGGTTTTTCCCGGCACGCTGATTGTCAAAAAAGCCGCGGGGCTTTACCATGCCGATCCAGCGAAATGGACGCCTGCAAACGTCACCGTGCACAAGGCGGCAACCCTGCGGCTCAACATCGGCGGCCCGGCCGAGTTCACCGGCGAACAAGTCGGCAAGCTTGTTGTTAATCTAACCAAGTCAATTCATGATAACGGCCTGATGGGCGGATCAGTCCTGTGTCTGGATACGGCCAACGCCAAAGATTCAGTTAGAGTTTCAGCCAACCTATTGGATGCAGATGGTCCGGGCGGCGGCTCATTTCTAATCAAGAAGTGTGGAGCTGGCACATTGCAGTTATCAGGCAACAACACCTTTACAGGGCAGACGGTTCTAGAGAGCGGAATGCTGAGTGTCTCTTCCTTTAACTGCTACACCAAAGGCAAGGGCAAGGCCAGCAGCAGCCTGGGAGTGCCAACTGACATAGAGTCCGGCGAGATCGTCATTGGGGAGGCTGGGAAGGATGGGGATTGCGCCGTGATCTATACCGGCACGGGTGAGATGACCGACCGTGTGATGAATCTCTCCGGGAAGAAGGCCACAGTAACATTCAATCAATCCGGCAGTGGCCTGCTCAAATTCACCAGCGACTTCCTGATCTCTGGCTATGGTGCCGACAAGACAATCGAGCTCAGCGGTGATAGTGCTGGCAGCGGTGAGCTCGCCGGCAATCTGCAAAATCCGCATGACCGAGTCGGCAAAGCCAGTTGTGCCGTCACCAAGTCCGGCAGCGGCACCTGGACGCTCTCTGGAGCCAACAGTTATACGGGACCGACGAAGATTCTCAAGGGCACTCTCATCCTAGCCAATTCCCGCAGTCTGAGCGACAAAACTGAAGTATCAATCTCCGAGGGGGCTGCAATCAATCTCAATTTCAAGGGCGATATACGTGTTAGCAAACTCTATCTCGACGGCAAGCTGCAACCTGCCGGCACCTATAGCTCGACCAGCAATCCGGCACATTTCAAGGGCCATGGCAAATTGCTAACGAATAATTGAGCCACGGGCACCCTCCTAACTACTTGCGATAGATGGCGTAGATGGCGGTGGTATAATTGTGATAGGTATTAGCGCCGCCCAGCCGGGCGAATTCCCCGAATCCATACATCCCGAGCCACGGCGGCGGCACCCCGTCGCGACTGAGCGGATACTGCATCCGGCTCACCAATTCCTCCTTCATGACCCGGTTGAAAAGGAAGCGTCCGCGTGCCAAACAGTCTGCATGAAACACCGCCACCGGCAACCGTCCGCCGGCCCGAGCCGTCATTTGGCTCATCATGCGATCCATGTCAGAGAAGATCCGCAGTTCATCGCGGGCCGTGAGCCACAACTGGCTGCCGTTTTGAATCTCAGTCGGGTAATGCATCGTGCCGTCTGCTTCGCGTTTGGTCACCACCCGCAAGATATGTGAATTGCCATACTCAGCAGCCAGTTCCACTGGCAGACATTCGGCTAGGGCTCCGACGGGAATCGTATCGCCACAGGTGGCCGTGGCGGCGTTCAACCCCAAACGCGCCGTGTATTGCTGCCAAGCAGGCTTCCCATCCAACTCGATAATCCGCGTGCCCTCCACCTTGGTAACCGTCAGCGGCTCGCCAACCGCGACAAACCCGTGAGTCGCCTGGGTGTCCACCTGCAGCGTCGGATCTGCAAAGCCCACTGCCCACGCCGCGTGCTCAAACACCTGGTCATCCACCATCTGATAGCTCACCACTCCGCGCATGTTGTCCGATGAGGTCGCTCCAAAAATGGTTACTTTCGGACCAAACACCGACTCCAACCCGGCAATACAACGGTCGTTGGCAATATCAATGCCGGACGCGAGGAAGTAGATCATGTTGATCCCCGGCTGAGCCGCCCGCAATTGCCCTGCCATCTCCACCGACTTGGCATAGGCGTTGCTCCCGTTGATGCCATCGACGTGCGCCACCGCCAACGGCTTGCCGCGCAACGCCATGATGGCCACATCCTTCATCGACTCGCTCACCCCCTCGGATCCGACAATGCCACAGCAGGAGGAACCAAGCACCCGCGCACCAGGTGCCAATGCGCGCACTTCGTCGATGATCGCCTGATAATCATGCCCGACACTCGCGTTCACAATGACCACATCACACGCCTTGTTGGTGCCGAGCGCGGCGTCCATGCATTCGCGGATGGCATTGCGGGAATCCCCCATACGGGTACTTGCGGAGAAGAAGTTGATCATTTTCTTAGGGCTTTGGGATTGCTAGAGGCAATGTTCCTTCGAGAATAGCAAGTCGGCGGCGGCTGGCAAACGATTTATTCGACGGGCCTCAGGTTGACGGAGCGGGACGGATGCGCTAGCAAAGTGCGGTGAATGCATGGCAAGTGGCGCTGGAAGTGGTGAAATCCTGTCTCAAGGCAGGGGTGCGCGAGTTTGTCGTGTGTCCCGGGGCGCGCAACGCCGTGTTGCTCGAGGCGCTGGCTCGGGCTGAATCGGCCGGCTTGGCACGCATCTGGCGGCATTTTGAGGAGCGAAGTGCCGGGTTTTTTGCCCTCGGTCGCACCCAGGAAACCGCCCTTCCCTGTGCGGTGGTCACCACCAGTGGCACCGCAGCAGCAGAATTATTGCCCCCCGTCATCGAAGCATTCTATCAAAACCGTCCACTCGTCGCCATCACCGCAGACCGCCCAGCCGCCTACCGCGGCAGCGGCGCGCCGCAAGTCATCGAGCAACCCGGGCTGTTTGGCCAGTACGCCTACAGCGGTGGCTTTAGCGGGTGGGATGGCCGCCAGCCTCTCCACCTGAACGTCGAACTCGATGAGGCGTTCACCTGTGGCGAGGACGCTTTAAGCGCCGGGGATTGCCACGCGTTCATGCCAACCCGTGAGCGCATCGACGTGGCCGCCCTCGCCCGCTGGCTCCGTGCCGATGCCTATCTGGGAACCGTCGTGCTCATCGGCGGCCTGGAACCCGACGAACGCGAAGACGTCCTGCATTTTTGCCAGACCTTGGGTGCCCCGGTGTTGGCAGACGCCACCAGCGGCTTGCGGGAAACCCTCGGACGGCTGGCACTCGCGGATGGCGACCGCCTGTTGCAGGCCCATCCACCCGGCCGCGTGCTGCGCTTGGGAGACGTGCCCAGCGGCCGCTTCTGGCGTGAACTGGAGGATCTAACGCACATTCAAGTGTGGTCCGCCTGTCGCAACGGCCTGGCCGGGCTGGCTCGGGGTTGCAACGTTGTGCGCGGTCCGTTGGACCAAGTGCTCGCGGCACTCGGGGAGGTGGATGAAATCGGCGACGCGCTCGACTACCTGCCCCGCTGCTCGCGGCGTGCAGCGGCAATCGACGAGTTGCTAGAGACCTATCCGGATAGCGAGCCGGCGCTGTTGCGCAGCCTTTCGCACTACGTCGCGTTGGGTGGCGGCCTGTTTCTTGGCAACTCACTGCCCATCCGCGAATGGAACCTCTTTGCCCAATCCCAGTACCCGCTCCAGTCTGTGCGGGCCAACCGCGGCGCCAACGGCATCGACGGCCAAATCAGCACCTGGCTCGGCTGGTCCGCCGAGCTCACCGACAGCTGGGCGCTGGTCGGCGACCTAACAGCCATGTACGATCTCGCCGCACCCTTTGTGCTGGGCCAAGTCGAATGCCAAGGCCGAGTCCTTGCCGTCATCAACAATGGCGGCGGCCAAATCTTCGGGCGACTGCCCCGCCTGCATGCCTTGGGCCCTCAAGCCGGCGGGTGGATGATCAATCCGCACAGCGCCAACTTAACGGGCTTCGCGACGTTGTGGGGGATGCGCCACATGGCGATTCGAACGCCCGACGACTTCGACGCCCTCGGCGAGCCGGCCGCCGCCGCCACCCTGTTAGAGATCATCCCCGACCCGAAGCAGACGCGCCAATTCTGGGCAGTCTGGGACCGGATGACGTCACAATGTTAGGCAAGTTGGGCGGAACAAGCTAAGGAGCCGAATAACGCTCCGCAGAAGAATAGCCACCGCTTTGTAGCGGCGTGTCTATGACCGCCCATGACCCTGAAGCCCCTATAATCCCGCGCTATTTGGCAATCGTCCATTTCATTCGCAGTGGCGGTCACGGACACGCCGCCCCCCATCATCGGACGGCAATGGCAGAGGGGTTGAGTATTTGCCCTTGAAAGAACGGCCGCCCCAGAGAAAACTGTGTCTGCCCATGGCCACTGATTCATCCACCCGTCCGATTCTTCCCGATGCCAGCGGTCATTTCGGCCGCTTTGGCGGCATGTTCGTCCCCGAAACCCTGATGGCCCCGCTTCAGGAACTCGCCGCCGCCTACACCCTGGCCAAGGCCGACCCCGCTTTCCAGGCCGAACTCGACGACCTCCTCTGCAACTATGCCGGCCGCCCGACACCCCTCTATTTCGCTGAACGCTGGAGCAAGGCTCTCGGCGGTGCCAAAATCTATCTGAAACGCGAGGACTTGCTGCACACCGGTGCCCACAAAATCAACAACGCCATCGGCCAAATCCTCCTCGCCAAACGCCTCGGCAAAAAACGCATCATCGCCGAGACCGGAGCGGGCCAGCACGGCGTGGCCACCGCCACCGTGTGTGCCCGCTTTGGCATGGACTGCGTCATTTACATGGGCAGCGTCGATATGGAGCGCCAGGCGCTCAACGTCGTTCGGATGCGTCTGATGGGAGCGGAAGTCCGCGCCGTCACCGCAGGCCAGGCGACACTCAAGGAGGCCGTCAATGAGGCAATGCGGGATTGGGTGGCCAGTGTGGATCACACCCACTACATCCTCGGATCGGCGCTTGGCGCGCATCCATTTCCGATGATTGTGCGGGATTTCCAACGGGTGATCGGTTTGGAGGCCCGGCGCCAGATCTTGGAAAAAGAAGGCCGCTTGCCGGACTTGCTGGTTGCCTGCGTCGGCGGCGGCTCCAATGCCATCGGCTTGTTCCACCCGTTCCTCGATGATCCCGGCGTGCGCATGGTTGGCGTGGAAGCTGGCGGCGACGGGATTGTGCCGGAACGCCACGCCGCTCGTTTTCAAGGGGGTAAATTGGGCGTGCTCCAAGGCACGAAAACCTGGTTGTTAGCCAATGCTGATGGCCAAATCGAACTGACCCACTCAATTTCCGCCGGACTCGATTACGCGGCTGTAGGGCCCGAACACGCCTATTTGCAGGACACCGGACGCGTCCAATACACCTATGCGACGGACAGCGAGGCCCTTGCCGCCTTCAAGGAATTGGCCCACACCGAGGGCATTCTGCCGGCCCTCGAAAGCTCGCACGCCATGGCCGGGGTCATCAAACTTGCGCCCTGCTTGCCCCGCGACGCCATCATCATCGCCAATCTATCCGGGCGAGGCGACAAGGACGTTGAGCAGGCATCGAGGTTTTTGTTGGATCGCCCGGCGTGACCTTGGTGAGCCGTGCATCCGCGACTGGGTGCGGGAGGGATGTCGGTTGAAATATTCCAGATGCAAGGTCCGTATTTTATGGGCTTGAAAAGCAGACCCATGCCATCCCTGATGCATCACCTCTGTCTCGTCGCCGTGTTCATCACTTTTGCGACGCAGATGAGTGCTCAGGAACGCGCAGCTACCAAGGAGGCTGCACCGGGCCGCGCGGACTCGGGAACCCCCGAAAAGGCACTTGAAGTGATCCGGGCCAAGCGGGCCGGCACCTTGGTTGCCCTGTTTGTCAAACCCGGAGATTTCGTTAGCAAAAACCAGTTGCTAGGCCACACCGAATTGGACGCCGCCAAGCTGAACGTCGATATGGCACGGGCCAATCTTGAGGCAACAGGCACCTTGGACCAAATGTTCTGGCAGTACCAAGCATTGATCACCACCCGTGAGGAGGTGGAGGAGGCCGTGCGCAAACGCACATCACCGAAATCCAGGCTGCAATATGCGATCGCCATGGAAAATTGGGCCAAAGGCCAGTACCAGGCCCAACAGGAGATCAAAAAGGTCCAGAGGATCAATTACGAGCATTGCCAATTGGAGTATGATGCCCGGTTCTTCCACTCGCCCATCGATGGCGTTATCACCGAGGTCAAGGTCGCAGTGGCCCAAGCGGTGGGTCTTGGTGCTGCCGCGTTCACCGTGACAAATGACACCCGCGCGCCGATTCTCGCTGCGGCTCCGGTGATGCCGGCTGCCGCCTCAATGCAAATAGAAAAATCCCCGACCCTGGAAAAATCCTCCGTGCCAGCAAATACCGGTGAGGCTACGGGCATGCCAAAGTTAAGCGCTGGCAGCCGTTACCCACAGCCCGCTGTGAGGTGATTCTTGCCCCCCAACTGCCTATCCATTGCTGCCCCAGAACTCACCGTTCCTACTCGCTTTAGACAACGGAGCGCGCCAGTCGAATTCCCTAACTGTGGGCTGCGCGAGGACAAGTAACGAATCTAACAAATGTTACCATGCGAGGACTGACCCCATCGACGCCCTGCCTCAAAGCGGCAGGTCGTAGCTGCGGCCGCTGATGCCTTCATGCCAGCGGATATAGGCCATATTGACCATTGAGAAGCCACCGACAGTGGGGTAATTGCCGGTGAAATACCAATCGCCGGTGGGCCCATCGATGGAGGCGCGGAGGTTGTCGATGGTTTGGAAGATCACCTCGACCTTGCCCTTCCAATCGGTCTTTTCGGGATAGACCATGCGGCTGATTTCGGCGGAGATATCCTCCTCGCTAAAGGCGGCATAGACCTCCTTGACGCAGTTGGCGCGCTCGGCAGGCGGCTTGCCCATCTCGGCCAGACATTTTTGATAAATCCGGTCCAGCAAGGTGGCCCGGCCTGCCCGTTTGTGGAGACCAACGGCGGCTTGAAAGGCGATGAAGCGGCCGAGTTCGGCCATGTCGATGCCATAACAATCCGGATAGCGGATTTGCGGGGCTGTGGAACAGATGATGATTTTGGCCGGATGAGTGCGGGCCAGGATGTTAAGGATGGATTTTTTCAGGGTGGTGCCGCGCACGATGGAGTCATCGAGAACGACGAGGTTGTCGCCTGGATTGACGAGGCCGTAGGTGATGTCATAAACGAGGGACACCATTTGATCGCGGCTTTTGTCCTGGGTGATGAAGGTGCGCATCTTGATGTCCTTGTTGGCCACCTTTTCGCCGCGCGGCCAGTTGCGCAAAATCAAGTCATCGACCAACTCCGGGGTCAGAGTGCCTTCGGCGACACTCTTGAGAATGGCCGCACGCACTTCTTGGCGGCGATACATCCGCAGCCCGTCCATCAGCCCGTGATAGGCCGTCTCGGCAGTGTTCGGAATAAACGAAAAAACGGTCTTGTCGAAGGATCCGTCGATGGAATCGACGACCTGAGTGACCAAGGCCGCTCCCATGGTCTTGCGTTCTCGATAGATCTGGGGGTCATTGCCTCGGGAAAAATAGATCCGTTCAAACGAACAAGGTGTGTGGGGCTGGGCTGCGGCGAACGAGGTGGTGGTCATCGAGCCGTCGGCCTTGATGGTGACGACGCTGCCGGGTTCCACCGCCTGCACCTGTTCGGCTTCCACCTCAAAGATGGTCATCAGGGGCACCCGTTCGGACGTGAAGGCGATGACTTCATCGGTCACGAGCATGTGACAGGGACGGATGCCGCGCGGATCGCGCATCACAAACATGTCGCCGTTGCCGATGACGCCGCAAATGGCGTAGCCGCCGTCCCAAGCGGCAGCCGACTGGGCGATGAGGCGCGGGACGTTGAGGGCGGCGGAAATGCGCAATGGAATCTCCGGACCGGGCACACCATCATCGCGCAAGCGACGGTACAAATCGGTGTGCGCCTCGTCCAAATGGTAGCCAATTTCCTCGAGCACCGTCTGGGTGTCGGTCCCAAACACCGGATGCTGGCCGCGTTCGATGAGCACCTGATTGAGCTCCGAAGCGTTGGTCATGTTGAAATTGCCCATCACCATGAGTGTGCGCGTCGGCCAATTGCTGCGCCGCAAATAGGGATGGCACGAGCCAGCGTCAAATTCGCCGGATGTCCCGTAGCGCAGGTGACCCACTAGCACCTCGCCACCAAAATCAAAGTGGGTCTTGACGCTTTCCGGATCCTTCGGCTTGAGAATTCCCTTGCGGGCCAACTTGTGGAAATTTTTCAGTTCCTTGCGGTAAATCTCAGCCAACGCATCCTTCTCAATCCCACGGCGCCGCTGCACATACGGCTGGCCAATCGGCATGTTCAGCTTCACACAGCCAATCCCAGTGCCGTCCTGACCCCGGTTGTGCTGCTTCTCCATCAACAAAAACAATTTGTTCAATCCCCACAGGCTGGTGCCGTAGCGGTCTTGATAATAGGCCAGCGGCTTGCGCAATCGCACTGCCGCTATGCCGCATTCATGACTGAGAAAATCGCTCATATTGGAAAAATTCGCCGCTTCACTCGCCCTGCACCGTCACGCGTACTCCGTCCTGCGGTACCATTTGGCCGAGCACCACACCGCCCGGGCCGGCTTGCAGGGCTGCGTCCACCTGGTATTCGTTGACGATAGCGACCCAGCCGATGCCCATGTTGAAGGTGTGGAAGCGATCGGCTGGATCGACGTGGGAGAGGAGTTTGTCGATGCCTGGCAAGTCCCAGCGAGGAATCTCCAAATCCGCCCCCATCCCCCGGAACAAACGCTCTAAATTCTCAGGCAAGCCCCCCCCGGTGATGTGCGCCATCGCTTTGGGCTGCACGCCGGCCACCCGTAACCCCCGCACCACGTCGTGGTAGAGGCGGGTCGGTTGCAGCCAACCGAGCAATTCCTCGTTGCTGACTTCCCCGGCGTGATCGCGCAACACCCGCCGCACCAGCGACCAGCCATTGGCGTGGATGCTGTCCGAAGCGTAGCCGATGAGCACGTCACCAACCGCCACCGTTGTCGGGTCCACCAGCGCGGATTTCTCAGCGCAGCCAATGCAAAACCCCGATAACTCAATGATGCCGGGCGGCACAATGCCGGGCATTTCCGCCGTCTCACCACCCGCCAGAATGCAATCACACGCCGCTAAATAATCGGCCATCCCGGCAATGAGCCTCGTAATGCGGGCCTCGTCGAGCGCCGCTATGCCGATGTAGTCAAGAAACATCAAGGGATCCCCGCCAGTGGTCAGAATGTCATTCACATTCATCGCCACCAAATCCTTGCCGGCAATCTCTAGCAAATCATGATCCAGTAGCAGCTCCAATTTGGTGCCCACCCCGTCGCAGCCCGTCATGATCACCGGCTCCCGGTAAGCACTCAAATCGTAGCAGGCCGCAAACAGCCCGAAGGCTCCCCACAGCTTGCGGGTTTGCTGGGTGCGGCGCACATGCGTCCCGATGTCTCCCACCAGAGCGGCCGCCTTGCGCGTGTCCACCCCGGCCTGTTGGTAAGTCAATTTTCCCGCCATGGTTCGTGCAAGGGTTCTACCAGCCCTGCCGCACCAGTCACGCATAAAAAACGCGGATCTTGTCCGGCCGCCCGGCGCCGACCGGCATACAAATTTCCCTTGACTGGTAGGATGCGTTAGATAAAACCACAAGCAACCGTTCAGAGCCGAAGATGACCCCCCCCGCGCCAGCGCCAAGCCTAGTGATGCACCCAGGTCTATCCATCGGCTACGGCACGGTGTTGGCCCGCTTGGAGGATGAGGTGGTATTGGGTGGCGGCACGCATTTTTTATTGGCCCGGAATGGGCGGGGCAAGACGACCCTGCTGCGCACCCTGGCCGGCAGCCACAAGCCCATGGCGGGTTCATTTCATGCCACGGGTTTCACCCAATACCTGCCTGAAGACATGCGTTTCGACCCTGAGATGCCGGTCAAGACCTTGTTCCGCGCGCTCTTGCCGGCTGCCCGGCGGGAAGGGGCTCTCGCCCTCGCCGAACGCATCGAGCTGGATGTGCGCAAACCCTATGGCCGCCTCTCCACTGGCAATCGCCGAAAAACCAGCCTCATCCTCGCCGAATATTCCGTGCGGCCGGACTGCGGCAATATTTTGCTTCTCGACGAGCCATTCAGCGGATTGGATGTTTTTGCCCGGCAGACGTTTGAGGAATTGTGGAGGCAATCCGCCTCCAGTGTGCTTCGCCTCGTGAGCTGCCATCCGGATTATGACGCCATGAAACTGCCGAGTGCCCTGCTCATCGAGGGTGGCTCAATCCGTTACCTCCATACCCCAGACGAAACATGGAGCCGCTTGAAAAAGTTCCTCTTGTGACTGGGCCTGGTTCATTGTCCGTCAATACGGATGATTGCTTTGATCCCAACGGCCATGCACACGAAAAGACCGAATGCGTTTCCACCATCGTCATGCCTTACCGCCATCGCCCTGCTGGCGCTCGCCACTGCGGCCTCCGCCTAACAGCCCGCTTCGCCACCGACAGCGAGGGAAAGACCCAATATCATCTATATTCTGGGCAAGTGGAAGGCCGTCGGGAACCCGGGTGGCAACCGGCTCGAACTTTACGACCTCGAAAGCGATCCCGGTGAGTCGAAGAATCTCGCGGCCGACAACCCGCAGATCGTCGAACGCATGAAGAAGATCATGACGGCCGCTCATGTGGATCCGGACCAGCCGATTCATCTGGGCAGCCTGCTGGAAGACATGTTGGACCGCACGAGGATCGCCGGGTTCCCGCAGTCCGAGTTCACCTGCAAGCAGGCAAGCAGCTGCATTCTTGATCGTTCTCCCAGCAAAGGAAGTGCTTTCGCTTCAGTCGATCATATTGAGGTCACGCGATACTCTGCAAGTTGTTGGAGGAGGTGACGGAATGAGCGACGAACTTTGAGTGCGGCGGCATGCCGCCGCTTTGGTTCGGAGCGACATGTCGCTCCGCTTGCCGAATTCGGCAGTGCCCGCAACATTCCTGTGCGCTTCATCGAATTGATGCCACTGACACCCGGCGGACCACTCAACGAGGGGCATTTTTTCCCGGTGGCGGAAGCCATGGCACGTTTTGCGGACCACGACACGCTCGACCCCGCACCCGCCAAGCCGCTTGGTCACGGGCCGGCGCGTTACTTTCGGATGCGCCGCAGCGGTGGCCTCGTTGGCTTCATCGGCGCGGTGACCTGCGCTGACTTTTGTGCCGACTGCAACAAGCTGCGTCTAACAGCAGACGGCAAGCTCCGCCCCTGCCTCGGGCGCCACGGCGAAATCGATCTGCACCAAGCGCTGCGTGCCACCACCGGCGACCGCCTGGCTGACGCCATCGCGCTGCCCGCCGCGATCCGCGAGGCGATTGTCAACAAGCCCGAACACCATGGGTTTGCCGAGGATTTCGCGATGAAACGGCCGATGACGGCGATTGGCGGGTGATCGGTGCATCCTGCGGATCAAGTTTGCAACTTGCCACGCAGATTGGCACGCGCCCTGCTGATTCTTTTTCGTGGAATCCTACGAAAACCGTCGCCCAGCTCCGATCCTAGCATCACTGAATAATCGCAACGCCTCGCCCAGCTGGCACTGGCAGCCTGCTCCCACATGCCAGCTCGGCCCGTGGCCCAACAGCTTTGTGCTCCCTCGGTCAACCGCCTCACTTGCCGGAAGTTCGCATGCAATTTAAGAATAATTCCTATGAAATTCTCAGATCTCAAACGTTCCGGTCACTGGCCCACATTGCTCACTGCATTTCTTTATTTTGATGTCAGCTTCATGGTTTGGACCATCCTTGGCGCGCTGGGTGCCCAGATCGGCTTGTCGCTTGGGCTCACGCCCCAACAGAAAGGACTGATGGTCGCTGTGCCATATCTCTCGGGCGCTTTCATGCGCTTGCTGCTCGGCATGTTGGTGGATCGAATCGGGGCGAAAAACACCGGTATAATCGCCCAGATCATTGTGCTCATGGGGATGAGCGTCGCCTGGATGGTTGGCCTGCATCAATTTTATCACACTCTCATGCTCGGCGTGGTGCTCGGTGTGGCGGGGGCCAGCTTTGCGGTGGCCCTGCCTCAGGCTGGCCGCTGGTATCCACCTAACATGCAGGGTCTTGTGTTAGGTCTTGCCGGTGCGGGCAATGTGGGAGTGGTGATCGATTCGCTACTGGCACCGCGGTTGGCGGCAGTGCCATCGTGCTCGACATCCAGCAAGCTGGCAAGCTGCGCGCGATGACCAATCGCTGCTTGCCTGTTCCCGAAGCACTAAAGAAAGGCGACCAGATTGATGGCTTTGAATTGGTGCGGGCATTTCAAGGCACCGACCGCGTATGGCTGGCGGAAAAGGAGGGCCAACGGGTCGTGTGCAAGTTTGCTCCAGTCGAGGCGGTGGACAGTGAAACCCATCTGGATGCCTTCACGCGTGAAACGTGGAACGCAGTGCGCATGTCCTCGGAGCATTTCGTCCGCGCCTATGAGCCGGCAAATCAGACGCAACGCTATTATCTGATGGAGTTTGTGGACGCGCCGAACCTGCGCAGCGTGCTGCACGAACGCAGGCTCTCAGTGGATTCCGCAGTGGCGCTGGGACAGTTTCTTGCCCAGGCCAGACGCGTATCCAAGCTCAATCCCAATGTGCCGCCGTGGCTGGAAACTCTCATCGCGCGGTCCATCGCGATCGACCCGCAAGTCCGTTATCAGCACTATTCCGAGTTGCTGTTCGATCTAACTAATCCAACCCGCGTGCAACCCTTCATGGAAGGCACACCACTGCTGCAACGCAACCCGCTCGCCTTCTACAAAACCGGCTTTTTCGTGCTGCTGGCCTTGGTGCTCTGGTTGGCACTTCGCTGGCTCGCGCACATTTAACTCATATATATGCCGCTCTGCCCCCAACTCCCTGACAACGCGCCGTTCACTGCCGCACAAAAAGCCTGGCTCAACGGCTGGATCGCCGGAGTGCTCGCCGGCCAAGTCCCACGACGACGACACCACCGCCGAGGAGCGCATCAAGCGCGAGGAAAACCCTCTCGACAGCTACTACCGGATTACGGACAACGCGTTGCATAACACCGCTCCCGACAAAGAAGAGACGTTTCGATTCAAGTGGAACGGACTGTTTTTCCTAACGCCTATCAAGGATGCATTCATGGCGCGGCTGCGCATTCCCGGCGGTGTCTTGAAGAGTTACCAATTGCGCGAGATCGCGCGGGCTGCCAGCGACGTGACCAGTGGCTATATCCAGATCACCACGCGAGCAAACCTGCAACTGCGGCTCATCCAGCCAAAGGACGCGCCTGAGTTTCTCTCCCGCATCCAGGGTTGCGGCCTGCATACCCGCGGCTCGGGCGCAGACAATATCCGCAATCTAACGGGCAACCCTACCGCTGGCATCGATCCGGTCGAGCTCATTGATGTCTTGCCATTCGTGCGCGACATCGGCCACCAAATCCTCAACAATCGCGAGTACTACAACTTGCCGCGCAAGTTCAACATCGCCTTCGATGGCGGCGGTCTCATCGGCAGCGTCGAGGACACCAACGACCTCGGTGCGCGGGCGGTGACGGTCGGTGATGAGGTGTTCTTTCGTATCGCGGTGGGCGGTGCCACCGGCCACAAGGCTTTCGCCCGCGACATCGGTGTGCTCGTGGAGCCGGGCAAAATCGTCGCGGTCTTGCTAGCTATGGTTAGAGTGTTCATCGCCAAGGGCAACCGCACCGACCGCAAGCGAGCGCGCCTGAAACACCTGTTAGAAACGATGAGCGCCGCTGAGTTTCTAGCCGAGTCTGAGGCACTCCTCGGTTACCAAATCACGCGCGGCGAAGCGGGCATCGACACGCCCCGCGCCGAATTCGCCCACTCGCATGTTGGGGCCTATCCCCAGAAGCAGGATGGCTTGCACTACATCGGGGCGGGCGTGCCGGTGGGTCACCTCACCGCCAAGCAGTTGAACCGACTGGCGGACCTGGCCGAGCACTTTGGCACGGGCGAGGTGCGGCTCACGGTGTGGCAAAACTTCATCGTGCCTAACATCCCAACCGCTTATGTGGCAACGGTGAGCAAGAGCTTGGCGCAGATGGGATTCACCACCAAGGCCTCGCCCGTTAGCAGCGGTGTGATTGCCTGCACCGGCAGCCGTTTCTGCAAGTATGCGCAGGCCGACACCAAGGGCCGCGCGCTCGCCTTGATCAAGCACTTGGAAAAACACGTGCCGCTGGACCAACCGGTTAACATTCATTTTACGGGTTGTCCGCATTCGTGTGCCCAACACTATATGGGAGACATCGGCTTGCTTGGGACGAACGTGCAGGGAGACGACGGCTATCACATCTTTGTGGGAGGCGGGTTCGGCGCACAACAGGCGATTGGCAGGCAAATCTTCAGCGGCGTGCGACACACCGAGGTGAACAAGACCCTTGAGAAAATGTTGCTCGGATTCATGCAGCACCGCCTTGAGGGCGAAACATTTCAGACCTTCACGCAGAGAAATGACTTGAACCGCCTGCAACTCATTTTCACCGGCGATGTCTGAGTTGGGGGTCACTGCGGGTTACCGCACCGATCCTGGAGCCAACTTGATCGACCAGCTTCTTGCCGAGCAGCGCTCGCTCACCGCAGTGGAGCGATTCAGCCAATGGCATGCCGGCGAGCACGCGACCGACCGTTACCGTCATCTGATGCCGGCCGGGTTGCCTAGCAGGGGCGAGCAATATGCGTTTGAGGTGGATCTGGATTGCTGCACAGGCTGCAAGGCGTGTGTGAGCGCCTGCCACTCGCTCAACGGTCTGGATGAAGACGAGGCATGGCGCGATGTCGGACTGCTGTTAGGCGGACGTGGCACTGATGCCTATCAGCAAACGGTGACCACCGCCTGCCATCATTGCGCTGACCCAGCGTGCCTGAATGGTTGCCCGGTGGGGGCCTATGAAAAGCAGGCGGACACCGGAGTGGTTAGACATCTTGATGACCAGTGCATTGGCTGCGGCTATTGTGTGTTGAAATGTCCCTACGACGTGCCGAAATACAACCCGAAGCTCGGCATCGTGCGCAAATGCGACATGTGTGTGGGTCGCTTGCGGGCCGGCGAGGCACCAGCCTGTGTCCAAGCCTGCCCCACCAGCGCCATCCGCATCCGCGTGGTGAGGTTGGAAGACCTCAACTTCACGCCGGGAACCACGATGCTGCCAGGAGCCCATGATTCCAGCTATACGCGACCAGCCAGCCTGGTGTGTGGCTTCTGTGCCACAGGATGCAGTTTGACGGCACATCTGCGCCACGGCGAGGCGATCAACCTCAGTCCCAACCCGGTCTATCCGGTGAACCTCGCCATGGCCTGCCCCAAGGGCTGGGAAGCCTTGACGCCCCTGGATGCGCCTGACCGAGGCACCACCCCGTTGCTTAACGGTGAACCGGTTGACTGGTCCGTCGCAGCAGGAGCTTTCGTGGATCGCATGAAGGCGATCATTGCCGAGCATGGGCCGGAGGCGGTGGCAGTGCTGAGCACGGGGCAGATTGTCACCGAAGAGATGGCGTTTCTTGGCGCGTTCGCCAAGTTCGGTATGCGCCTGCGCCACATCGATAGCAACACCCGGCAATGCATGGCCACTGCGGCTGTCGCCTACAAGCAGTCGTTCGGGTTCGACGCGCCACCCTACACGTATGCTGACTTCGAGCTGTCCGATGTGCTCGTGTTCGTTGGGGCCAACCCGTGCATTGCACACCCGATCATGTGGCAGCGGGTCATGATGAACTCGCGCTCACCGACCATCGTCGTGGTCGATCCGCGGCGCACCGAGACGGCCATGGCGGCGACCCACCACTTTGCGATCCAACCCAAGAGCGACCTCGTGCTGTTTTATGGTCTCGCGCACTTGTTGATCCAACGGGGGGCAGTGGACGAGGCTTTCATCATTGCCAGCATCACCGGCATCCAGGGGTACGGGATGATAGAGCGCGAGGGCGGCGTGCAGTGGCCGTTGGCGCAAGCGCATCGTGGCGAGCTGAAAACCGAGCGACGCTTGTTTGAGGACGGGCGCTTTTTCCATCCGGATGGCCGCGCGAAGTTCCTGTTTGATGCACCGCGCGCACTGCCCGAGCCGGTCGATGAGGCATATCCCATGATATTGCTAACAGGTCGGGGCAGCTCCGCGCAATGGCATACCAACACCCGCACCGCCAAGTCCGAGGTGCTGCGCATGCTCTATCCGCAGCAAGGCTATGTCGAGATCCATCCCGATGATGCCCGCGCCTTGAAGATTGCCGACCGGGCGCGGGTGAGCATTGCCTCACGCCGGGCCTGCGTGCATGCAACGGTGAAGATCACCGCCTGCGTGCAACGCGGCCAGATATTCATGCCCATGCATGATGAGGAGGTGAACAAGCTGACGTTGGCCGCGTTTGATCCTCATTCGCGACAACCGAGCTACAAGGCATGTGCCATACGCATTGGCAGCGGTGCCGAACCAACCTGAGATGGCCTGCTACGCGGGAAAGTTGCTGCATCAGGCATCGGTCTCGGGCAGGATGGTGACGCTGCTGGCCGATTGGGAAAATATGCGGGTGGCGGTTTCTCGAACCACCTCGGGGGTGAGCGCCCGATAGATGGCTGGCAGGCCCCGGTGGGCATCGGCAGGATGGCCGAAGAGGAGGTCGATGGCGACGTGCTGGGCGATGGCCGGAGCGGATTGCTGCTGGATGGCCAGTCCGCTGAGGACAGTGGCCCGGACGCGGTCGAAGACGGCAGCGGGAATACCAGAGGCGGCAATTTTGGCAATTTCGCTGAAAAGTTCGGCACGGGCCACTTCGATCTGATCGGGGGAGGTCGCCAGATAATAGGTGAACAGGCCCGCATCAAAGCCTAGGAATTGGGTGGCACCGACTTGATAGGCCAGGCCGAGCTCCTCACGGATGCGGGAAAACAATGGCCCGGCCATGTCGGAAGCATATTCTTGGATCATCGCCAGCGCATAACGGTCGGCTCCCCCAACACTCGAACCCGGAAATCCGATGGTTAGGACCGCCTGTTTTTTTGGCAAGCGGGAAGTAAGGTGGCTGCCTGGACGGAGGACGCTGGCGGGGGCGGCCCACGCTTGGCCGGGCGGCAAGGGTGCCAATTTTTCGGTCAGGATAGCGAGGGCGGCGGCGGGGTCGAAATCGCCGGCGAGGGCGATGGTGAGATTGGCGGCGGAGAAATGGCGGGCGTGGTGGGCGACGAGGGCGGGTCGCTCAAGCTCGGCAAGGGTCGTGGCTCCGCCGAGCGGGTCCAAGCCGTATCCCGTGCCGCTGAAAATCGCGTGGCGCAGGGTGCGAAAGGCGGTGTGCAGCGGGTCTTGGAGCGCTTCTTCGAGCGCGGCGAGTTGGCTGGCCTTTTCGCGGAGCATGGCGTCGTCAGACAAGGCAGGCGAATGGAGCACCTCGGCGAACACGTCCACGATGGTGGCAAAATCCGGGGCTAGGCCGGCGGCTTTGACGAGCAGCGCGTTGTTGCCGGTACCGGCGCCGATGGAGGCACCGAGGGATTCCAACGTCAGCGCGAGGTCCTGGGCACTGCGGCTGGCGGTGCCTTTGGTGAGGGTGGCAGCCAGCAATTGGTTGAGGCCATTGCTCATGGCGGTTTCCGAGGGCAAGCCAGCCCGCACGGCAGCCTGCAAATGGACCAGCGGCACCCGGTGGTCCGGGATGAGCGCGAGGGTGAGCCCGTTGGGCAGGGTGTGCACCTCAATCTCCTCGCGGCGGCGGGCGGATTTGGCAATGCGAGCCGGGGCCGGGGCATCGAGCGGATCAATGATGGTGAGGGTGAGCCGCTGGTCTGTGAGAGTGGCCGCAACGCGGCGGATCGCCTCGGTGGTGACCGCTTGGATCTCTGCAAGATGGCGGCGGGTAAAATCCAAATCGCGCGCTTCATGCCAGTTGGACGCCAGATCAGAGGCGCGCCCTGATGCACTCGTCAGCGTGCTGAACTGGCTGGCGGCGATCTGGCGTTTGGCTTTTGCCAGATCGTCGTCGAGCGGCAAGCTGTGCAAGCTGGCGAGTTCGGCGAAAACGGCTTCGATCAGAGCGTCGCGCTTGGCGGGGTTGGCGTCGGCGGAGACGGCGAAGAGGCCCTCGCGGCCAGGGCCGGTCCAAGCCATGGCAGAGATTTCGAGGGCGAGTTCGCTGCCCTCGCGCAAGCGCCGGTGAAGCAGGGACGAGCGTCCCCGGCCCAACATCGCGGCCAGCACTTGAAAGGCGGGCGCATCGGGGTCGTCCAAAGCGGGAATCTTCCATGCCAACGAAATGCGACTGGTGGGAATGGCAAATGTTTCACGGGCGCGGCGTGGCCCGAGTTGTGGGGGATCGCAGGCCATCAGCGGCGAGCGGGTGCAACTGGTGAGGCTCTCGGCGGTGAGTTCGGTGAGGGTTTCGCGGGCTTGTTCGGGATCAAAATCGCCGGAGATGACCACCACACAATGTTCCGGGACGTAGCGCTGACGGTGGTAGCCGACCAGATCCTGATAGACAATGGCATCAAAGAGTTGGCGCCGGCCAATCACCGGGTGGCGCCGCGGGTCGTGGACAAAAGCCGTGGCAAACAGCAAGCGGGTGGCGGCATGGTCGGGGTCGTCCAGACCCATGTCGATTTCACGGCGGATGACGTCCTTTTCCTTCTCAAACTCCGCCTCAGGGAGCAGCGGAAAAAACACCAGCCCCGTCAGGATTTTAAGAAACACCGAAAGCGACTCCGCCGGCCCGTCGATGTAATAAACCGTGCGGTCAAATGAGGTGTAGGCATTCCAGTGGCCACCGGCCTCTTGCACCGTGTCCGCCAAAGCGTCCGCATCAAAGTCCCGCGTGCCCTTGAATACCATGTGCTCAAGAAAATGCGACAAACCACCCCCTAGGTGGCCGTCCTCGTGCATGCTTCCGGTGGCTACCCAAATTTGGGCGCTGACGACCGGGGCGCTCGGGTCGGCATCGAGGATGAGCGTGAGGCCGTTGGGCAAAGTTTCGACGGATGCAGATGAAATCGGGTATTCCATAAAATTAGGCTTGGAGGAACACCGGGAATGACGCATAATCCGTCGGCATGCAACGTTGGATTATTGCAGCAGGGGTTTTATTGGTCATTTTGTTGGGTGGTGGCGCGTTTGCCTACCACACCTACAAGATCAATCTGCCCGTCCACCCGGTGTTATTGCAATTTCCCGTTCCTGTGGAATCGACGTCCAAAGAACGCTCGGACAAGATTGATTGGCTCAAGCGCGTCCTCTTGGAGCCCTCCCTGCTTACAAAAGTGAGCAAAAATGCCGGGCTGGCAAAAAAACTGCAACTGGCCACCGACGATGCCGCCGCCAACGATCTGGGCAAGCGCCTGTTCGTGGAGCTCGGCGAGGCCGATACGCCCCAAGGCAAACTCCCAGTCATCAGAATCGGTCTGCACTGCAAGGTCAAGGAGTACAATACAATGGTCGATATCTCCAGCCATTTGAGCAAGGCCTTGGAGTCCTTGGATAGCAAATAACCTCGCCGTTAGGTCAAATCCACTCTCCTGGATCTGAGGCGAAGCCTCCTTGGAACATATCTCATGCAGCGGACAAGCCCCTCGAACTGCTCACAGAAATTTAGTGACAGGTCCCGCCTGGGATGAATAATCGGCCCGTGAGCATGTTCAATACCGTCGGCCGGACCGCCGAAACTACCGGGCGCAAGGAGAACACCCTTCGCAAGCTCCAACGCATGAATCTCGCTCTCCACCATCAGGAGCCCGACCGCGTGCCTATCAGTGATTTTTTTTGGGGCGGCTTCACCCAGCGCTGGCGCAAGGAGCTCGGCCTCGCCCCAGATGCCAACCCGTACTATCACTACGATCTGGATTGGATCGTCACCGTCGCTAATTTCGACCCCTGGATCCGCCCCTTCGAAACACTCAGCGAAACCGCGGACGAGGTGACTGTTAGGACAGGCTTCGGAGCCATCATGCACAAGCATTTTTCCTATCCGATGCCCGAGATGCAGGCATGGGATACCGACACTTTTGAAAAACTCCAAGCCGCCGAGTTTGATCCGCCCGACGACCCACGGCGCTTTTTCGCTGCGGGCGACAACCAGATCGCCGGCGTCGGCGATGGCTTCGAGCGCAACTCGCCAGCCTGGATCGATACCGTCCGCTCACTGCGCCCTGACTTCCCGGTCTATGGCAGCGTCATCGAAGTGAGCGAGTGCCTCACCCGCCTCATCGGCCAGGAAAACGCCTTGATGTGGATGGGCGAGTACCCCGACGAAATGGGCGACGTGATCAACCGAATCGGCGCGTTCTATCTGGCACTGGCCAAGGCCGAAATCGCCGCGGCCGACGGCATGCTAGACGGATTCGTCATCTGGGGCGACGTGGCGTACAAAAAGTGCACGTTCATGGCCCCGGGCTATTGGCGCGAGTATTTCAAGCCATGGGTTGCACAGATTGTCGCGACGGCCCATGCTGCGGGACTGCCGGTGATTTATCATGGCTGCGGCAACGTCAAGGCGATCCTGCCGGATTACATCGAGATGGGTGTGGATGCCTACAACCCGCTTGAAGTGAAAGCGGGCATGGATGTGGTCGAGTTGCGCGGCCAATACGGACACGACATCGGCTTCTGCGGCAACAGTGACATTCAAGTGTGGGAAAGCGGCGATCATGCGGCGATCCGCCGCGAGGTGTTGCGCAAACTCAATGCGGCCAAGGGTGGTGGACTTATCTTCCAATCCGACCACTCGGTGAGCAGCAACGTCTCTGGCCACACCTATGACTATATCGTCAAACTGGTGCGCGAACACGGTGTCTATCCGCTGCAACTCGGCGAGTTCAACCAAGCCCCCTGAAAAATCCCCCACCACCCTCCCTGCCCCAACCCTATGCAACGCTACGGATCGGTCATCGGCCTCAACGCCGACAAACTTGAGGAATATAAACTCCTCCACGCTGCAGTCTGGCCCGATGTGCTAGGTATGATCGCACGCTGCAACCTGCGAAATTACTCGATCTATCTCCGCCAGTTCGACGATGGCCAACATTTCCTTTTCAGCTACTTCGAATACGTCGGCGAGGACTTTCCCGCAGATATGGCAATGATGGCCGCAGATCCGACGACCCAACGCTGGTGGGCCGTGTGCATGCCCTGCCAGCGGCCACTCAACAACCGAGCTCCCGACGAATGGTGGGCACCGATGGAAGAAGTGTTCCACTGCGATTGACCTGCTTTTCAACTAACAACCCGATGCCTCCCATTGCCTCCAACCCGCTCCTCGGCATCGTTCTGCACGCAGTAGGTGCCAGCTTCGCCGCGACATGCTATACCCCGGAAAAGCGCGTCCGCGGCTGGTCATGGCAAACCTACTGGCTCACCCAAGCGTCGTTTTGCTGGCTGCTGCTGCCCTTGCTAGGCGCATGGCTCACCATTCCTCAACTCGCCGCAGTGCTGGCTGAGGCACCAAAGCCTGCGATGTGGCACTCATTTTTTCTAGGTGCTGCCTATGGCATTGGCGGCACGGCCTTTGGCATATCGATCCGCTACATCGGTTTCTCGCTCACCTATGCCATCGCAGTGGGGCTGTCGAGTGTGTTAGGCACCTTGATTCCGCCCTTGTTCAAAGGGACTCTGGCGGCGACGCTGAGCAAGCCGGGCGCCGAGTGGATCATCGCGGGCATTGTGATCGGCACCCTCGGCATTGCCGGGGCTGGCTGGGCGGGTCGGCTCAAGGAGCGCGACCTCAGTGCACAGCAGTTGAGTGGTGAGTTTTCCCTGATCAAGGGCTTCCTGCTGTCATTGTTGGCGGGCGTGCTCTCGGCAGTGTATGGCTTTTCGCTGGAAGCCGGCGAGCCGATTGCCGAGGTGGCCACCGCCCATGGTGCCGGGGTGTTCCGCGGCAACGTCGTCTATATCTTCTCGAACACCGGCGCGTTTCTAACGACATCGATATATTGCCTCTATCTGCACGCACGTCACCAAACCATCGGCGAACTCGTCAGATTGCCCGCAGGCCAGCCGGAGGCCGCGCTGCCGGTCAACTTCCTGATGGCGGCCATCACCGGGCTGTTTTGGTATGGCCAGTTTTTCTTCTACAATCTGGCTCATGTGCGGATGGGTTCCTACAAGTTCACGAGTTGGGCCATTCACATGATCATGTTAGTGCTCATCAGCAATTTGGTCGGTGTGGCGCTGCGCGAGTGGCGCGAGTGCCGCCGCCTCACCCACCAAACCATCACCCTTGCGTTTATCGTTCTCATCGCCGCGGTGCTGTCGCTCACCTATGGCAATTATCTCGGAGGATAAGCCTGCCCGCGAGACACCAAGCCATGTGGCTCAATCGCCCAAGCAGGTGCCCACCCGGCGGGCGCTCAACACCCACGCATGGTCCGGCGCGATGAGCTTGAGATTGCCAGCCACCTCTGCGATGGGCACCGGGGTGGCTACCCCGCCGCGATCAGCCACCATCACCCCGTAGCATTCGCTTGCAATCAACTCGACACAGCGCGAACCTAGCCGAGTGGCTAACAGACGATCACCAGCTGACGGAGTGCCACCGCGTTGCAGGTAGCCGAGAATGGTCACGCGGGCCTCGAGTTTCGTGAGTTCTTCCAATTGCTTGGAGAGGCGCAACGTATGGCCGCCATGGCGCGCATGGAAGGCGGCGAGTTCCTGCTTTGCTTGCGCATGCTCAGGAGTGCCTTTGGTGGCCTTTTTGCGTTGCTTGGCAGCGGTGTAAACCGCCACATCATCGACGCTCATCGCGCCCTCGGCCACCGCCACAATGCTGAAATTCGTCCCGTGATCACGCCTCCGACAAATTGCTGCGGCGACGGTTTCGACTTGATAGGGGATTTCTGGAATGAGGATCACATCGGCACCACCGGCGATACCGGCACCCAGCGCCAGCCAACCGGCGCGGTTACCCATGATCTCTGCCACAATGATCCGATGGTGGCTGTGCGCTGTGCTGTGCAGCCGGTCCACCACCTCGGTGACAATGCCCAAGGCAGTGTCGAAGCCGATCGAGGTGTCCGTTAGGGCGAGATCGTTATCGATGGTCTTGGGCAGGGAGACAATATTGAGTCCCTTGTCCATCAGGCGAAGGATGTTTTTGTGGGTGCCACCCCCGCCGATGCACACCAAGGCATCGAGGCGATTGCGGTGGTACGTCTCGGCAATCACGTCGGTCATATCGCGGATTTCACCGTCCACCTCCATGCGGTGGGGCTTGTCGCGGCCGGTGCCGAGGATGGTGCCGCCGACAGTGAGGATGCCGGCGAGAGTCGTCTTGTCGAGGGAAAATCGGAGGTTTTCGGCCAGACCGCGAAAGCCGTCCCGAAAGCCTGTGACTTCCATGCCACAGCTCAGGGCGGCCTTACCGACGCTGCGGATGGCGGCATTGAGGCCCGGGCTGTCGCCACCCGCAGTGAGAATTCCTATATGTTTGTTGCCTGCCATATCCTTGCGATTAGTTCATACCAACAGCCAGGCGCTGTCAAGCTCAGGAGCTGCCCGAGAATAGGTGTCGCAATGTGGCGGCGCGTCTATGACCGTCGCTGACCCTGAATCGCCAATGAACCCGCCTTTACCGCAAGCGTCATTTCATGCACCTCGGCGCTCACAGAGGCCGCCACAATGCATCAGCCTTCCCGAGGAACATGCCCCGGGAACCCCGAAATACGCTGGTTCGAATCCAGCATATCAGACTCTTACGCGCAAGTCCCTGGCACCTCATACGGCAATCCCTTCACGCCGCTGCTAACGCCCCTCATCGCCCGCGCCCCATCCTTGCGCTTCGCGCTGAATCGCTCCCGTGCTCGAGCAAACGCCTCGTTCAAAAACTCCTTGCTGCCGATCACCCAACCGCTTCGGCTTCATCCTCTGGCCCATGATCTAACTACTAACAGACACAAAGTCAAGGTGCGGCAACCCATCTTTGAGTTCAGCAAAGAATTATTTTCCGCTGGCGCTGGTGGCGGCAAAATGTACTCTGACTTCAATGGTCGTCCAACGGGGCTACCTGAGTAGTTACTATAGAACAATCTGCACCCAAACCACCCAAACGCCTCAGCGTTCCACCATGAAAGTCCGGAAAGCAAAAATGCCATGAAAATACCAGATCCAACCAACAACCTCAGAGTCAGTCTGAAACACCTCGCCTTAGCCTCGGTGCTCAGTGCGTCATTCCTAGCGGGAACCGCGCAAGCGGGCACACCAATCACCTGGAACGTGGCAGGCAATGGAGTGTGGGACACCACCACCACCAACTGGACCCTGGATGGTTCCACCCTTACCACCTTCGCCTCCGATGGCTCGGAGGACGCGATTTTCACCGCCGCCACCGGCGGCACGATCACCATCTCGTCCGCCATGTCGCCGGCGTCCACCACCGTTAGCGCTGGTAACTATACCTTCAGCGGAGGACCGCTTGCCGGTACGGGTTCGCTCACCAAGAGCGGCTCCGGGACGCTAAAAATCGATGATTTGGTCCCTGGTTCTCAAACTGTGGTCCAGAACACCTACAGCGGCGGTACCATCATGAATGGCGGCACGCTTCATTTGGGCGGCATGTACGCTGGCATCAGCCCGGCCTGCCAGGGCGCTCTGGGAACGGGACCGGTGACACTCAACGCCGGTACCATTGAGTTTGACAGATACACCGCAACGAACGACCTGACTGTAAACGGTGGCACGCTCTACAGCCCAAACGGTTGGGGTGCCACCTGGAGCGGTGCCATCACCCTGAACGCCACCCTCACCTGCAATGAGGGTTACAACCTGACACTCAGCGGTGCCATCAGCGGAACCGGCGGCTTGAACAAGACAGGTGGGAGTGCCTTGGTCCTTTCTGGTACGAACAGCTACACCGGTAAGACCGTCGTCAACAGCGGCACGTTGCAGCACAATGTCCCGTTATCCAACGCCGGCACCAACGGCGCATTGGGTGCGCCCAGCGGTGACAACGCGGTCATTGACCTTTACCCCGGCACCACCTTCCTATATGGTGGAGGCCAACTCTCCCCTGTATCCCCTCCGCGGAGTTCTACCGACCGAACGATCAACCTGGCAGGCACCGGGTCCGGCACGGTGACGCTCAACGGCAACAATTTGAACGACATGGGATTCCAATTCGGCGGGTTTAGCGCCACGGGGACGGGCACAAGGACCTTGCTGATCAATTGCAAAGGTGACCGTCCGGTTTACACCTACACGGGTGGCATCCCGGATATGTCCGATACCGGCAAAGTCTCGCTGACATGTACTTGGAGTTCCGGCAGTTCCAGTTCCAACGGGCTGATCAATGTCCAGGGCATCAATACTTTTACCGGACCGATTACCCTTAACGGAGGAGGCAACGGAGGTCCGGGGACCTTGCTGATTGGTGGCTCGGCCAGCAATTACAATACGGTCACACCTAGCGGTTCGGGCGTGCTGGGCAGTGGCAATTACGCTGGAAACATCACGTTCACCGCCAATCCGGCCTCGGTGATCCTCTACTATGCCGGTTCGGTCGATCAGACCTTGTCTGGTGTGATTTCCGGCCCCGGCGCTGTGACGGTGGGCGGCATGGGCATCGTGACCCTTAGCGGTGCCAACACATATTCCGGAAACACAACCATCAATGCGGGTAGCAAACTGCAGCTCACCCAAAAGGCGGCCCTCAGTACCGCTACAAGTGTGTATCTATCCACCACCGGTGCCGGTAGTGATCTACAACTGAATTTCGCCGCCCCCGACATGGTTCAAGTCGCACAACTCTTTGTCGACGGGACCCAGAAGCCCGTCGGCCTTTACAAAGCCGTCGGTAGCAGCCAATCCGGCACCGAACTCGCCCAGATCACGGGGACGGGTCGTCTGTTGGTGGGAATTCCGGTCATCGCGGACTTCACCGCCGCACCGGGCATCACTGGCGATGCGCCATTTGCTGTGACTTTCACTGATAACTCGCAGTCCATTCTTGGCACCGTCAACTCTTGGTCCTGGAGCTTCGGCGACGTTACCACCAGCACGACGCGGGGGCCACACTCTGTCACCTACCCTCTCTGGGGCATTTACACCGTGACGTTGACAGTCACCGATACCGCGGGATTTACCAACTCCACCACCAAAACCATTACTGTCGCGCAACCCCTCAATCTCGTCGTCAGCAGTGAAGGTCAATTCGAGAACGCCATCGTGAATGTCGATTCCACCAATACAGTGACCTTTGGCACGGGCCTTGGCGGCAATCCCGACTTCGGCGGGCTGACCGGCAAAGGTTCCTTCGCGCTCAAGGATAGCTCCAGCGCCCCCGTCACCTTGGAAGTCGGTAGCAACACGCTTGCCAATAGCAAGTTTGGTGGCGTCCTGACAGACGCTGGCGGATTGACTAAGGTCGGCACTAACACGCTCACGCTCAGCGGCCAGAACACCTACTTGGGTGACACCGTCCTCAGCGCTGGCATACTCCAACTGGCTAACACGGCCATCGCCGCGGGCCTGGATACCCGAGCCTGGAAAAACTACGACGGTCAAATCGACGGTTCACCGGTTTTCAACATGCCCGGTAGCCCGACAGACAGCACCTTTGGCGGCACGATTGGCTATGCCACCGAGTCCGTTAACATGAATGGTGCCGGACCCCGGGAACACTTCGGCACTGGCACTCTAAGCGGTGTCCCCGATAGCAGTTCTCTCCGGCCAACCGGATATTCGCAGCACTACACCATCGAGTACCGCGGAAAATTGTACATACCGGCAGACGGGACCTATCGTTTCGCAACCATCAGCGACGACGGCAGCGCCCTTTGGATTGATCCGGGCGACGTGAGCACCGCGAACCCGAGCTACGGCACGGCGGCGGTTCAAAATAATTACTATCAGGGCATGACGCAGAGGTCTTCGAGCCAGCTATCCTTGACCGCTGGCTACCACGACTTCATCGTCCGCTTCTATCAGGGCGGCGGCGGCAACGGGCTTGACGTTCAGTGGGATCCTGCCGGTGGCACGAACTTCGTGGCAATTCCCGGTGCTAACTTCTTCCACGTCCCCACTGGTGGCGGTGGCGGCGGTGGCCACGACATCCTGCCCACCACGACCTCAGTGAAAATCTCGAGCGCTGCGATCCTCGACATTGAGAATCCCAGTAACACCGTGACAACACTGTATCTCGGCGGCATCGGCCAGGCCGCTGGCACCTGGGGTTCCAGCACTTCTGCGGCGACCAACAAGAACGACACCTTCTTCAGTGGCACCGGCGTGCTCACGGTAACCTCCGCAGGCACCGGCAGCTATGCATCGTGGGCAGCAGCCCAAACTCCCCCACTGGCTGGGGGACCAGGCGCTGTCGGCCACGACGGTATTCCCAACTTGCTCGTCTATGCCCTGAACATCAGGACGAACGGCACCAATGGCTCGCCCGGGACTCTAGCAGGAAAGTTGCTCAGTTTCGCTAAGCGCTCCGACGCCGTCAGCAACGGTGATATCAGTTATGCGATTGAAACCTCGCCTAACCTCCAGAATCCCTGGACCACCGTCACCCCGGATGTGAACAACGGCAGCACCATCTCCTACACGCTGCCCTCAGGCCAAGGCAAGATCTTCGCACGCCTCAAGGTGAAACAGAACTGAGGCACTCTGCTTCCGCCAGCATGACTTCGGGTGGTGTGCAAGCCGCCCGGAGTTTGTGGTGTAAGCATGGTCTTTTCATTGATTTTCCGTTAATCAGTGACATAGCCGTGACTGAAGAGTGGGAGCAGTGCTGCGAAGATTTGGGGCCTCACCCGTAGCAGTTGCCTGGGGAAAGTAGGAAGTGATCGCGGGCAATGGCAATTGGGTTAGTGCAAATGTCAGAGATGCGACCGATTTCAGCTATCTGCTTTCAGTTTTCTGCATTTTTCAACCTATCAGTCTTATCCGTCTTATCCGTCTTATCAGCGGTAAATATCTCTTCTGAACCAAGACACGAGTGAACACAAATGAAGTAGAA
Organism: Akkermansiaceae bacterium; assembly: GCA_903827375.1. GTDB lineage: Bacteria > Verrucomicrobiota > Verrucomicrobiia > Verrucomicrobiales > Akkermansiaceae > Luteolibacter. The sequence goes on from CAIKHZ010000079.1 coordinate 47,081, forward strand.
ATTTTGGATGTTGGATTTTGAATTGGAAGAATATTGACCGCTGATAAGACGGATGAAGAGGAAATTATGAATTTTGAACAGGTTGTGAGCGAAAGCAACTTTGGCTTTTCAAGGATTCCAGGGGCTTGAGGTGAGGGCTCGCTAGGGTTCCCGGCGGGTGAACTTGAATCCTGGCATGTCCGGACCCGGCGTATCGAGGGCCTGCCGAGAGCCGGTTTGCAACGCATGCAACATCGTCTGATAGTCCGCATCCGAGGTGTCGGCAAACATCGGGATGGCCGTGCCGTCGGCTTGGTGATCGATACCGCGACCACCGGCGGATTTTGGCAGATGCGCGGTTAGAGCGGCACTGCAATGCGGCCGGGTGAAGTTGAGCCAGGCGGTGCGCCCGTCCCAACAGGTGAGCAGGCGGCCATCGGCCGGATAAGCACCGTGGCAGGATGCACAGCGCCGCGCATAGACCGGCATGAAGTCCTTTGCTAACCACTCAGCGGGTTCGCCGGTTAGAGGGTCCGCGCACAGGTCGCGCTTGCCACCACTGCGTGGTCGGCTGGTGGCGTAGGTGCCATAATAGGGCACATTGGCGTCTATCCATGTGTAAATACGGCGGCGGTCTTCGGCCGGCACGGGGGCACCGCAGTGCTCAACTGTGAGGAAATCCGGCAAGCGGCTGGCATGCGATCCGCTCCCTAGCACTTGGTTTACCGCAGTGGGTGTCTTGAGGAGCCAGAAGAAATGCACCAGGGGTTTTCCCTTGGCTACCTCCTGTGGGAGCATCTCTCCGGTGTCCATGTTATGCTGGCGATATGACTGGCTTCTACCCAACAAGTTATCATAGGCCATGTTGAAAAACCGTGATTTATCGCCGCTCAAATCGTAACCACCATCCACCCGGTCTCCGCCGTGGCACTTGACGCAATGGCGGTCTAGAACAGGTTGAACGACGGACACAAAATCAATGATGCCGTCGGCTGCCCAGGCGGGTTTGTGAAGTTGCGAGGGGGCGCGCCGAGCCGCGATGGGCACCTTGGCAGAGGTGGGCGGTGCCGAGGTTCGCGACTCATGGCAACCGACGCAGCCAATCGTTTCACCAGGCATGAGTTGAGCGGCGGAGGTCATGCGCTGAAGTTCACGACCCTCGTCGTCACAGGCTTGAAAGTAGATTTCCCGCATGGCGGGCACGCGGAAATGAGCAGATCCATCCGCCTCGACCGGCACTTCGCCCCAACAGCGTTTGGCATAGTAGGTGGCATAGCTCATCAGCGGCGACTGGTCGTAAGCCCGCGGCCCGAACTCGACAACGTGGGGCGTCACTGGTATATCTTCGGTTTTGCGCATCTGTTCCATGACGCGGATGGACTTCACCCGGCCTCGCTGGATAGCCGGACCAAGCCCCTGATAGACATCTAGCAACACACAGGTGCCCATTGGCTGGGCATCAGCCGGATGATCCTCCGGCAAGCCTGTGGCACTCTCCGCTAGATCAGCAGCATGCGCTGCAAGCGATGGCGGCCGGGCGATCGGGCTCAGCGCGATTGGGAAAAAGCAATGCAGCGATGCATCCTCATAGAGCAGGCGTTGGCGGTCCGCTAGGTCGTGTAGAAACAGGCGGAAGCGCTGGGCCGAGCCGCCGTAGGCACATAAGAACCGCTGCTCATCCAGCGGAAACGGATCGCGGTAGCCCCAGGGGTGCTGGGTGTCGCCAATGGTGGGAAATTCTTGGGTGATCCAGTCGAAGCCGACGCCGCGCGCCGTCTCAGGGCCTTGATGGGTCTCGATCCAACCGATCGCCCCGTGCGGATAGCCGTGATGAGGTGCGAAGGTGGCCAGCACCCGGTCGCTGCGTCCGGGGATCGGGCGGGCCTGCCAGAGGGTGCCCGGGTCGCGCAGGGTGTTGCCGAAAAATAGCTGATAGCCGCTGCCGTCCGGGTGCTGGGCCCACAGGCTCTGGCGGAACGTGAGGTCGCGATCCACGTATTCCCAGCGCATGAAGAGGATACGACCATCGGGCAGAAGTTGCGGCGAGGCGTCGGATAGAGTGTTCATGCTGAGGCATTGAGGGATGCCCCCATCGGGCGAAACCCGATAGAGATTGGAACTGGGGCCGGGCTGGCAAGCGGTGTGGCCGAAGCGGCGCGTGGAGACAAACACCAGCATCCCATCCGCTGTCTCACAGGGACTCACATCGTAATACGGACCGTCAGTGATTTGGCGCAGCCCAGTACCATCCACACCGATTCTCCACAGGTGCCAGTTTTTCTCATCCTTGCGGGCATAGGAAAAATAGACCGTCTGCGCGTCTAGCGAAAGGTTCAGATCGTAGATGCATCCCTCCAGATCTGCGAAAACCGTGCGTGCCCCCAACTCCGGCCGCGACGGTTCTACAATGGCAATGGCGCAACCAGGGGCCGTCGGCCGCGCCGCCCACACGTCACACCCGACGGCCGGTGGAGCCGTTAATGGATGGCGCTTCAAAAATAGGACCGGCGGCAACCCGTCGAACGCCAACGATGGCGACCAGGCCCAGTCGCCTTGTTGCAAAAAAGCTCGCCCCAATTGAATGCGACCCGGGGCTTTCAGCGTGATGGTTAGGCGCCCGTCCGCAGCATCCGCCTTTGGCGTTAGAGCAAACCTGTGTTGCACCCAACCCTCGGCCGCGACGGCTAACGGAATTTCCGCCAGGAGGTGGCCGGCGGCGTCCTGCAAGCCCACAAAAACCTCCGTCGGGGCGTCGCTTCGGATTGATAAAAACCCCTGATAGGAACGGCCTGCGGCCAATGCCAGGCCGGTTGAACCGCCTCCCGCATACTCGATGCCTAACTCACCTTGCCCATCCAACAACTCGATACTTTGATTTTGCCGGGCGGCAAATGGGCCGCCGGATTCCATGGAAAATCCGCCGCGTGCGGCACCACGCCGCAGTCCTTGCCAACTGGCACAGACGCCGTCCCCGGCTGACGAACCGGCCGTCACAAACGGCAGGGCCTGGCGTGCTCCATCCGATTTGACCCAAAAGTTGCGGTAGCGGGCGTCGCGCTGCCAGGTTCGCAGGCCCACAGCACCATCGGGCAACACGTGCTGCGGATCTTCGAAGCGCAGCATGCTGTGGCCATCGACGAACACCTCTATCGAAGTTTCCGTGAGCCGCACGACCAGTGGGATCCACGCATGGAGTGGCACCGGGCATGGCAGGTCACGGAGCCCTTCAAAGTTCTGTCGATGCCGCCCCAGGCGCAACGTCTGGGTGCTGGCATCAAGGGCCACCTCATAGCCGTTGAAGGCATCAGCCCCCACATCTGCATGACCGACGTTGACGATGAGGCCGGCGTTGCCCTCGTGCCGGTCTGCCAACCACATCTCCACACCAACCTCACCCCTAACCACCCGCGCGGATTCATGCACCAATTTCGGGCCACCACCCGCCCCGGCCACCAGCACGCCTTCCTGCACGCCCCAGTCGCCACCATAGCTCTTAAACCCCTTCAGTGGCGCGGCAGCGGCGGCCGACTGGAAGGTTTCGTCGAGCATGGGCGCATTCGGCTGCGGGACCTCTGCGCTAACGGCCAAACACGGGAAGACCAGGCTCAATCCGAGCAGGACACCGATCCTCATCCGAGCCCCCGATGCGCGAGTTCTGGTGCCGAAATGGAAAATCAAAAGGGTTGCAAAGAAGAAAATTTCCACTGATTTCGCGAATTGAAGAGAATTGCACCAGCATGAGAACCCCGAGCTATCACGTGTCAGGCCCCCCAAGACGGTGATCCAAAATCATCCTAACCACAAGCAATTCCAATCATTCCCCCGTCGCTGCATCACCGGTGAAATACCCCCTGAAAAAATATTTTCGAAAAAATTGCGATTTTCCTTTGACAAGGGGCGCGTTCTTTGTACTTTCGCCGTGTCGCGACATTATAGGCGGTCCGACTGAGACGACTTCAAGGTTAATGGGTTTTCCTTGAAGACGATCAGTCGGGCCGCTTTTTTTATGAGCCGAACCGATGCTGCTCGGCCGGCAACCCCCCTGAGGAATGCCATGAGTTCGATTTACGAATCCGAGAAACTGCTCGCCGAATACCTGCTGTTTCATTACGCAACGGCAGAGGAAATTTTGCCGCCCGGGCGGAAATGGCCAGCGGACATGGCTGCGGCTTTGGAATTTCCGTGCCGCACGGTGGCCCATTTTGGCAAGACGCAGGTGGCCCGCGGACTGGACCTTGGCTGTGCGGTGGGCCGCTCTAGCTTTGAAATGACGCGTCACTGCGATGAGGTATTGGGGATTGATTTTTCGCATGCCTTCATCCGTGCAGCCGAGGCGCTTCGGGGCGGAGCGGTGCTGGCGTACCATCGGCTTGAGGAAGGCACACAGCGCACCGAACTCAGTGCCACTCGGCCCGCAGGGCTTGATGGCCAGAGATTGCAGTTTCTTCAGGGCGATGCGATGCATCTGGCTGCGGATCTGGGTGCCTTTGAGCGGGTGCATGCCGCCAATCTCCTCTGCAGACTGAGCGAACCCCAACTCCTGCTCGAACGCTTGCCGTCATTGGTGAAACCCGGGGGAGAATTGGTTCTTGCCACGCCATGCACCTGGCTGGAGGAGTTCACCCCGCCGGCCCATTGGCCTGCCCAGAGCACCCTGGCCTGGCTCAAGGCGGCGCTGAATCCATCGTTTTCATTAGAAAATGAGTTAGACGAACCCTTTCTCATCCGTGAAACCGCCCGAAAATTCCAGTGGTCGACGGCGTTGGTGACGGTTTGGAAGCGGCGAAATGATTAGCAAAGGATTAGGATTTCAATTGTACCGGGACGTGCTAGGGTCCGCTCATGCGCTTGATACGATTTGGCGATAAAGGCAACGAGGAGCCCGGCGTCTGGCTGGCGGATGGCCGCCGGATTGATGCGAGCAGGGAGTTTCAGGATTACGATGAAGGGTTTTTCGCGATGGGTGGCTTGGAGTCGCTGGCCGGATGGGTGGCTGACGGCTGCCCGGGTGGCAGCGAGGTGGACCCGGCAATTCGACTCGGCCCGCCAGTGGCACGACCGTCCAAGATTGTGTGCGTGGGCAAGAATTATCTGGAGCACGCCAAAGAACTAGGCGAGGGAATTCCCACTGAACCGACGTTGTTCATGAAAGCCTCCAGCGCCTGGAGCGGCCCCTTCGACGACGTGATGCTGCCGCGGGGCGCCGACAAACTCGATTATGAAGTCGAACTGGCCATGGTCATCGGCCGTCACGCGTCCTACATCGATGAATCCAATGCCCTGGAATCCATCGCCGGCTACGCCACATTCTGCGATTTTTCCGAACGGGCGTTTCAAAAGGACATGGGGGGCCAGTGGACGAAAGGCAAAAGCGCCGACACCTTTGCGCCGATGGGACCGTGTCTGGTGACACCCGACGAGGTGGCCGACGCGCAAGCCCTGCGCTTGTGGTGCAAGGTCAACGGCGAACTCCGCCAAAACAGTTGGACTGGCGACATGATCCATCCGCTCCGCCACCTCGTCAGCTACATCACCCGCTTCATGACCCTGCTGCCAGGCGACGTCATCGCCACCGGCACACCGGGGGGAGTGGCCATGGGGATGAACCCACCGCGCTACCTACAAGCCGGCGACTGGGTGGAATGCGGCGTCGATGGGCTCGGCGAACTCAAACAACGGGTGGTCGGCTATCAGACTAACAACCCAAACGCCTCTTGAAGCGCCGCGCTTCCATCAGCAGTTGGCCCAAACCGGCGGGTTCCCCGCACCCGGTTGCCTGCCATTTCTGTGATACCCTCCACGAGGCAAGCGCCGTGCCCGAGGGCTCCGCAGCTCGCTGCCGACGCTGCGGCGTGGTCCTCTATCAAAATCGTGCGGCCTCACTGGTGCGCGTCACCGCCTTTTCCCTGACGGCGCTGATTCTGATGGGAATCGTCAACACCTTCCCGTTTCTCACGATGTCGGCCAACGGAATCAAGACCGAGCTAAGCCTGTTCCGGGCGGCCTGCGAGCTCATCCGGGAGGGCAGCCCGGCCATCGGCTGGTGCGTGGCGATGTTCACCATGATTGCGCCGCTAGTGATGGCTGGCGGCATGCTCTACGTCTGCGGCCCGCTTCTATTTGGCCGAGCGGCCCCCGGTGCCCGCCATGTCGCACGCTGGCTGGGCCACACCGAACCGTGGAACATGATCGAGGTTTTCTTGTTAGGCGTGTTGGTAAGCCTGATGAAATTGGGGAAAATGGCGGATTTGTACTTTGGGGTGGGATTTTGGGCATTTGCGGCGCTGATGCTGTGCATGGCTGCGGCGGTGGCCGGGATTGATCGCAATGAACTGTGGGACCGGCTGGAGGTGGCCGCCGAATGAACAACCCTCAAAAATTCCCTTCCCTGCCACGCGCCATCGACCATGGCCTGGCCAACTGCGAAGTCTGCGGGAAAATGACCCAGGTGCTGGCACGGCGCTGCCCCCGCTGTGGCACGGCGCTGCATTTGCGCAAGCCTGCGAGCCTGCAACGCACCGTGGCGCTGTTAGTGGCAGCCTGCGTGCTATATCTGCCAGCGAACATGCTGCCCATCATGACCATTTCGGAGTTGGGCAATGTGATGGCATCCACGATTCTTGAGGGGATGGTCGAGTTTTGGCACCGTCAGGCGTATCCGATCGCCATCGTGATTTTCGTTGCCTCGATCATGATTCCGATCGTCAAAATCGTGGCATTGGTGTGGTTATGCGCGGCGGCGGCGGGCAAAGTGCGGCCATCGCCGAGGATTCTCGGGCGGATCTACTGGTTCACTGAGTTGCTAGGGCGGTGGTCGATGGTGGATATATTTGTAGTTTCCATATTGGTTGCGCTGGTGCAGTTTGGGGCTTACATGACGGTCACGCCGGGTCCGGGAGCGCTTGCGTTTGCCGGGGTGGTGGTGCTAACGATGTTTGCGGCAATGAGCTTTGACCCGCGCATGTTGTGGGATCGCCTTGAGAAAATGACTGCCACAGAGAGCCCGGAGCCAGATACCGACCATGAGTAAGTCCCCATCCGTCAAACCCGTGACGCCGGAGTTTCGCGCCGCCCAGCGCTGGAACATGGTGTGGGTCGTGCCAATTCTAGCCGTGCTCATCGGCGGTTGGCTGGTCTATCAAAACCTTTCATCCCGCGGACCCACCGCCCAGGTCCGGTTTGAGACGGCAGATGGCATCGCCGCCGGCAAGACAGAGGTCCGCTGCCGCTCGGTGCGCGTCGGAATGGTCAAGGAATTGGAATTGGCAGGGGACTTGAAGTCGGTTCTCGTCAATATCCAAATGGACCGCCAAGCCGCCAAACTGCTGTGCGAGGACACCCGCTTCTGGGTGGTTCGCCCGAGAGTGAGTGCCACCGACATATCCGGGCTGGGCACCCTGCTCACCGGTGCTTACATTGAAGTGGAACCGGGCGGCGGGCAGCAAGGGACCACCTCATTTCGCGGGTTGGAGGAACCGCCGACGACCAACCGCAGTGTGCCGGGCCGGCGCTTGGTGCTCACGGCGGATGAGGCCGGCTCGTTAGGGGTGGGCTCGCCAATTTACTATCTTGGGGTGGAAGTGGGCCGGATTGAGAAACGCGAGCTCTCGCCCAATGCGCGGCAGGTTCACTATCATGCGTTTGTGCGGGAGGAATTCAGCTCGCTCGTGCGGGAAAACACTCGTTTCTGGAATACCAGCGGCGTGGATATCAGTGCCGGGGCTACGGGCATCAAGGTGCGCACGCCATCGTTTCAGGCGATGCTTGCCGGGGGGGCGTCATTTGGCATACCGGATGGGCTGGAACCAGGCAAACCGGCGACGGATAACATGACTTTCAAACTTTATGGAGATGGGGAGGAGGCTCAGAGTTCGTTGTTTGATCCGAGCTTGAAAGTCCTGCTGCTCTTTGATCAATCCGTGCGCGGTTTGACCAAGGGTGCCATCGTGGAATTTCGCGGCATCCCGATCGGCCGGGTGATCAACGTTTCATTTGACTACCTGCCTTCCGGCAAGGATTCACGGGTGCCCGTGCTCGTCGATATTGATCCGGCCCTGTTGCGTCGCAGCATGCAGGGACAGGTGGCGGAACCGGACGAGGAGTTCTTGAAGCAAGCGGTGGAACAGGGCCTGCGGGCGACGCTGAAAACGGAAAGTTACCTAACTGGCACTCTGTTTGTGGACTTCGCCTATTACCCCGAAGCTGCTGCCGCGACGGTGAGCCAGGCTGGCGAGTTTGCCGCCGTGCCCACGATGTCAACCGGCTTGGCACAACTTGAAATGAAAGTGACCGCCATTCTCGACAAGATCCAAGCTCTGCCGCTGGATGAAGTGATGGGCAACATCGCCAAGGCGGCGGACGAATCGGCCACGACCATCGCCGCGGCCCGCGCCACTTTGGATGAGATCAACACCACCGCTGCAGCGGCTCGAAAAATGTTAGACGATCCACAATTCCGTGGTGTGCCCACCGACCTGCACCGCACGCTGGCCGATTTGCAAAAGACCATTGCCAGCATTGGACCGGATGGGGGCATGCAAGGGGATTTATTGCGTACCCTCGATGAATTGCGGGCCTCGCTTCGCTCGATCAAGGGGCTCTCCTCGACGCTTGATGACAAGCCCAATGCGCTGCTTTTCGGCCGGGATGGTTCCGCCAATCCGGTGCCACGCGCCCCGCGAACCAAAAAATAATACCTTGCCATGCTCAAAGCCTTTGCCCTCGCACTCGCCGCTCTGCTGCTCGCCGGCTGTGGCGGCACCCCGCGCTCATTCTACATGCTCACCGCCGACGGCCCAGCCCCTTCCGGTAGCGGCCGCGGCATCGGCGTCGGTCCGGTGGCCCTCGCCGAGTACATCGACCGCCCCAACCTCGTGCTGCAAGATGGACCTAACCGCTTGGCGGTGGCAGATGCCCACCGCTGGGCCGGCGACCTGGCCGCTTCCATCGCCCGCGTCACCGCCACCAACCTCGGCCGACGCCTGCACACCGGCAACCTCCGCACGTACCCGTGGCAGCGCGACGAGGAAATCAGCCACCAAGTGACCCTGGATATCCGCCAGTTCCACGGCGGTGCTGATGGCTACGCGGTGATCGAGGCCGGCTGGCGCGTCTATGCCTTGCCCGAGCGTCGCCTCACGGCATCGCGCACCTTTGTAGCTCGCGAGCAACTCACCTCCGATGGCTATCAGGCGCTGGTCGCCGCGCAATCAAAGTTGCTGGCCCGCCTCGCCGCCGACATCGCCGCCGGCATGCATTAGCCTGCTCATGACAGGTTCCCTGTTTGGCCGGACATTCCGAAATTCCCCGGGCTACCCATGACATCCACCCTTGCTCCCCACCGAGGCCGACCCGTCTTCATCCTCCTCGCAGCCCTCACCCTCGCCGGCTTTCTCAGCCAACCGGCCGCACACGCCAACGGCCCCCCCCTGTTCCTTGACGTCAACGGCACGACGGCCGGCTTCGGCTCGCCGTCGGGTACCATCACCGACAGTTGGACCACCAGCAGCGCGGGTACGACCTCAACCACAAGCTGGGTTGCCAACGACCAAATGACCTTTGGTGCCACCTTGGGCGGCTCGGATTTTTCCGGCCGAACGTTCACACTGGGTAGTTTCAACGGCACCATCGGCGGCGTGCAGATCAACTCCACCGCCGCCAATATCACCCTCGCCGGATCGAACAATAACCCCTTGAACGCGGCCCAAATATGGAGCGTCACCAGCGGCTCAACGTTTACTTCCAATGTCACCTGGAACCTGCAAAGCAACGGCTACTACCTCGGCGTCAATTGCAATGGCCAAAACCTCACTCTCCGAGGCGGCGGCACATTTAATTTTCTAACTGAAATTGGCGCCAATAGCGGTGGCACGGTCACGCAGGGGACCTCTGCCAGCGACGCCAACCTCACCGTGAACCTCGCCTTCACCCCAGGCTCGGCAACCATCCAAGCTAACTACTCGCTGGCCTTTGGCACACTCAATTTTGCCAACGGCGGCACCAATGCGTTCGGCATGCTCGGCACCGTTTCCGGCGGCGGCACCACTTTCACCATCAACGGCGGCACCATCAATAACACCAGCGGCTCGCCGATGACCTTGGGCCTCGGCTCTGGACACTATAGCATCGGCGGCGACTTCACCTTCACAGGCAGCAGCGACCTGGACCTCGGCACCTATCCAGTCACCCTAACCGCCAGCCCAACCCTTGTCGTCAGCAACGCCAATCTAACCATCGGAGGAATCATCAGTGGCAGTGGATTTGGCCTAACCAAAACCGGCCTCGGCACGCTCAAGCTCACCGGCACCAACAGCTTCACCGGCCCCACAGTCGTCAACCAAGGCACCTTGCGCATCGCCACACCTGCGGCTCTGGCCTTGCCCGCCGGTCTGAAAATCATGCCGCTGGGAGATTCCATTACGCTTGGTGATGGCTCGTCCAGTGGTGCGGGGTACCGGTATCCACTCTATGTCAGGCTCAACCCACTTGCCCCATCCCTCCAGTTTGTTGGAGCCACAAATGTGAGTCCCGGGCCGCTGCCAGCCACGCCGTTCGACGAGCGCTGGCATAACGGCCGCGAATCCTACTCCTGCAATGATATCAATAACAACCTCGATGGCCTGGACACCGCCACCTTCAATCTCTACGGCGGGGCTGGCCGCGACCCTAACGGCGGCTACTGGCTCACCGGTGGCAATGGCACCGGCCGCGCTCCGGTTTATCCAGATGCCATCCTCCTGTTGGTCGGGGCCAATGATATCAACCGGGTCGGCATGACCGGCGTGCAAACACGCATCGAATCTCTCCTAACAAAAATAACCACTCTGCGGCCTGCCGCCCGGGTGTTTCTGGCAAGATGCACTCCCTATCTCTCCTACCCGGCCGATGTGAGCACCTTCAACGGCATCATCGACACGGTAAGCGCCAATTTCCGAGCCGCCGGAAAATCGATCACAGTGGTGGATTTAAACACGAACTTCCCAACAAATGGTCTCTCGGGTGATGGCGTCCATCCAAGTGACGCGGGCTACAGTTGGATGGCGGACCGCTGGTACGATGCGCTGGTGAGTGTTTACGGGGCTTATCCACCGGTCGGCAATTCCTTGGCTCTCGCATCCAGCTCCTCAGTGACCGTCGCCACTGGCGCACGCCTCGAAGGTGCCGGCCAAATCACCGGCCCGCTCAACGTCGCTGGCACACTGGCCCCCGGTTCCGCCACAGCCACCGGCCCACTCTCCGCAGGTGCCACCACCCTCACCGGCACATATGCCTGCACTCTCGATTCTAACTCTTCCTCACAACTCGCCGTCACGGGGGATTTGGACCTAACGAACTCGACGCTTGCCGTCAGCCAGTTGGCAACTCCGGGCGTCGCCAGTTATGTCATTGCCAGTTATACGGGAACCTTGCATGGCAGCTTTAGCAGCATGACCGGACTGCCGAGTGGGTACACGTTGCAATATGACGCCAGCGGCGGACGGATTCTTCTGGCCACCAACTTCACAGGACCGGTGAGACTGGCCATCTCACAGATCAATGGCGGCGTGCCAGTGGCAGCCAGCTCTGCCTTCAGCGTCGTCGTGCAAGCACTGAACTTCAGCTCAGTGCCTGCTCCAGTAGCGGCTAACACATCATTGATCCTCAGCCTCAAAACCGGCTCCGGCTCCTTGGCCGGCGCCTTGACCGGCACCATCCTAGCCGGCCAAAGCCAAGCAACCCTCAGCGGTGCCACCTACTCGAAAGCAGAGAGTGGCGTGGTCATCACTGCCACGCGAAGCAGTGGAGACGTCCTGCTCGCCGCCAACAGTGGCTCGTTCACTGTCACTGCCGGCGCGGTCAGCGGAAGCTCCTCCACGCTAACAGCCACACCAAACACCGTCATGGCCGACGGCATATCAATCTCCACCATTGCCGTAACCTTGTCCGATGGCGGCGGCAATGCAGTCGCTGGCAAGACCGTGACGCTTGCTAGAAATGGCAATACCGGCCTCGGCACCCCGGCGATCATCCCGCTATCAGTAACCACCAGCGCCGCTGGCGTGGCAACCTTTGCAGTGACTTGCACCACCCTCGGTGCCTATGACTTTCAGGCGACTGGCGACGGCATACTTATCTCGCAAAAGGCCAGTGTGACCTTCAGTGTGGCGTCGCCAACACCGGGAGGTGTGTCCAGCGGCCTCGCCGTCTGGCTGAAGGCCGATGCCATCAATGCCGCTGATGCGACCCAAGTGCAAACGGCTGGCGGCAATGTTTACCTCAAGCAATGGAACGACCAAAGCGGCAATCTTCAACATGCCACACAAGCCACCCTCGCCAACGAACCGCTCTATCTGACAGGCAATCTCAATGGCTTGCCCACCGTCAAGTGGGATGGCACCGGCCGGTTCATGCGGGGACCTTCCAACACCACCGCCCAAACGATTTTCGCCGTCTGCAAGGTGGATGCCAACGCAACCGGCCTGGACGGCATGTTCTGCCAAAGTGCCAGCCAGGACAGCAAGAACATCCGCGGCAGCTCGAGCCAGTGGAATGCGGATGCATGGCAAGCCGACGGCAATGATTTTGCACATGGCGGACAAATCTATGTGAACGGCACGAGTGGTTACACGCATAACGGCCAGTGGCACGTGCTGATGGAAACATCGGCGGCTTCGGCAGTCTTCACCTATCAATTCGGGCAGATCGCCTACAACCGTTTTTTCAACGGACGCATCGCCGAATTCATCATATACAATCGCACACTCACCGCCGCCGAACAAAACTTGGTAGGCGGCTATTTGGCCGCCAAATACGCGCTCAGCACCGCTTACCCCCCGCCGCTTCAGACAACTCCCTACGCCACCTGGGCCAACGGCACGTTCGCCAACGGCATTTTGACCGATAAGGATCCAAATCACGATCCGGATGGCGACGGCATGACGAACTTCCAGGAATTTGCCTTCGGCCTAGATCCCACCACTGGAACTTCTCGCAACCCGATCACCCGCCAACTTGACAGGACCACAGGCACCTTCAAATACACCCGGCGAAAGGATTCCGGCTTGTCCTATGTCTATCAATCGTCCACCACCCTTGGTGCCCCATGGGCGGCCATCACCCCGCTTGCCACCGCCTCAAACAACGCCTCCCCAGTCGAGGAAATCACCGTCACTTTGCCGCCCTCACTGCTCACCAATCCCAAGCTATTTCTGCGGATCAAGGCAGAGTGAGAAAGCAAGGCGCATATCCCAGAGGAGAAACACACGCTGCAGGCGGGAGGCATGTTCGAATCAGCAAATATTTCAGGCAACATGGTTGGAATAGCAGTTTCCGCACACCGGTCTTGCGATGGGGGCGGCGTCTGTTAAGTTTCTCGCGTGGCGCAGCAGAGCGACGTAAGAGAAGTTCTCCAGTACATTCCCCAATTTCGCGGGAAGGTGTTTTTCGTTTTGATCGAGGCTGGGCTGCTGCCTGAACCGGCGATTGCCGAAACCCTGCTGGATTTGGCGGTGCTCGAGGACTTGGGCGTCAAACTGGTGCTCGGGGTGTTAGGCGGGGATTTGAAGGACCTTTACGATTGGACTTTGGAGTGCGAGATCATGGCGGCGCGGGTGACTAGACCCATCACCGATCCAAAAGCCGTGCGCGAAGTGCTCGGCATCCTGGCCCGCGGCCAATCCGCCATCATCGATGCCACCGCCACCGGCCCGCTGGACCGACCGGTCGTTGATTTTGCCAAAGGCATCGGCGTGGCTAAAATCATCGCGCTGCTGGAAGAGGCAATTCTCATCGACGGCGAACCGGTCCACGCGATTCGCGCGGCGGATGCCGAGAACTTGGCCAGCCGGGCGTCCGGTGGCGGGGCCGCCTTGCTGAGGGCCGCCGCTATCGCTTGTCAGCGTGGGGTGCCACGGGTTCACGTGCTCAACGGCCGCCGCCAGGGGGTGTTGGTGGACGAATTATTTTTCAACGAAGGGGTGGGAACGATGGTTCACGCCGACAGTTACCGCGTGATTCGTGAACTGCGCGAGGAGGATATTCCAGAATTGCTAGGCATGATCGGCAGGGCTGTGCGCCGCACCAAACTGATCGAGCGAACCTACGAGGATATTCAATCGCGACTGGCGGATTTCCGGGTGATGACAATTGACGACAACGTCGTGGGTTGCGTGGCTTTGCATGAGTACCCCGCCGATGGTTGCGCAGAGGTCGCCTGCCTGCATGTGAAAAAATCACACGAGGGTCGCGGCTACGGCATCGAGTTGGTGCGGCATGCCGAAGCGATGGCTTGCGACCGGGGAATTGCGCGGGTATTTGCCCTGACCAACCGCGCGGCGGATTTTTTCAACCAGCGGCTTGGGTACATACCGGGCACGGTGGAGGAATTGCCGACAGCCCGGCGCCAGCAATTCGAGGCGAGCCGACGCGACTCGCTAGTATTTTCGCGTATGCTGGATGGCATAACTCGTTAGATAAAAGAATCCCAACGATGGCTGCGTCACTCAGTCTGCTGATGGAGGCCGACGGAGGTTTTTTTTGGTGGATAGGATGCGTTTATCGACCACCGACCGTTGTTTGGAGCGGCGCGATCTGCGGCGCTTCTGGCGGCGGATTTTCTCCATTTCCTGAACCCGCTCAGACTCCTTGCCGTCGCGCACAGCCTCCAATTCCTCGCATAACTCGCGGCGGGCGAGAAATCGGTTCATTTCTCGCGAACGGGCTGCCTGGCACTTGACGGTCAGGCCGCTGGGCAGGTGTTTGAGAAACACACAACTCGAAGTCTTGTTAATCTTCTGCCCGCCAGCCCCCGATCCCCTAACAAATTTTTCAGTCAAGCATTCGTCAGTGATGCCGAGCGCCAACATGCGCTGCTCAAGCTCGGTGAGCTTTTGCGTGGAGATGGGGTCGGACATGAAACAGCGACGGACAGAAATGAAAACATGCTTGGGATTGGCCGATGAAAACGACGGATCATGAGGCGGTAGCGGTCACTTCCTTGAGCTCGCCGTTGACGCGGACCTTGACCTTGGCAGGCTTGGCGGCACGAATGACATAGGAGGTGACTTTGCCGTCCTGCCAGACGCAATCGACGGTGAAGCCACCGCGTGCCCGCAGACCGCTGAACGAGCCGCTGGCAGCCCATGCTTTGGGGAGAGCGGGCAGCAGGGCGATTTCGCCGGCATGAGATTGCACTAACATTTCCGCCATGGAACCTGTGATGCCGAAGTTACCATCCATCTGAAATGGCGGATGATTGGTGAACAGGTTAGGCAGGGTGTTGTAGCTCAGCAGCCCGCGAACCATGGTGCCGGCGCGCTCGGCATCGCCCAGTCGTGCCCACATCGCGCAGCGCCACGGCCATGTCCACGAGCGGCGGCTATCGCCAATGGTGGTATCGACGGCAAACGGTTTGCCGGTCTGGTCCTGATGGTCATTGCTGCGGACCTTGAGGGAGACGATGGCCGCCTTGGCCAATTCCGGCGTGAGCGTGGGCGTGATCTGCCGCCCCGGATAGACGGCGAACAAGTGGGACGTGTGGCGGTGAGTGTCGTTCGGTTCATCGCGGTCAGCCTGCCATTCCTGCAGCTGGCCCCACTTTCCAATTTTGTTAGGCGCCAGTTTTGCCTGCATGCCGGCCACTACTTTTTGATAGTCGGGATCGGCGCCGAGGGCCTTGGCGGCATCGAGGTAGTTTTGGAACAAGTCCCAGATAAGTTGCTGGTCGTGCATCACGCCATCCTCGCGGGGACCATGTTCGGGGGACCATCCGTCAGGGACGACGAGCGAGCCGTCGGGCAGGGTCTTGAGGCGGTCTTGCCACATCTGACAAATCTCCTTGAGCATGGGATAGGCCGAATTTTTCAGATAGGCGGGGTCTTGGGAGAAGGCCCAGTGTTCATAAACATGTTGGGCATACCATGCGCTGGCGGGGATGTTCCATTCCCAGCCATTGCCGCCGAAGATGCTTTGGCTGGTGCGGGCGGTCCAGCCGCGGGTGTTGGCACCAAATGCCTTGCGGGTGGCTATGCGGCAGGGTTCTGCCGCGGCCTCGATGAAGTTTACCAAGGGCAACTGGCATTCTGATAGATTGGTGGTCTCGGCACCCCAATAGTTCATCTGGACGTTGATATTGTTATGATAGTCAGAGGCCCACGGCGGGGTGTTGCTGTCATTCCAGAGACCTTGGAGGTTGGCGGGCAGGCCGCCGGGCCGCGAGCAACTGGCCAACAGGTAGCGGCCGTATTGAAAGAGAGTCGTCTCCAGCTCGGGATCCGCCGCAGTTTTGGGGTCGCCACAGCCATCGGCATAACGCTTCAGGCGCTGATCGGTGGGCATGGCGAGGACGGCCGAGGCGGTGGAGCCGACGTTGATGCGGGCCCGGCCGAGCAGGCTGGTCAGGTCCACGACATGGGCGGTCTTGAGAGCGGCGTAGGATTTCGCCTGGGCGGCGGCGAGTTCCTTTTCAAGCAGCGGCAGGGGGTCCGCGCCGCGCCAGCCTGCGGCGTAATCCGGCTTGTAGTTGGTGCGGGCATTGAGCAAGAGCAGCAGGTCGTCGCAATTTTCAAACACCAACGAGTTGCCCTCAACTCGGGATTTTCCGCCTGTGGCCAGGACGCGCAAGGCGGCGGCGTGCTTGAGTTTGTTAGGCATCTCGCCGCTAAACACCAGGCCGGTCGGCGAGGCGGTGGTGGCGGCCCCTTGGGCGGAAGTTAGAGCGATTTTACCAGTCAGCGAGCCGGGTTTGCCGGATGAGTAACGGAAGACAAGCACTTGGTCGGGATGACTGGCAAACGCCTCACGGGCAAACTTGATAGAGTTATGGGTGAAGGTGGTGGAGTGGATGCCTTTGCCGATATCGAGGTTGCGCTGGTAATCGGTAGGGGTGGCAGCGGGAATGTCCCAGGTAATGGTCAGGTCGCCGAAATTGCGATAACAGCCGAACCCGTGGTCACCGCATTCGTAGGCACCATCCCAGTTGTTATCGCCTGACCACAGGCTTTGCTCGTTAAACTGAACACGCTCCACGGCCACGCCTCCGAAGAGCATGGCACCCATTCTGGCATTGCCGATGGGCAGGGCTCCGCCGGACCAATCGCTGGCGGGCTGGCGGTAATTGAGCGATTGTGCGGCGGCGTGCGGCGCGGCAAACGGCGCCACCAGCAGCGCGGCGGGCAACAGGTATTTAGTGAGCATAGTCATGGTCTAACGATCGGTTGGGGTTTTGGAGGTGGCGGGTTCTACGACAATGACTTTGGTATTGGCCCACTCGTCACCGAGGCGGCGGCCGTGTTCGGGTTTGTCCTCGCGAGTGAGCAGGATGAACAATTCGACGAGCGCAAATGGCAGGATGGCCACCGGCACGTTGCGCAGCAATCCAGGTTGCCAGTTGCCGGCAAGCGACTCGCCGTCGAGGGTCATCGCTTGGAGATGCATGGCTTTTTTACCAATGCTCTGGCCACCGAAGATGGCCACCGAATCGCGGGCAGCCAGATAGGCAAGGCCCACCAGGCAAGGCAAACTGATGCCGAACGTTGCGGGCAAGACCAACCATGCGGTGATTGACAGGCCAAGCGCGAACATACCATCGATTGCTGCTGCGATGGCACGGGTGTTGAATGGTGCCAGCGCGCCGTGAGGGGAGAGGTGAATTTCCGGTTCCTGCGCGACCCGCAGTTTCAGTTTGGGGGCTGATTCCGACGGCGTGGGTGGACCTGGCAGCTGCGCGTCCGTTGTTTCCACGGTCGGTATAAGAATAGACGGAACGGGTGGCGTGTAGCGAGGGATATCCGGTGGCGGCGGCGTGGGTCGAACGGGAATATCGGAGGATTGATCCATGGGTGACTGCCAGCTCATATCACGGGAAGGACCAATGTCCAGCACGATTCCAAACTGGAGTTGGTGTTCATTTTTCTGCGCAATCCGAATGAGAAGCAAGCGTTAGTCGAGGTGGCAAATGAAGCGGTGACGCTCAGGATTTGCCTTCCAAGTTTCCCGACCACCCGTTACTAGTTTCGCATCCCTCCTGCCATGAACACTCCCAATCTCGGCACGGCGCGCTTCGCCTCGCCACTTGCACTAACCATCAGTGATGACATCCGCATTCCAGAAAACATCGAGATGGGCAGCGATCCGGGCTATCTGTTCGAGTTGGCCGGACCCCGGGCTAATCTATTTTTCGATCCGGCACAGACGCGGGCGGCCATCGTCACCTGCGGCGGCCTGTGTCCCGGCCTCAACAACGTCATCCGCTCGCTTTTTCTCGAATTGCACCACCGCTACGGGGTGAAGGAAGTGCTGGGTTTCCGCAATGGCTATCAAGGGCTGGATCCACGGCGCGGGGCCCATCCGGTGGTGCTCACCCCCGAGTTTGTGGACGACATCCATCAAGAAGGGGGCAGCGTGTTAGGCACATCGCGGGGACCGGTGGATATAGGCGTGGCGGTGGACCATTTGATCGAGCGGCGCGTGAACCTGCTTTTCACAATTGGGGGAGATGGCACCCAACTCGGCGGCAACGAGTTGTTTCAGGAAGCCCAGCGGCGGGGCTATCCGCTGGCCGTGGTGGGCATCCCCAAGACGGTGGACAACGACGTGGCGTTTGTCTCGCGCACCTTCGGATATTTCACCGCGGTGGAAGAGGCATCGAAGATCCTCAAGTGTGCCCACACCGAGGCACACAGCATCCACAACGGCATCGCGCTGGTCAAACTCATGGGCCGCAACGCCGGATTCATCGCCGGAGGGGCCACAGTGGCCAGCCAAGATGTGAATTTCTGCCTGATCCCCGAAGTGCCTTTCGTCCTCGACGGCCCGCGCGGCTTGCTCGCTGCGGTGGAGCGGCGCATCCTCCAGCGGGCTCACGCACTCATTGTGGTGGCCGAGGGCGCCGGCCAGGATTTGATCGAGTCGGGCAGCGACCAACGCGATGCCTCGGGAAACCTCAAACTCAAGGACATCGGCCAATTCCTTCGGGAAAAAATCGAGACCCACTTCAAGACCGCAAACATTCCGGCCACCCTGCGTTACTTTGATCCTAACTACATCATCCGCAGTGTGCCCGCCGACGCGGAAGATTCCATGCTCTGCGATCTATTCGCCCGCCACGCCGCCCACGCCGCCATGGCCGGCAAAACCGGATTGGTGGTCGGCATCCTCCACGACCGCTTCATCCATGTGCCAATCAAGCTTCTAACATCCAAAAAGAAATGCATGGATCCCACAAGTCCCGCTTGGCAGGCGGTGTTGGCCGCGACCGGCCAAGCCGAGCGCTTCGAGTCAATGACAAGTGCCAGTTAGATTCTTCTGCTTGTTGTTTCATCCGGGATGGATGGCAACTGGAATTGCGGGACATGCATCACTGAGCCTCTACATCTCCAGCATGAGCGAAAGGTGTTTGGCGGTGAGTTCACCCATTGAACGGCACTGCGCAAAGGTGCTGGTGTGATGGATGCGGTCAAGTTCCTTGGCGAGGGTCACGACGTGCTCAAGCGGGGCGAGTTCCTCGCGGCGCATGATGCCGAGCAAGGCCCGAAGACGCGAGCTTTCGACCTTGGCACGGCGGGACATTTGGGCATATTCCTCAGCCACGTATTGATCAATAGTCTTGCGGTTTAGCACCTCGAAGGCGAGGCGGGTGATGGCGCGGTTAGAGCTATAACGCAGCGCCAGATAGGTATTGCCCTTGCCCTCGTAGGACTGCTCATCGAAGTCGATGGGGCGAACGCGGTACTGGACTTCCTCGAAATCAGGAGTGATCTCAACGATGTAATTGGCACTGCGCATATCACCGAGCAGGCGGATGAAGCACCGCTCATTGAACTTGGTGAACTCCTTGGCAATGCGCACCTTGTTGATGCCGGGCTGGCTAAGATGATCGCGCAGAAACACATCCCCCGGCACCCCAGCAATGTGCTCCTCAATGAGGGTCGTGCCGTTGACGATATAGTTGATCCTGTTGGGCGAGAGGATGTGCTCAAGCTCCAGGCCGTAAATGCGCGAGGCATCCGCTTGTTTTACGTAAAAATAATCCGAGTTGTCGTTAAACACATTGGTGATTCGGACCCGGAACGGTCTGGAATTGCCAAAGTCGCCGAAGTCGATCCTGTCCACCAGCAGGTGTTCGTGTTGGGTGACGTCGCGGCCGAGTTTAAGTTCGGTGTAGATGCTGGTGAGGCGTTCCCGCAGTTCGGCGAACACATCGGGCGGGTACATCACGGTGACCCAGAGGGTTTCGCGGCCACGTGGATCCTCGTAGGGCACCGCACCGGTGAAGCGGCACAACTCCCAATAAACCTGCGGGATATCCCGCTGGCGGTCGAAGTGATAGAGGTACTGCCGCAACGGTGATGACACCGGGTATTGGAGCTTGCGGCGCGAAATCATGCCTCCAAGTTGGCCGGTTTTTGCCAAATGGCCAGTCTCGGTTTTAGCGAATTTGGCCCGGATTGCCCACTGCAGCGGGCGTCTCAGTGGGCCTTGCCCATGAGTTTGGCAACCATGGTGGCATCGACGTCGAACGAGCTGGTGGCGAACGCTTTGGGTGTTTGGTTTTCAAGCACTTGGTACTCAAATGCCTTGATCGGCTTGACTCCCTCGACTTGGGAAAGCAGATAGACGCGGATTGTCAGGGCCTCGGTCCCGGTGCCGCCTGGCAATTTGCTAATGGCGTACTGGACTTCGTTGGGGCCATCAATGGCACCGCCGATAACAATTTCGGCCTCCTTGGCGTTGGCGAAGCGATGCTGGCTGAATTTATTGACTTGCACCTTTACCTCGCGGCCCGGGCTGAAGACATAGACTTTTGCGATGTACTTAGTCGGCGGTGCCTCCAACGGCAGCGGCGGCATCTTGCCCGATGGCTGAGCCTCCGGCGTCTCTTTCAAGTACTTCAAATCGCCAGCCGCCAACTCACGCCGCACCTCCGGCAGCGCCTCCAAATTGACGAAATCCGCCCGGTCATACAGCCAATCACCGTTTTCAGTGACAAATGCGAGCACCAACAGGTTTGGGGTGGGATTGCCGCCCACCCCAAAATCAATCTTGCCAAAATACGCGGCGGTGGCCGTCGGACCATTTTGTTTCGCTTCGAGGAAGGTCAAGCCCTTCAAAGCGGGTGGCGGTGCGGGCAAATTGAAGAGTGACGCCGGAAAAGGCAGCTTTTGAGAGGCAATGCGGTTCTTCACCTCAATGCGGCGGTGGCTGGCGGTGACTCGCTGCCAAGCGGCGACGTCTTGGCGGGAGATGGCCGCGCGCCATGCATGATAGGTTTGCTCCAAGGCCGGACGCAGGCCGGACTGCGCCGGAGACAACGCCGTCATCAGGATGCTTAAAACGAGAATATGCAGCTTCATCGGCGAAACCATTGGACAAAGTACCGGTTTTCACAACAAACAATTTGTGCGCAAGTCCATCATCTGTCAAAAAATGCCTCCACATGAGTCGAATCCTCCAAAATGTGCCACCGTTGGGCGAGGCCCGCGACCGCAAGATGCTCGAAGAGGCGTCATCGTATGTGTACCGCCAGACGCCGCAAGGAGAAGTGCTTGCGCATCTGTTTTGGCCAACGAAGACCGCGCTGGCCCCCCGGCCTGCGGTGGTGTTTTTTCATGGTGGACTGTGGGACGCGGCGATGCACACCCAGTTTGTCCCCCATTGCCTCCACTTCGCGAGTCGCGGGGCAGTGGCCGTCGCCGCTGAAACCCGGATATTTTCCAAGCATGGCACCGGAGCGCTGGAAGCCATAGATGACGCCCGGGAAGTGATCCGCTGGATGCGCCAGCACGCGGAAATTTTCAACATTGATCCGGCCCGCATCACGGTTGGGGGCGCGGCTGGAGGAGCCTTGCTGGCCTTACTCACGGCGATGCCCAAGCCCAAGCAATTGCCGCCGGTGGACGGTTTTGACTGTCGGCCGCAGGCTTTGCTACTTTTTAGCGCGATTGTCAACACAACGCCCAAGGGCCAGGGGTCAGAGCGCTTTCCGGATGCCAAATCGGCCAGTCGCAGCAGCCCAACGGCGATGATGCGCTCGAAGTTGCCGCCGATGATGATGTTTCACGGTACGGCGGACCGGATCGCGCCGATAGCCGAGGTGAGGCGATTTCGGAGTCGCCTGCGGTGGCGGCGCAATGTGTGTGAACTCTTGGAGTTTGAACGGGCCGAGCACAGTTTCTTCAACTTCAACGTCCGACAGGATCACTTCGACCTGACTTTGGCCGCCGCCGACACGTTTCTGGTAAAACACGGCCTGCTGGATCCCAAAACCGCCAGCGATACGGCGGCAAGCTAGCCAAGCTTTGCCTCAGACCCTCAAAAGCGCCACGGGATCGAGCAAGCTCAAATGTTACCGCGCGAGGACTGACCCCATCAAGACTCTAGAGCCTCAGGGCGTCCATCATGTAGCGGGACGGCCGGAAGTTCTCAATGAGGATCTCGTGTTGGTCGCCACGCTGCATGCGCACTTGGCGAAGGTTGAAATTCGGCGTTTTATGCGGTGCAAACAGGATGTCGTCGTGGGTCGAGTTTTCGTGCTTCTTGAACATGGTCGGCACGATGTCACCGCCGAGGTGATCGTCGCGACCGGTGGCCATATGACAAGTTCCCAAGACTTTTTCATCCTGGATATCGGCATAAGAAACCGGCAGCACCTGGGTGCCGAAACCCAGTTCGCCGAGGGTTCCGGTCATCGGATCATCCAGCAGGCGGGCATTGTGAGCATCAATGGTCGCTTGGTTGCCGGCAATCAGACTGGAGCGATAGATGCAGCGGTCCTTGACGTCGAGCAGGCCGAGGGTGCCATCCTCGTATTTCATGGGAAATTGGCCGCGAGCGTCGCTGGGCACGAAGTACACCTCGCCGGCGGGCAGGTTGGCGATATCCGGTGCCGTGCCGAGGCACAGGCCGTGGGACTTTTGGGCCTCTTGGCCGGCTAGGCCGAGCCAGGCGGTTAAGATCCGACCATCTTCCAGTTCGAAGTCGATTTCGACGGAGTCGGCGCGGGTGAGTGCGAGGCGGAGTTTTTCGGCATCGCGCGACACCTCGTTGTAATCGACGGAGAGGCCGGACTGCAGGATAATGTCATTGAGGCCATGAAGGGTGGCACCGCGGAACCCGTATTGTTTGGCCTTGGCGGTCAAGGGGGCGGTGGCGGAAAACGTGGAGATGCAAAGGATGAGTGTGTAGTGCGGATAGATGTCGCGCTCGAAGGAGAGCTGGGTGCCGTCAGTATCCCAGATGGCGTCGTCGAGGTCCAGATTCGAGCCGCCACTGACGCGATAGGCGAACAAGTCTCCGCCATGCATGCCCAGTGACTGCATCACCCCGGCCTGGAGCTGGCTGTAAAAATATTGGTGGGCGTGTTTTTGCACGGGAAACCCGTCGTGCTGGAGAAAGGCAAAGTCCTTGATCATGGCCGCCGGTTCGGCGAAGTCGATGAGCACACAAACCCGGCAGCCTTGGGTCGGAGCAAACACCTGACCCAACAAGCGGGCGAGATCGAAAGCTGGAAAGCGGCGGTTTTCGGGATGAAGCAGGATTTCATCCTTGAGATAATCGGGGAGTGAGCTGCATGAATCTGACATGCCCGGAGTTTAGATGGATTTGCCCCCCATGCAAGCCAGTACAATGATTTTTCCGGGATGCCCGTCGCTCAAGCTCACCACCCCGGCACCTTGAACATCCGCAGCGCGAATTTCACGCTTGGCCACTGGCGCAAAGCGCCTAGATTGGGGCGCGACCTGCCGTCTCAACGAGAGACGAGGTGGGTCGCAGCCAGGTCCAGCCCTCCGCGTGTTCATGATTGAAGCCAACAACCTCAGCAAACAATTTGCCCGCCACGAGGCGGTGCGCAACATCAGCTTTGCGGTGGCCCGCGGCGAGGTGGTCGGATTTCTCGGGCCCAACGGGGCAGGCAAAACCACCACATTGCGGATGCTCACCGGCTACCTGCCGCCTTCATCCGGCAGCGCCCGGGTAGCCGGATTCGATATTTTCCGTCAATCGCTGGAAGCGCGTCGGCGGATTGGCTACATGCCGGAAAACGTTCCGCTTTACGGTGAAATGCGGGTGCGTGAGTACTTGAAATTCCGTGCCCAGCTCAAGGGACTGGGCAAGCATGACAGTCGTCGGCGGGTGGGGATGGTGCTTGACACCTGCGGGTTGGAAGGGGTGCGTCGCAAGATGATCAAGACGTTGTCGAAAGGCTACCGCCAGCGGGTGGGATTGGCCGATGCGCTGGTGCATGATCCAGAGTTGCTGATCCTTGACGAACCGACGAACGGGCTCGATCCCAATCAAATCCGCCAGATCCGCGAACTCATCCGCCAGCTTGGCCAAGCCCACACCTTGCTCATTTCCACCCACATCCTCACCGAAGTGGAAATGACCTGCAACCGCGTCATCATCATCGACAACGGAAAAATCCGCGCTGCCGACACGCCTGCCAACCTGATCGGCAAAATGCGTGCCGCCGGCCGCTTGCAAGTGGAAATCCAGTCTGCCCCAGAGGTGGTAGCTGCCGCGCTCAACCGCCTCGACGGGGTGAAAAAAGTCACTCCCGAAACCATGGGCGACGAGTGGACGCGTTACGTCGTGTGGGTGGATTCAGGGGTGGATGCCCGCGAAGCCATTGCCCAACTGGCGGCGCAATATGGCTGGCCGCTGCGTTCCTTGTTTCGTCACGAAGCGACCCTCGAGGATGTGTTTGTCGAGCTCACCCGGCCGGATTGATTTGCTGCGCTTGCGGGGCGGCCTCGGCTGTGCCAGCATCCGCCGTGTATGGCCCACAAAACATTGTTCGAAAAAATCTGTGACAAGGAAATCCCGGCGACGGTGGTTTACGAGGATGAGCGTTGCGTGGCATTCCACGATATCTCGCCCCAGGCCCCGCTCCATATCCTCATCGTGCCACGCATGCCAATCCCGCGTCTGGCACTCGCCGCCTCAGACGACGCCACCCTGCTCGGCCACTTGCTGCTCACCGCTGCCGCGGTCGCCCGCAGCCAGGGCGTCGATGAATCCGGCTTCCGGGTGGTCATCAACAACGGTCCCCATGGCGGCGAGGCCGTGCCCCACCTCCACCTCCACCTGCTCGCCGGCCGCCAATTGCTTTGGCCCCCAGGCTGAACGTGCCTACGCTCAGCGAGCGGGCGTGGCGAGCACTTCCACCTTTACCGGCACCACGCCGCGGGCCGCAAAGCCGAGGCGCTCGGCCACGCCTACGGACACATCAATGATGCGCCCCCCGATGTAAGGACCTCGGTCCGTGATGGTCACGACCTCCGCTTTGCCATTGTCCATGTTGGTCACCCGCACCGTGCTGCCCAGCGGCAACGTCTTGTGGGCGGCGGTGGCGGCCGAATTGCTCAGCTGCTTGCCGCTGGCCGTCTGCCTGCCGTAGTTGGTTTTGATTGAATACCAAGACGCCTTCCCATTCTGGACGGATTGGGCCGGCCAGGAATCGGGAAGCTTGGTGTTGGCTTTCACAGTGTTGCTGCGGCTGGCAGCACAACTGGGAAAAAGAATGACGCCGGCGATTGCCAGGGCCACGGATGTTAGGTTCCGGGTCATGTTCATCGTTGTGGTGGCCCTCGCGGGCCGCCGTTTCTACGGGTAAACCCTACCATCAGCAAGAAGAATATACCCAATGCCTAACAGCCTGTTTCTTATATTTTCCAAGGGTTACAGCTGATGTTTTTAAGATGTGTTAATTAAAAAGCAGAGGTTTTTTTCGCAATTTCCGCCCGAACCCGGGATTTTTACCTGAATAATCCGGCAGTGGATTACGTCGCATCTGGCAAGTTTCCCCCACCGTCATGAAAAGCATTTTGTTTTTGACGATTGCCATCGTTGGCATCGCCTCTTGCGACAAATCCAGCCCTGCTGGGGAAAAAAAACTGGCTGAGCTTGAGCGGCAAAATCGAGAGGCGGTTGAGCAGAAGCAACAACTCGAACGGCAACTTGCCGACCAACAGATTGCCAGCGAGCGGGATGCCATCGAACGTGAACGCAGCCGCATGGATGACGAACGGGCCGCATTGGAGCAGGCACAGGGCGCGGAGGCCGCAGCCAAACAGGAAGCGCTTGCCGCCCGGGAGGAGGCACTCGCCAAGCGTGAAGGCACACTCGAAGGTCTCGAATCGTCCTTCCAAGACAGACAACAATACGTGGACCAACGCGAGTCAGCCCTCAGTGGCCGCGAACTCGAAGCGGCCGGCCGGGAAGCCATCCCCGAAGTGGAACCGGCCGCCGCCCCTGCCGAAGGCCAACCCGTGGCCGACTACAGCACGTTTTATGATTCGCTTGCCGCTTATGGCTCCTGGCTCGAAACCCCGGCCTACGGGTACGTGTGGCAACCCGCAGCTGTGCGCAGCGTGGGCTGGCGCCCCTACCTCGACGGGCGCTGGGTGTGTACCAATCACGGCTGGACATGGCTCTCCAGCGAGCCATTTGGTTGGGCCTGCTACCATTACGGGCGCTGGGCGCTGCTCCACGGGCGCGGCTGGATATGGGTGCCGGGTGACCAATGGGCACCCGCCTGGGTTTGCTGGAGGGGCAGTGACACGCACATTGGGTGGGCCCCATTGCCCCCGGAAACTCTGGGCTGGCGGGATTGCGCTTGGGACGGCAGCGTCGAGACGCGCTTCGGCATCGCTAGCGGATGGTTCAATTTTGTTGAGATCAATCACTTTTCCAGTCCACTCCGCCGCCATTGTCTGCCGCTTGGGTTAAACGATGTCTGTTGGCAGCAGACGTCTAACATCACAAATATCCGTAGCCATGGCCGCAACGTATTCGTCGGCGGCCCGAGCTACCAAGACATCAGCCGTTCACTGGGTCGGCCGGTTCCTTATTATCAGCTCAACCTGAATCGCGGGCTGCGCCCCGGCCACGACCCGCTAGCGATGCGCCCGCAGCTGTCCGGTCACCAGCTAAACATCTCCGCACCGACGATTCATGCCGATTGGAACGCCGCCCTGCGTCCCTCCCGCGTTCGCGGCCAACTCGAAAATGCCGCCATCCAACGGCCCACGCCGCTGGTGCCGGACGTCGCTGATCACCTCCGCCAAACCCGCGAGCAAGATCGGCTCCAAGCCGAGCGGGCATTGACCCAGCTTGGCGGTCGGCAAGCGTTCAACCAGCGCCGCACACAAGTCTTGGAAACGAATCAACGCGAAGCCGCCGCGTTCGATGCCCAACGCCAGCGCGCCGCCGAGGATGCCCGTCAGCATCAAGCCGCAGCCGCGAACCAGCAAAAGACGGCACAAGCCGACGCCCAACGCCAGCAAGTTGCCGAAGATGCCCGCCAGCGTCAGGCCGCAGCCGCCAACCAACAAAAGACGGCACAAGCCGATGCCCAACGCCAGCAAGTTGCCGAAGATGCCCGCCAGCGTCAGGCCGCAGCCGCCAACCAACAAAAGACGGCACAAGCCGATGCCCAACGCCAGCAAGTTGCCGAAGATGCCCGCC
>CAIKHZ010000080.1 GCA_903827375.1 Akkermansiaceae bacterium
ACGAACGGGATGACGTTGAGGGCGGAGACAAGACCGGCGACCTTGCCGACGAAGCTGAGGTATTTGAGTGCTTTCATGGTGACCTGGTTCTGGTGTCAACGGCGACGCAGCTTCCTAACCATGCTTACCAGCGAAAGAATGCCGACTAACAGGCCGACCAGCAGCGAGGCGGCCCGCAGGTGCCATTCGATCTGCTCCTGATAGGACGTGATGACGCCCAGCACCGGCGAGGCGGTGCCGATGATGGCGTTGCGAACATAGTCAATGTCGATGTCGAAGGGCGGGCGCATGATGGTCAGGGATTCTGCTTGTTGGCGGGTTTCGCTCCACGGCTGAGATATTTCCCTGCCCAGGCGGAGTATCGTTCGGTCAGGCGCTCGTAGGTCGGCATGTCGCCGGCCTCTTTGGCTGCCTTGATGTCCTTGAGCAAGGTGTTCATCGCCTCCCCGTGCGGGGAATCCCAATCGTTGAGCATCCGCCGCTCGAATGGCGTGAACATCCTCACCGGTTGCACGGATGCCAACTTGATGACGGGCGGGCCTTGAACCTTCACCTTGCCGTCCATCACCTTTAATGGCGACAAGCGGACGGGGCGGGCCTTCTTGCGATCATAGGGAATCGCCCGCCCAATCGCGGGAACCTTGAGCGCGGGAACGTCAGGGATTGGGAACGCGTCATAGGTCACTTCTAGCGGGACCACGGCCGCGTCCTGCGCCTGCGAGAGTGCAGTTAGAACGATGAGGATTGCAGTGACAGGGAGTTTCATGGGGTGGTCGTGAACGTGTTTTTCCACTCGTTGTAGGCGGCGACACCCTTGACGAACATCACGGTGCCGAGCTTCTTGGTCGCCTCCTTTTCTGAAATCGCGTGCCGCTCGATCTCGGAAATCGTGGCCGCCACGTTGGCGATGGTACCGTCGGCGCCAACTTCTCTGCTGGAAGATGCGCCCGGCTTGTTAAAAAAATGGGTTGCCAGTGGGACGAGGAATTGCCAGCCTCCGGCCGTGATTTCTCTAGCAAAACTCTTTGGCAAACCGGACCGTTTTTTTGAACTCCTCGCGACCAGCGCGAAATCGGCTCACCTGAGCATTGATGCGCTGGCCCGACTGCTCACCGAGAACAACGGTGGCAACGTGTCGCTGGCGGAATTGGCGGTGGCACGTCGCAACGAGAAGAAGAACGCGGAGACCATCGCGGAGGAGCTCGTCCGGGTGTTTGTGACGACCCTCGACCGTGAAGATATTGAGGCGCTGTCCAAGGCGCTCTACCGGATTCCCAAGACCGTCGAAAAATTTGGTGAGCGCTACGCGATCATGCATCACTTGGTGGCGGCGGACAATTTTGCGCCGCAGATGGCCATTGCGCAGGAGGCGGCGTTGGTGGTGGTGCGGATGGTGGACATGCTGGCCAAGAGTCCGAAGCTGGAGGATGTGAAGGCGGAAAATGACAAGATGCAGGAGCTGGAGGGACGTGCCGACCAGTTGGTATTGGGGCACTTGAAGGAGATCTATTCCGGGTCCATTGAGCCGTTGCGAGGGATGGCCATGAGGGATTTGTACGATTTGCTGGAAAAGGTCATCGACCGTTGTCGCGATGCCGGCAACATCGTCTCGCAAATCGTTTTGAAAAACTCCTGAAGCCCGCCACTGCATGAGTTTCACGATCATTTTCCTGGTGATTTTTATCGCCCTTGCCTTTGAGTACATCAACGGCTTTCACGATACCGCCAACTCGATTGCCACGGTGGTTGGCACCAAGGTGCTCACCCCGCGCCAGGCGATCTTGATGGCGGCAAGCACCAACCTGATCGGAGCGCTCGTCGGCCATGCGGTGGCCAAGACCGTGTCCTCCGGCTTGGTCGATTCACAATTCATTTCGCCGCAGGTGATCATTTGTGCCTTGCTGGGCGCCATCGTCTGGAACCTCCTGACTTGGCTGCTCGGGCTGCCATCCAGCTCAACCCACGCCTTGGTCGGCGGCCTGTGCGGCGCGGCGCTGGCCAGTTCCCATGGCAAATGGAGCGCTATCATTTGGTCGGTGGAGAAAATCAAGGATGGCAAAGTGGTGATGGAGGGGGTGCTGCACAAGGTGCTCATTCCGATGATCGGCTCGCCGGTCATCGGGTTTCTTGGCGGCTGGCTCATCATGGGCCTGCTCTACGCGTTGCTGCGCAGTGCCAGGCCGCGCTTTGTGAACCGGTTTTTCGGCAAGGCGCAAATTTTCAGTGCCAGTTACATGGGATTTGCCCACGGGCTGGCGGACGCCCAGAAGACGATGGGCGTGATCACCCTGGCGCTGGTCACAGCGACCGCCACCGGGACGTTTGCCACCCTGCCGAATTGGCTCGGGTTTCTGCGCATGGACAAGTCTGAAATCGCCGAGTCCAGCATCAAACAGCTGCAAAACCCGCAGGCCACCGCAGCTGAACGACTGGCAGCGGCGAAAATCTTGGAAAGCGAGGGCACGCGTCTGGCACCCGGTGAGTTCAAGGAGGCGTTTCTCACGCTGGCGGCCAAGGCCTATGCCTCGGCCGAGTCAACGGACGGGGCGAGGCTCAGCGCGGCGCTGGCTCTTGGGGCTCACAAGGCGATCTTGGAGGTGGAGGAGTCGCGGTGGTTTCCGAAGTTGCCGCTGGTTGGACCGCTGACGGCTGGCAAGCACACCGACTGGCAGAAAACCCTCACCAAGGAGATGCAGACAGCCGCTGCCGCCGGCAAAAACCCCCTGGTGGTCGCCGCTGGCAAGGTCCACGACCTCTCGCCCGACGTGCCCATTTGGATCAAAGTCCTCTGCTCGCTGACCATGGCTGCCGGCACCGCCGCCGGTGGCTGGCGCATCATCAAAACCCTCGGCCACAAACTCGTCAAACTCCAACCGGTTCACGGGTTCGCAGCAGAAACCACCGCTGCCACCTTGCTGGCAGTCACCGGTTACTTCGGCATGACGGTTTCCACCACCCACAGCATTACCACCTCGATCATGGGCGTGGGCTGCGCCAGACGCTTCAACGCCCTCAAGTTCTCGCTGGTCGAACGCATCCTCTGGGCCTGGGTCCTCACCCTGCCGGCGGCCGGAGGCGTGGGCTATCTGCTGGTAAAGGGCAGCCAAGTCTGCGGCTGGATCCCATAGCGAGGCAACATCACCTCCCAGCCGGCATTTTTTTTGCGATGAGCTGCCCAATCTGCACAGATGGCGGTTGATATTCCGCAGCAATTGCCCAGCATCCGCCTCGCCGTAAGCTAAAAACCAAAGTTGACAATTCTCCAACACCCATCCCCCATGTCACGCCGCAGTACCGCCATCGACACCGAGCACATGCCGCCGGGCATCCCCTGGATCATTGGCAACGAAGCCGCCGAACGCTTTTCGTTCTACGGGATGCGCACGATCTTGGGGTTCTTCATGGTCAAGTACCTCTACCTCATGGATGGGGCCGGTGGCACCCCGATGCCGGAGGCCGAGGCCGTCGAGCTCTTCCACAAGTTTGCCGCTTGGGTGTATTTCACGCCCTTGTTTGGTGCCCTCCTCAGTGACATTTTTCTAGGGAAATACCGGACCATTTTGGCGCTCAGCCTGGTGTATTGCGGCGGCCACGCGGCGCTGGCGCTGATGGGCACCCACGGCCACTCGTCGAACTGGCTGTTTGCGGGGCTGCTGCTCATTTGCATTGGTTCGGGCGGCATCAAGCCCTGCGTCTCATCCAACGTCGGCGACCAATTCGGCCCGTCTAACCAGCACCTGCTCACCAAGGTGTACAATTGGTTCTACTTTTCCATCAACTTCGGCTCGGTCTTTTCCACCCTGCTCACGCCCTGGCTACTCGAGTGGTACGGCCCGCACTGGGCGTTCGGCGTGCCCGGCGTATTGATGGCCATCGCCACCCTGCTATTCTGGATGGGCCGCCACAAGTTCGCCCACATCCCACCCGCCGGTCATAAAAAGTTTTTCGCCGAGCTAGGGTCCCGCGAGGGCATGGTGGCCTTGGCCAAATTAATCCCTCTGTTTTTGTTTTTCGCGGTCTTCTGGTCGCTCTATGACCAAACGTCCTCGTCCTGGGTATTCCAAGCCGGACAGATGAATTGCAGGTTCCTCGGCGTCACATGGCTGGCCAGCCAGATCCAAGCGATCAACCCGTTCCTCATTCTCATTTTCATCCCACTGTTCACGTTTGTCATCTATCCATTCATGAAGCGCTTCTTCCGGGTCACGCCGTTGCGCAAAATTGGCATCGGCTTGTTTCTGGTCACTCTGTCGTATGCCCTCACCGCGCTGGTGCAATCGTGGATCGATCGCGGCCTGTCACCTTCCATCGGCTGGCAACTGCTGGGCTTCATCATCGTCACCGCCGCAGAAATCATGGTCTCCATCGTCGGCTTGGAATTCGCCTACACTCAGGCACCCAAGAACATGAAGTCGATGATCATGTCCCTCTTCCTCCTCTCGGTCTGGCTCGGCAATATGTTCACATCCACCACCGCCAACCTCATCCAAATCCCCAGCGCCGCCCTCCAACAGGCAGATCTCGCCAACACCGCTCTGCCAGCCAATTCACGCGAGGCCCCTCACACACTCGTGCTGCCCGGCTACGACGGCAAATCCGATACGCCGGATGATTTTGTCATCGAGTACAAAAATGACGCCAGCCCCAAACTCACCATTCCAGGGCAACCCGCGTATGAGGCCGCCGCCACCCGGATCGAGGCAATGATCACCGGCCAGAACGGCAAACTGCCACCAGAGGCTGATCTATCCGCCGGGCTCGGCAACGACGCCTGGGGCAACCCGATCCGCTATGAGATTCTCGATTCCAAGCACTTCCGGCTCATCAGCAACGGGCCGGACAAAACTCCGGATACTCAGTGGGATCAGGGCCTAACCATTGAACTGGAGCTGCCGGAACCCGCCGCGCAACCCTCATGGCTCGACGCCCTTCACCCCAAAGACCCGTGGCTCACACGGCGTTCGCGCGAGGTCGGCATGCCTCTGCCCAGCGCCGGTCCTGCCACCGGCATCGTCTTCTCGCACCAAGCATTTTCCGGCGGCCAAACCCGCCTTCACGGGGCCGCTTACTTCCGGTTTTTCATGTGGCTGATGCTCGCCGCCTCTATCATCT
The DNA here is from genome assembly GCA_903827375.1 of Akkermansiaceae bacterium. Taxonomy (GTDB): domain Bacteria; phylum Verrucomicrobiota; class Verrucomicrobiia; order Verrucomicrobiales; family Akkermansiaceae; genus Luteolibacter. The sequence goes on from CAIKHZ010000080.1 coordinate 5,113, forward strand.
TCGTGCCCTTCGCCATGCTCTACCGGCCCAAAACATATCTGCTTGCGACGGATCAAGAACCTTCCGGACACTGAAAGAAATACATATTCCACTAGCGTAACGGCGAAATGAAGGTAACAATCTATGCCAATGCAGCAACCGCTCCCTACTGAACCCACTCTTGACTCCAACCAGCCAGCGCGCTGGGACCGCTGGATGCGGCCGCTCTACTGGATGGCCGGAGCTCGATGGGAAACACTGCGTCATTGCCCGCCAAGCGAGCGTGAACGCATTGCTGTGTTAGGCAGTACGGTGATGATTCCGACGGTGATGTCGTTCCTAGGGATGATCTTTTATGCCAAGAGCCGCTTCGCCAACCCACCATGGGTATCGGTGTTTGCCATCGCCTTGGCGTGGTCGTTCGTTATCATGAATACCGACCGTATTCTGCTTGCGACCTACCGGCCGTTCCAGCCGTTGTGGCGGCGTTTCATGCAAGTCCTCTTCCGCTTCGCTCTCTCGGCTGTGGTCAGCGTGGCGATCAGTTTCCCATTCTGCTTGGATCAATATCGCCCGGCCATCACCTACCGGATGCAAACCGAGTTGCAAGGAAAACTCAACACGTTCCGCCAGGAAGAGGCAACCAAACGCGCCGATCTCGCAGCAGAGTTGCAAAAAATCCGTGACGGTGATGCTGACGCCCGCAAACTGCTCGTGGCCGCCTACACCACTCAGCACGATGCGCTCCTCGCCCAATTGCCTGCCCTGGAAACCGCCATCCTCAATCCGGAGGACTACGCCGAAAAGCGGATGGAGGACGAGCGACGCCGGGCCGGAGAGCCCGACTTTGTCCCACCGGCAAGCGGCGAAACCCGAAACGTCCTCGCTAACATCGAAGCCCAAAAAGAAACCCTCGCCAAAACCAAAGCGAAACTCGAAGAAAAGCAGGATTTGCATAACCGTCTCGTCGAGGCCATCGCTCGCGAAAGCAACGGCCAGCCCAATGAATTCTATCCGGAACCCAAAAAGTCAGGCTCGGGACCTCGCACCAAGGACATGACGGCGCGCGACAAGTTGACCGTCACCGAGTTGAAGCGGCTGGATTCGGCGCTCACGCTCCAACAAGAAGCCTTGCTCGCCAGCGACAAACAAATTGCCGCCGCCCGCCTCGAAGATCGGAATGCATATCTCGATGCACTCGTCAGCAAGCGCGACGCGTTCATCGAGGAGGCCCAGGAAAAGGAACGCGTCCGCAAAGAGCGCTTGGCCAAACTCAATGCCGATATCGCGGCCTTGGAAACCGAGCATCCGCTGCAACTCACCCGCCTCGACGAGCAGACTGCCGCGCTGGTTGCCACCCATGCCAGCAATACCAAACGCCATGAGGAACGGTATCTGCCGCCCATCCAGCGCATCGAACGCAAGATGACTGGCGTGCTCGACCCGATGGAGGAAACCATCGGTCTCTACCGGGTTATCTTTGTGCCAGCTCCTGATGCAGACCCTGCGGAGTTAGCCGAGCAAGGACAAAAATGGATCGCCGGCCTGTTCCAGTTCCTCGTGATCTTCGGCACCCTTTTCGTCCTCGATCTGGTGCCCATTATGACCAAAATCTTCAGCCGCGCCGGACCCTATGACGTGCTCGTCGAACATCCCGAGTTCATCGCCAATGCCAATTTGCGCACCTTCCACACCGAGTATGGCAAACACTCAGAGGATTGGGGCGTCACCGGCATGGTCGGCCAACCCAGCGGCCCCGACCTCGTCAAAGGCAACCCTCGCAACAACGAGCCCGGCCCTTCGTCCAAGAGTTGAAATACCGGCGCATTCCGCCGCGTATCCTGCCTCGAAATGACACCGGCTCAGATACCTGAGTCGGTCGCTTTTGTCGCCCAAAAATATCGCCTATGAAACCGTCAGTCGCCGAATCACGCCTCACACCCACGTCCTATCCGGTCCTCCGTCACAAACCCATGCCGCTGGGTCTATTTTCTCTTGCCGCAGTCCTGGCCTTGATGAGCAGCGTGCCACTCAACGCAGCAGCACCACCTGCACCGCCGGACCTCACCAAAGGCGAAACCACAGGCGTCGATCCAAAGGGCACCTACAACCTCGGGGCCACCGGCTTGCGAGGCTGGATCTATCTCAAACCGGCCACCCACTTCGATGGACTCCAAGGCCGCACCACCGCTCCTAGCAGGCAGATATTGGTGACCCACGTCGGTGCCAAATCCCCGGCCGACGGCGTGATGCAGGTCAACGACGTGATTCTGGGCATCGGCGGAAAGTTATTCACCGATGACGCCCGCAGAAGTATCTCCGCTGCGATCCAGGAAGCTGAAAAAGCTAACAACCAGGGGGTTCTCAAGCTCACCCGCTGGCGGGCTGGCAAAACGGATGTGGCCCAACTCAAACTCCGGGTCATGGGGACGTACAGCGCCACCGCGCCGTACAACTGCCCCAAGTCCCAGAAGATCTTTGATGATGCCTGCAAGGTATTGGAGAAGGAACCGCTCCACGAAGATTGGAGCGGCGCTATCACCGGCCTGGCATTGTTAGCCACCGGCAACCCCGCCTACCTGCCCAAACTCCAGGCGTTCGCTCACAAGATGGGGCCGCCTAACATGAAACTAAAAGAAGGCGGCTTGGGTGCTTGGGAAAGCGGCTACCGCAACCTCTTCCTTGGCGAGTATTTCCTGCGCACCGGCGACAAGGAGGTTCTTCCGGCCATCCGTGAAATCACCCTCTCCACCGCAAAAGGCCAAGGCATGTATGGCACCTTCGGCCACGGCTTCGCCGACCGCACACCCGATGGCCAACTCCACGGGTCCATCCCTCCTTATGGTCCAGTCAATCAGGCTGGACTGGGAGCCAATCTCGCGATTGTCATGGGCAAAAAATGCGGCATAAACGATCCCGAAGTGGATCAGGCGATCGAGCGGGCCTCCAAGTTTTTCGGCTATTTTGTTGATAAGGGGGCCATTCCCTATGGCGAACACGAACCTTGGCCATTCCATGACAACAATGGCAAAGACGCCATGACCGCCATGTTGTTCGGCTTGCAAGGAGACCACCCCAAGGAAGCCCAGTTCTTCGCAAAAATGGCCACCGCCGGCTACAAAAACCGCGAGTGCGGCCACACCGGCCAAGGATTCAGCTACCTCTGGGCCGCTCTCGGTGCCAACGTCGGCGGGCCCGCCGCCGCTGCCGCCTTTTTCAAAGAGGCCTCTACCCACTTCGATCTGGAACGCCGCTGCGACGGCTCGTTTGTCTATGACGGCGGCGAACAATACGGCCCCGGCTCCACCGATGACAATACCTACTACGGAAAGAGTAGCTACAGCGGCCTCAGCCCCACCGCCAGTTATGTGCTAACCTATTCCCTGGCCTTGAAAAAACTTTGCATCACCGGCAAAGATGCCAGCCCCGCCAACGCACTCTCCAAGCAGGAAGTGGCCGCAGCCATCACCTCGGGACGCTTCGATTTGGATCGCCTGAAAATGACCCCCAAGGAGTTGGTGGCGGCCTTCAGCGATTGGTCACCCATCGTGCGCGGCTGGGCTGCCGAAGAATTGGCCAAACGCCCCGAAGCCAAGTCCATGGTCCCCGACCTGATCAAATTGGCCGAGGGCTCTGATGCCCACATCCGCCAAGGTGCCACCGAAACCCTCGGCTACCTCAAGAGCTCCGAGGCCCTGCCGGTGTTCGTCCGGCTCCTCTCGCACGAAGACCGCTGGCTGCGCTTCAAGGCGGCCCAAGCCCTCAAGGGAATCAACGCAGAGGCCAAACCCGTTCTTCCTGATATCCTCAAGGCCACAGCCCAAACCGCCGAGCCCCTCCTGCCTATCAACTGGGCAGATCCCGTCCAGCTCACTCAAGGGCAACTCGCCTCCGCTCTCTTCGCCGGCCCCTTGGCCAACACCGTCAAAACCAGCGACACCACCTTGCTCTATCCGGCAATCCGCGCCATCGCCTGCAACGCCGATGGCATGGCCCGCGCCACCCTCCGCGGGTACTTCGAAAATAATCTAACCGTCGATGATGTCCAGGCACTGGCCCCGGACATTTTCGCGGCTGTCAAAACTCCGAGCCCCGCCGATAAGATGTTCTCTAACGAAATTCGAATGGGTGGCTTCAAGGCTCTGACAAAATATCATTTCAAGGAAGGCATTGAGGCCGGGGTAAACTTTGCCAAAACCCAGGGCGGGCACGGCAGTGAAAGCCGGACCGGCGAGATCATGAAGGCCATCGAGAGCTACGGCACGGCCGCCCGTGAGTGCATTCCGCAACTCAAAGAGCTGCTAGACCAGTTCAACACGGAGTTCAAGAACGGCCAGTTCCCTGAAGACTGCAACAAGCGGCGGGTCACCTCCATCGAGGAAGCCATCAAGAACATCGAGGCCGCCACCACCCAACCGGAATTGCGCAGCATCAAGAAGTAAGGCGGAGAAATTCAAGGATGGGTCGTTAGGTCAAATTTCTCGTCTTGTGTCTTCAAATCTTGTGTCTTGTGTCCGAGGCGCAGCCTCGCTGGCAGCAAGCTGATAGAGGAAGCCATATTTCATCGCCCCCATGACCACCAACGAACTCATCCAACGCGCCGACCAGCATTCCCTAGGGCTCGCGGCAGCTTTTATCGCCCTGCCGCTCGGTGCATGGCTCGTCGGCCGGATGCATCCAGATGGGCGTGGTGGATCCCCACCGTGGAAATTCCTCTACGGTGGGCTCATCTACCTCTCGTGTGTGCCAGGGATGTTTGCTGCGGTGATCACGGCTTATATGCTGTTTTTCGTCCGAGAAAACCTGCTAGAAGTCAATCCGCTAGTCTGTTTCCTACCCATCCTCGCGATGGTCGTCACCCTCGTTTTCATCCGCAAACGGGTGACCTTTGACGAACTGCCGGGCTTTGACCGACTCTCCGGCCTGATGACGATGGTTGGCTGCACGTTCGGCGTCGCGCTCGCAATCCAGAAGACAAACATCTTTCTCTTCTTCGGTGGCTCCATCGAGCGGCTCATCGCCCTCGCCATCGGGGTGTTTGCTCTGATCAAGTGGGGCTCGCACAGGCTCTTCCTCAGTCGTAACGAGCCCAAGCCCAAGAGGCCGAAGTTTCCGGGTGAAATGCGACAATGAATCCCTCCAAGGCACTGAAGAAGTCAAATAAGCCCGGTGCCACATCACCTTGGGACTTGGCCTCTCTCATCGACTTGGAGGTGGCCCTCACCCAGGAGAGAGGCCTTGATGACGCAGACCTCAAGCGCCGCGACCGGGCATTTTACAAACGCTATCGTGAAGCCGGCGGCCCCGCCAGTTCACGCTCGCGGGCCTTCCGTGCCTGGGTGGAGGAACGACGCCGGGAATCAACCAAGAACCTTGCATCCCCCGGACAGGAGGCGCAAGCATGGCTGCGATGGATCAGATCGCTGGGTTTCATCGCAACATTCTTGCTAGGTTCGACATGGGCATTGGCGACACTCACCGCACATGGCGCACCGGTGAATGTTCTGACATTTTGGTTCCTGACCATTGGGATTCCACTGCTGCTTACCGGGCTGGGCTTCTATCTCATGTTAGGGCATAAGTTTCCGCATCTGCCCGAGTCGCCACTGATTCTCAAGCGCTTGCTTGCGAGGATTCTGATCAGTGGCGTGCGGCAGACAGAGCATCTCTTTACGGATCGTATCGGATCCGCTAGAAAATTGGCACTGCGTGCCGGTGCCGGCGAATTGAGGTTGCGATTTTCCGATAGACATGGATTGATCTCGGCGTTGCTGGCTAACACACTGCATTTCCTCGGGCTTGGCATGGTGCTGGGGATCTTTGCCGCACTCTTCTCGTTTAAGTGCCTATCAAACCAAGACTACGGCTGGCAGAGTGATGCGGCCTACGTCAAAGCTGAGCGTGTGGAAGGGTTTGTCCGTCTCATCTCGTTGCCGTGGACATTTCTGTTGGGTAGAGACGTCGGGCACCCAACGACAAGGGAAATTTGCAACACCCGATTTTTCCGCAATGAGGGTGTCAAAGGGATGGACCACACCGCGAGTGTCAATTGGTCGTCGTTCCTGGTCTTCTCGAGTCTCATTTGGGGAGTGCTGCCGCGCGTGGTTCTACTCGTGGCAGGCCGCATCGGGTCCCGAAGGCAATTGCATGCCGAGGATTTTGGCCAACACCGGTTTGATGCCCTGTGGCGCCGTCTGGCAACACCGGACATATCGATCGAAGCGCCTGATTGGGAAGAGCCCCAAGAGGTGCACGCTGCGGTTATGGAATCAGACAACTCGCAAGCCCAGGGGCCCATGTATTTGCTGATCCCGCAGGAGATATCGAGTGACAAACTGAGGCGAAATGTCATCAATCGCCTGGAATTCCAATATGGCAGTTCACCTAACGAATTTAGAAACCTGCCATCGCTACCGAAGTCAAGAGCGGCGCTCTTGGATGAACTGGCAACCCTAGCAGATGGGGGCCGGATGGATCTTCACATTTTGCAAGAGTCATTTATGCCATACGTCAGGGAATTCCGGACTCTGTTGATGGACTGCAGGGCAAAACTGGGTGCTGCCACATCGCTGCGGGTTGTCTTGATCGGCGTGCGCACCGGGGATGGCACATGGGCTGTTGCTTCCGCGTTGGACCGCTCGGTTTGGAACGACAAACTGGCAGCCATCGGCGACCCACGCATATCCCTCCTCTCGCTCAGCCCTCCTGAAAATATCTGACATGGCCGATATCACCACCATTCCCACATTCGCTATCGTCGGTCAACCTAACGAAGGAAAAACCTCGGTCATCGCCACACTGGCGGAGAATGATCGCATTCTCATCGGGCCCATCCCGGGAATGACCCGCCGACTGACCCGCCACCCAGTTAGAGTTGATGACGATGAGATCATGGTGCTCTATGACACACCTGGATTTGAAAGTCCCGGTGCCTGTCTTGAATGGCTGCAAGGATACAAGGGCCAGGAAAATCCGGCCAGTGCGTTTGTGAATTTTCGAGGCCACCGTGAGAAGTACCCCGAGGAGTGTGAGATTCTGCAACCGCTGGCGAATGGAGCGGCTGTGATCTATGTGGTGGATGGCGACCGTGAGCCGAGGGAACCGGACCGGCAGGAGGCTGAGATTTTGCGTCTTTGCGGAGTTGCGAGAATCGGCGTTATCAATTCGAAAGGCGGTGTAGGAAGATACGTTCCGGAATGGAAGAAGCTGATGCTCAAGGACTTCAACACGCTGCGCGAGTTCAACGCCTGCAATGCCGTCTTTGCCGACCGCATCGAACTTCTCCAAGCGGCGGAAAGCGTCGTGCCCGATTGGAGGGACTCCATGCAGACGACGGTTGCCGCGCTGTGCCGCGCCTGGGAAGAACGCTTGGAGAATGCTGCAGAAATCATGCTCGACGGCATGGAGCGGGTCATCAAGTTCCGCGCCAAGGCACATTTCGATTCTGATGCCGGCCATATTGCAGCCAAGAAGAAAGCCAAGCTGGCGGTCGAAGTGGAGGTTCGATCCACCGAAGATGCCTTCCGTGAGAGGATCCTCAAACTTTTCCGCCACCATGATGACCACTGGGATTTGCCTAAAAACCTGGAAGCCGACATCTTTTCGGACGAGGTCTGGCGCTGCCTCGGCATGGATAAAAAGAAGTTGATACTCACGGCGGCGGTGACGGGTGCCAGCTCGACGGTGTTAATCGACTATTTGTTGGGTGGTGCATCATTGGGGGTTTTTGCGTTGGCAGGCGGAGTGACGTTTGGCGCCGGTGCCTGGATGACGGCCGACAACGTCGTTCGCTACAAACTGCCATCAATAAGACTAGGGCCAATTCGAATCCCGGGTGTGCATTTAGGCGGAACCTATGTGGAGGCGGGCATTGAGAGACGCTCCAAGCTTCCTGGGATTCTGCTAGAGCGAATGCTGCTCTTCATTCTCAGCGCCGCATCTTGGGCACACGCCAAGCGTGAGGACGGAATAATCAAGGAGGTGGAGCCATCTGACGAGATCGACCAAGGAGTTCTCAATTCCTGGAGCAAGGACGACCGGGTTAAAGTCATGACCGTCATCGAAGTGCTTCACCGCCTCGCAGAAGGCAAGTCGCTATCCTCGACAGATGTTGACACCGCAGAAAATGAGTTTCGCAATACCATAGCACGTATCCTGAAACAACAGACGATGGGAAGAGCCGTTCAACGGCTTGCCGCGATTGCGCCGCCCGAGCCACTTCCGCCATAACTTCGCCATCTGCCGCCGCAGCTCCGAGAGCATGCTGCAATTGCCGGTGACTCCGTAGTCGAGGCGCAGCCAGGGGGGCAGGCCGCGCTTTTCTTCCGCCGCGCGTTCGTGGTGGATCGCAACAAGGCGGGTGAGGAAAAATCCTTGCCAACAAGCGCGCCAAGAACTAAGTGTCTCCCCGTTAGCCGGCCCTGTGGGCTTCTAACAGATTAGCGGAATTCTGAACGCCCCCTTTTATGAATCCGGTTCCCATCATTTTCCAAATATCAATCGCGCCCAAATGCCAAATTTGACGCCATGAATCTATCCCCAATCCTGGATAAGATCGAGGTACCGCAGAAGGTGGTCGATAGTTGGCAAGAGACGATCAACTTGCTAGCAGAGATTGCTGACATTCCGGC
>CAIKHZ010000081.1 GCA_903827375.1 Akkermansiaceae bacterium
GCCATCCGGGTCGCTGGTCGATGCGGCAAGCAGGGCGGCGATGTTGATTTTCAGCGAAGTGCCAGCAGCCCGCGTGTAGGTGGCCCCAGAGGCCACGGGCGGGGCGTTGGAGAGGACTAACGCGCCTGTTAGATCGAGTGTGAAGTCCGGGCCGGTGCCACTGGCGTTGTTTGCGCTGAACACGAGCGGATACACGCCCACATCCGGAACGGTGCCGGTGAGAATGCCTGTGTAGGGGTCGAAACTCGCAACCCAATCAGGCAATGCCGGCGCATTGAATGAAACGGGCGCATGGGTGGCGATGAGTTGCACCGTGAAGAGCTCGTTGACCAGAACCCGCGGGGCGATGGGTCCGGTAATGACCGGCACGTCTGCGGCGGTCGTGACTGTCAGCGTGAAGGTGACATGATCTCCTTCTCCTTTGTTATTGGTTGCCCAGACTTCGGGACTGTAAATGCCCGGCTCCGTCGGGGTGCCGGAGATGATGCCGGTGTCATTTGCAAGCGAGAGCCCTAACGGCAGTTCGGTGCAGCCGAAGGATGTGGCGGCGGGGTTGGCGGTCAGCGTGAAGGTGAACCCCTGCCCAGCCGGAGTGGTGGAGGACGCGGCGCTGGTGATCACTGGCGTGCCATCGGCGGCCGCGATGGTCAGCATCAGGGGCGAGGAATCCCCTTGGCCGCCGGCATGGCTCGCACTCAACTGCATCGAAAAAATACCGGGCCGGGTCGGCTTGCCGCTGAGCAGGCCGGTCCGACTGTCAAAGAGCAGGAACTCCGGCAAGGAGGCAACCCCATAACTTTCGGGGAAATTGCTGGCGGAAATCTGATAGCTGAAGTCCACGCCGACCTGCCCGGCGGCGGTGGCGGGACTGTCCACCACTGGCGATCCGTCTGCGGCGGCAATCACGAAGCGCAGGCCGAAGGGCATCCCTGCGTCCTGTCTCACATAGGGAATCACGGTGACAAGATAGGTGCCTGGAACACTCGGTTGGCCGGTAACCTGGCCGGTGTTTCCGTTGACGGCAAGCCCCTGCGGAAGCTCACCCACCTCGAAGCGCGTAGGCGCGCCGACAGCGGTAATGGTATAATCCAAATTCATGCCCACAGTTCCGTTGACTCTTGTGGCGGCGTCCGACAGCAAGGTAGAGCCGAAGGATTGGGGAAGACTGTTCATTGGAATCAATGAGCTGTTTCCCTGAAATGCCTGCGAAACAGGGGTTGCCGGTGACGTTGCAGCCTGTACCGACAGGAGCAGATCCGTGGGCATGGACCAGAGATAACGGCCACTTTTTTGTACCGCGACTAAACTGATCTTGTAGTTGCCAGGCACGGTGGGTGTTCCTGATAGATAATAGCTTCCGTTCAAGAGAGCCAATGTCAGTCCATCGGGCCAAGACGGTGTGGATGTCAGAGGCTCGACCCTACAGTCAGTATCCGAGGACTTGAGTTCCAGGGAGAATGCGTGCCCCTGTCGTGCGGACGCACTGGAAGGGATCGTTAGAGTGGGCGCGTTTTCCCCAGCCAGGACGGTGATGGGCAGGTTGCTTCGAGAGCTATAGTTATATGTCGCATAGGAACCTGAAACATAATAATGATAGTTGCCGTTATTGTCGCGGTAGTAGTTATAGTCGTATTGCCACCCCGCGAACACTCCACCCGTAAGAGAATACGAACCCCGCCCCGTGAACGTGGGCGTATATGAAAGTGTCGGCCCGGTGTTAGTTGCGTATGAAGAGTGCATCTGTACTGAGTCGTAACCATGGAGTTGAGTATAGTCGAGGGATCGATTAGCTAGGATGGTGACGGACAGGGGCTCATTTTGCACTCCTGTCAGTGAAGTGGGTCCATAGATCACAGGGAAGTCCGAGCCGGCGGATTGCGGATAGACCCCAATCCCTTTCACAGGACCAATGCCGACCTCGTTGCGGGCGGAGGCAAAAAAGGTGAAGTAATTGGATGACGCGGGGCCGGAGACGACACCGGTAGCAGAATTATACGAATAGCCGGAGGGCAACCCGGACACAACAAAGGCATCGCCGGGCGGCAAGGGCCGGCTTGCGGGCAACTCAGTAGCCTCAAGCACGAGCGAGAACGCTTGGTCGGCTCTCGCGTAAACGCAATCTGCCGTGGTGATGCGTGGCACCGTCGCCAGAGCCTTGACCGTGATCACGAGAGACAGCGGGGCGCTGGCGCCTGAGGCATTGGTCGCGGTGACCTCGACCGCATAGGCCCCTGGCTCCACGGCCGCGCCGCTGATTGCCCCGGTCAGCGGATCCAGGATGAGGCCGCTTGGCAACTCCGTGGCAGTGAAGCTGGTGGGGCTGTTCAGTGCCGTGATTTGATAGGTTGTGGCAGCGGCTTGGGTCACGTAAAAAGTGGCAGGACTGGTGATGACCGGTGCTGCCGATGCCGGGTCGATGGTCAGCGTGAAACTCTTTACCGATCCCTGACCCTTAGAATTGGTCGCGCTCAAATCCACGATGAACGTGCCGGAGACGCTGGATGTGCCGCTGATTTGTCCGCTGGTGGTGTCCAGTGCAAGGCCCGCAGGCAGGCTGGTGGCACTGTAGCAAAGGATGGGGGGCTGGGTGGCCGAGAGGCTGGCGGAGTACGCCGTGCCGGTACGGCCCCGTGGCAAACTGGTATTGCTGATCTCAGGCGCGGATGGCGGCGAGTTGACGACTATTGTGAGAATTGCGGGCACGCTATCTCCGGCGGCATTAGTCGCCGTTAGAGACACATCGCTGCTTCCCACGACTGTCGGTGTCCCCGCAATCACCCCGCTAACCGTGCCAAGCGTAAGGCCGGGAGGCAGATTGCCAGCCGCAAAACTTTGCGAAGAATTGATGGCGGTGATTGTATATGAGAAGCTTTGACCCAGATATGCCTCGACTTCAGGGTTAGGGAGCAGAATGACGGGGGCGGCAGGCGACGCTGCGAGATCAAAGATGATGTCTTGAGCGGGGCCGAAGCCGGCCGCATTTTCGGCCCAGACCGAGGCGGTGATGCTGCCCAACAGGGTGGGAGTGCCGGTGATGCTGCCGGTGCTGGCATTGAGCGAAAGCCCAGTGGGCAATCCCGTGGCGTGATACACCGTCGGTGAGTTGCTTGCCGTTAGATCAAGCTGGAGATACTGACCGCTTCTCACATTCACCCGACTGTCGTTGGAAATCACCGGTACAGAGCTGGGCCTGGCAATCGTCAGGGTGAGGTTTTGCACCAGGCTTGTGCCGTTGCCGTTCTTTGCGGTAACTGCCACGCTGAAGGTGCCATTGACCGAAGGGGTGCCGCTGATTAGGCCGCTACCGGCGTCGAGTGTGACACCTGTGGGCAGTCCCAGGGCGATGAAGCTGTTGGGCGGGTTGGAGCCGACAAGTTGAAAACTGAAAGCTTCCCCCTGTCGGCCCGTGGCTGCGACCAGGCTCGTGAGCACAGGCACATTGAGGGGTGGGGCGATGGTGATGACCAAGTGCTGCACCGCACTGGTGCCCGCCGTGTTGTTGGCGGTGACTTGCGAGGTGAAGGTGCCCGCAGCTATCGGAGTGCCGGTGATATCTCCATTGTTGGTATTGATAGAGAGGCCACCGGGAAGGTTCTCGGCAGCGTATGAAACCGGCGAATTTGTTGCTCTCACACTGAAACCGAACAGGATGCCTTGACGGCCTGCCGCCGATGGCGCGGTGGTAATGACGGGCGGGTTGTCCGGATCAATCACATAACTGACATTGGCGCTGCCCATGCCGCCGGCATTGGTGGCACTGACGGTGAACGAACCAGAACCCGAGGCGGACGGGGTGCCGGTGATGGCCCCGCTCTCGGCATTGACCCCGAGCCCGCCGGGTAGTCCGAGTGCGGAGTAACAGGCCGGAGAATTGGTGGCCAGAATCTGATAGGTGAAGGCGGTTCCAACCTTGCCTGTTGTGACGAGGTTGCTGGTGATGATAGGGGCTGGCGGATTGACAGTTAGATGGAGGACCGCCGTGCCGGTGCCGGTGATGTTGGTCGCGGAAAGGTTGATATCATATCCGTCGGGTGTGACGGCAATGCCGGTGATGCTGCCGGTGGCAGTGTTGATGGTGAGCCCGGTGGGCAACGGAGTGGCGGCGAAGGCAGTCGGCTGGTTGGATGCGCCGATTAGATAACTGAAAGACTGGCCACCAACCACGCTGGTAACGAGTGGGCTGGTGATCACTGGCGCCGGCGGATTGACCACTATGGCATAGGTTCCGGCATCCGCCGTGCCGAAGGCATTGGCGACACGTACCCAGAAATTTGTCGAGGTGAGAAGCGCGCCGGTGGAATAACTGGCGGCGTTGCTGCCAACCGGTTGCGAAACGTCACCGACACTGCCCAGATACCAATGATAGGAAAGCGAAGGGGAGCCGAAGGTTGTGACAGTTAGAGTTGTGGATTGTCCCTGCAAGATCGCCCCGGCCACCGGCACCATGGTCGCCGATGGCGGAATGTTCACCGTCACCACCGCCGCAGCACTGGTGGCGCTTCCATAGGTATTGCTAACCATGACCCTATAACTTCCGGCCTGCGACGGCTGAAGCGTGCCGAGTGTCAGCGACGATCCCGAGATCCCCGCAATCACCTGGCCGTCTTTTTTCCAGACATAAGTGAGCGGGGCGGCTCCATCTGCCTCGACCGAAAGCGTCACCGAACTGCGAGCCAGCGCGCTCACGCTCTGCGGTGCCGTGACGATGGTGGCTGGAACATAAACGACGAGGGTGAGTGTGGCGTTGCCGGTGCTTTCCGTGTTGGTCGCAGCCAGGGTGACGTTGAAGGTTCCTCCCTGGGTCGGTGTGCCCGAGATTACCCCCCTGGTAGCGTCGATGATAAGTCCCGTCGGCAGGCCGCTGGCACCATAACTTGTCGGCGTATTGGAGGCCGTGATGGTATAGCCCTCGAAGACCACGCCGACCACCCCGGTGGCGGCGGTTGCGCTTGTAATGACTGGGGGAGGCTGTGGCAGACGAACGACGTTGGTGGTGTAGGTTTTGGACATGGAGCCATCCTGGGTGGTCACCACGGTCGTGATTTCATTGTTGCCCACAATGAGTGCAATCGGTCCGCTCTGACTCGCTGACTCGACGCTTGTGTTATTTATCTTCACGGTGGAACCGCTTTCCGTCACGGTTGGGGTGAGGCTGATGAACGAGGTGGCATAGGGCACGCTGGCCGAGTAGCTTGCCGTGAGACTCTCGAACACCGGGCTCAGCGTCCCCGCGCTCAATGCGAGATTTGTTAGTTCAACGCCCAATACCCGCTCTCGGGTCAAACTTGCGGAGTAGTCCATGAAGGAACCGTCCTCGGCAGTCACATGAAAAGTGATGAAAGCCCTGTTGCCATCGGTGAAGGGCACGGTCCCATTAAAGCTGCTATTCGTGTTAGAGAAGCTCATGGCACCGGTCACGGTAAGTCGTGCGCTGGCATCTGCAGTCATGGCTTGGACTCCGATGCTCATGGTGTTGTAAGGCATCAACGCGGTGTAATCGGTGATGCCACCGTCAAAGCCCGGCATAAGTTGCACCGGACTCATTCCCACGACTCCGCCGCCGATCACGAGCATGCTGAGTTCCGCATTGGAACTGGGCGCACGGGTGACCACAACCGTGTATGTCTTGGTCCCTATACCACCCTGCCCGGTAACTAGGATCGTGATGGGGTTGCTGCCCACGGACAGAGTGATGGCACCGCTGGCGCTGCCGGAGGCTACGGGGACATCGTTCACGCTCACCATGGAGTTGTCATCTACCAGCGTGGGGGAGAGGCTTAGGTGGTCAATGCTGTTAGTCACTGCTGTCGTATAGGCGGGCGTGCCAGCGTCAAAGGCCGGGCTGAGCGAACCGGCGCTTAGGGTCAGATTGGATAGATCGAGGCTGACACCTGTGCCCGACAAGGCGATGTCGAACGGGTTCTTCTCCCCTCCGACATTGCTCGCGATGTGAAGGGCCGCGCTGCGTGGTCCGCTCGCGGTGGGGGAGAACCAGACTGCGAAGGTCGTGCTTCCGCCCGGCGTCACGGTTGCGAGCATTCCACGGGTGTCCACGGTGAAGTCACCGGGGTTGCTACCGTTGCGTGTGATCGCACCGAGGTTCAGGTTCGAGATGCCGGGATTGGTGATTGTGAAGGTCTTTACATCGCTGGCGTTACCCGTGATTGCGGCACCGAAGGGGATCGTGTCCGATCCGTCCGTCAGGCCGGTGCCTGTGGGTTGCTCTAGGGCGATGTCCGGCAACCCGATCGGCGTGAAGGCTCCGGTGCTGCTTGAAGTGCCATCCGCGTTGGTGGCTGTCAGGCGGTAATAGTAGGTTGTGTTTGCCGTCAACCCGGTGAGCGCAGCACTCACAAGATGAGCCGATGTGTCATTGTTCGAGGAGAGCGTCACGCTGGCAATTGTGCCGTAATCAGGGGTCGGCCCGTACTCAAACTGTGCGGTGGTGATGAGGCCGTTGGGATTGACCGAGCCATTCAACGTGGCCGTCGAACTGCTCAAACCACTCATCGCCGTCAGTGTCGTGATGGGAAATAGTCCCGGCGTTCCTCGCGAGATGCAGTTGTTGCCAGAGTCGGCAACGAAAAGGATGCCGGTGCTGGCAACGGCGATGCCCGAAGGAGATCTGAAACCCGCTGCCGCTCCGACGCCAGACGCCTCGCCGATCACGCCTGGCGAGCCTCCAACAGTCGTGACCACCCCGGCAGGTGTGACCTTGCGAATCGTATGGTTGGCGTAGTCTGCGACATAGGTGTTGCCAGTGGCATCCACCGCCACGCCACGAGGTAGATCAAACCGCGCGCTGCCACCGGTGCCGTCAAAGCTGCCGGAATTTCCAATGTATCCAGCCAAGGTGCTCACCACGCCGGAGGGCGTCACCTTGCGAATCGTGCTGTTAGATGAATCCGCAACAAAGACATGGCCTGCGACGTCCACCGCCACCCCGTTGGGATTGTAAAACCGCGCATTGCTGCCGTTGCCGTCGGCGCTACCATAGCTGCCCGGGCTGCCTGCCAAAGTGCCCACCACGCCGCCCGGCGTCACCTTGCGGAGCGTGTGATTGTTGCGGTCCGCAACATAGACATTGCCATGGGTGTCCACCGCCACCCCGGCGGGATGATCAAACCCAGCCAGGCTGCCGCTGCCATCCGCATTGCCAGCGATTCCCGCGCTGCCCGCCAAGGTGACCACCACTCCGGCGGGAGTCACCATACGGATCGTGTGGTTGTTTTGGTCCGCCACATAGACGTTGCCATTGCCATCCACCGTCACACCCGTGGGATTGGAGAACCGCGCGGCGCTGCCGGTGCCGTTGCTGTTTCCGGAAAGGCCCGCAGTGCCAGCCAGAGTGGTGACCACCCCGGTGCTGGTTATCTTGCGGATGGTGTTGTTAGTGGCGTCCGCGACATAGATATTGCCACTGGCGTCCACTGCCACTCCATTGGGATTGGAGAACCGCGCGGCTGTGCCGGTGCCGTCAACACTGCCATCCGCCCCTGGCATCCCGGCGAAGTTGGCCCAGGCATACGCTGTTGCTTGTCCCGGTCCGGCAACACGGGTCAGGGTGATGTCATTGCCGCTGCCGCCGGTGTAGCTGATCGTGAAAAATTCCGTGTTCCCTCCGAATGTTTCGGCCACGCCGCCACCCTCTGGCAGCCCCGCGAAAGTACCGCTCACTGCCCCTGCGCCGGTGTTGTTCACCAGCGTGAGCCCCTGCCCGAGGGACGGTGAGAAACCGAGTGTCACCGTGCCAAGCGTTAGGCCAGTGGCGGTGAAGCCGTTAGATGTAAGACCAATGTCCGAGCCGTTGTTGAAGGTGGGTGCGAGCGAGTTGCTGCCCGAGCCGCTCAGGGCGATATCAAAAGGATTTTTCTCACCGCTCACGTTGCTTGTGATGTGAATGGCCGCGCTTCGGGATCCGCCCGAGCCGGGGGTGAAGACCACGGTGAAGGTGGTGCTGCCGCCCGGCACCACGGATGCAAGCATGCCGCTGGCATCCACGCTGAAGTCGCCGGGATGGGTGCCGTCGGTGGTGATGGCACCGAGATTCAGGTTTGCGGTTCCGGGGTTGGTGATGGTGAAGGTGGCAGCATTGCTGGGATTTCCGGCGATGCGGGAACCGAAATTGAACCCCGACGTTCCATCGATGAGACTCGTGCCCTCGGGGTTTGTCACCGCGATATCCAGTGCGGCTTGGGAGGTTTCATATACATATAGCTCGCTTCCAAAATCAGGAGTGGTGGCCGCAAAAAACAGTTTGGTTCCGACCGCCAGAGTTTCGCCGAATGCGCTGAAGGCCGGAGCGCCGGCGGCGATATCCGCCAGTCTGAGGGTTCCAGCAGCGGTGCCGTTAGACTTCCAGAGTTCGGGACCGTGGCTGCCGTCGTCCGCCACAAAATACAGCGCGTCACCCATCGCGGTGAAAGACCCAGGGTAGCTCCCCTCCGGTCCGCTGCGGATATCCTCGACCATCTGCGTGCCTGCATCCGTGCCGTTGCTCACCCAGAGTTCCTGGCCGTTGATGCCATCGTTCGAAGCAAACAGCAGCTTGTTGCCGACTTGCGTTAGATTGTATGGGTTGCTGATTGAGCCGCCGGATACCGGAGCGGTGCCTGCTGCGGTGCCGTCGGATCTCCACAGTGCCAGGCCATAGCCTTGGTCCGATCCGGCAAAATAGAGGTGATTCCCCAAGGGGACCATCTTGCCCCCTCCCAAAAAGCCACAGATGTTTTCCTTGACGATGGACGGCCCTGCGGACGCGCCGTCGCACTGCCACAGGGCGTAGGTGACCGCACCATAAGAATCGGGTGTACCGGCTGCCTGAAAGTACAGGGTGCCAGCCATCACGGCAAGGCTGCCGAGGGTGGGCATCGAGAACCCGAAACCTGCCATGCTCTCCCAAGTTTGAGGGAATGGCAAAGTGCCTCCAGGGGTTCCATCCGATTTCCACAAAGATTCATGATTGAAGGAGCCTGCCGACTTGAAGCCGGTGAAATAGAGGATGTTGCCACTCGGGGTCAGGTTGTTGAAACTCACGTTGGGCATCGCTGGCGAAAATGACCACGGGTCCGGAATGCTTTGATCTATCGTCAGGAGGACCGTCCCTTGTGTCGTTCCGTCACTCTTCCAGAGTTCTGCGGTTGCGGTGGTGACTGGATTTCCGCCCCAGAGTGGGGCTTCCTGGGTTTGATAGCTCCGGGTGAAATACAGCGAGCTGCCCATGGCTGTGAGGTTGGTCGGCGCGGCGGACGATCCCTCCATGAGCCGAACCGTGCCAGCTTCCGTGCCATTGCTAGTCCACAGATCCGTGCCGGAACTGCTATTTTGCACCGTGAAGAACAACCTTCCTCCGATCGCCACAAGCTGGGCCGGGGCGCTTGAGGCACTCCCCGCGAGGATGTCTTTCACCATCACCGTGCCAGCCTCTGTTCCATCGCTTTTCCATAACTCATAGCCATGCACGCCGTCGCTCGCCACGAAGAAAACCGTGCCCTCAACCGCCGTGAACAGGTAGGGGTTTGAAGATCCGTTAGGCGCGGCACCGGTAAACATATCCTTCACCAGTTGCGGAGGCACGGATGCCGCCCTGCCCGTGCCGGTGAGCGCGATGTCAAACGGATCTTGCGCCCCGGGTGCATTGCTGGCGAGACGGATAATCGCATTGCGAGCATCCGCAGCCCTGGCGGTGAATTGCACGGTGAAAGTGGTGCTTTGTCCGGGCGCTAGGGTGGTGGCTGCGGGTTGCTCGGCTGAGAAGTCGGCGGCCTGCGGGCCATCGAAAGTGAGGAGCAGGCCGCTGAGGGGCCCGGGCCCGGTGTTGCGGATGGTGAAGGTTTTTTTCGGTGCGCTGTCGCCCACAGTTACCGTGCCGAAGGACACCGGCGAGCCACCGTTTGTTAGACCTCGGCCAGCCGGTTGTTCCACTTTGAGTTCCGGTGCCGGAGGCGTGTTTGTCACGAGAATAGTCGCCGCGCTGTCAGGCGGGAATTGCCAGTCTTGCAGCGATATTGCGTTACGACCGTCGGTTGCGGTGACGTTTGTCAGCATCCAAATACCTGCCGCTGTATCCTGGGGGATAGTCAGCGTGAGCCGATAGATTCCATCTTGAGCCGTGCCGGAGATGCGGTTGGACGCGTCGAAGGTGGCACCCTCTGATTGTTGCCAGTCCGGGCTCTGCCAATTCACCGAACCGCTACTCAAGCCGAGTTCAGCATCGGTCACCCGGATGTCCATCGTGAACGGTCCTGGAGCACCATTCACCTCCACCGTTCCAGGGGTCACGCTCCAGCTTGGGATTTGCGGAGCCGTAAAATCGCCCGTCACCTCAAAGGAGATCGAGTGGCCGCTGGGTTCCGTCGCGGTGTTGTAGAAGATGTCAGAGAGAGCGACGACATCGACCATCCAAGTGCCGATTGCCTCCACTGCATAGGGAACATAGAGAGTGGCGGAGTAGATCCCGTCTTGGGCGTTGCCAGAAATGCGATTGGAATCGCGGATGTCTATCCAGTTATTGAATGCTTGGTTGGCCATGACCCAAGGTGACAAGACATGCAAACGCCCACTGTAAAAGCCGGCACTATCTGTGATTCGCACTTGGATGGAGACGTATTGCGGGTCGCTGCTGATGTCCACCGGTGTTGGCGAAGCGCTCAAGTTTTGGACCACCGGGGCCGAGGTGTCCGTGATGGGGTCCATGCCCGTGCCAAAATTAAAAAGTTCCGCGCCGCCGAGATAGCTGCCGCCGCTGCCGCTGTTATATCCGCCTGCGTAAAGCACCTTGCCGCCGGGCAATTGCGTGGCGGTAAAGTAAGCGTGTGCGGTAGAGAGCAAGCCGGTAGCGCGCCAAAGGCCCGTGACCGGATCATAAACCTGCGCTCTGGTTTCGTAATCGGCTTCTCCCACTCCTCCCGCGACGAGCACGGTGCCGTTGTCTAGCCGCGTTGCGGCATGGCCAAAGAGTGGGCTGGCGAGTGACCCGGTGGCGCTCCAGATGCCCGTGCTTGCGTCGTAAAGCTCAGTGCTGGCCCCGCTTGTTTGCCCCCCGACCGCCAGAACCTTTCCGTTTGCTAGGGCGGTCGCGGTGAAATATCTCCTCGCTGTGGCAAGGGCTCCGGTGGCGCTCCAAGTGCCAGGGGTTGGATCGTAAACCTCTGCGCTGGCTAAGATGGCTGAGCCGCTTGTTTCCCCTCCGGCGACAAGCACCTTGCCGTTTGCCAAAAGTGTCGCCGTGTGCCAATCGCGTGCGGTGGCTAGGGAACCTGTGGGGCTCCAGATGCCTGTCGCCGGATCATAGAGTTGTGCGCTGGCTAGATAGCCGCCGGGGCTCCAGCCCCCCACGACGAGCACCTTGCCGTTGGGCAGGAGTGTAGCGGTGTGTTGACTGCGCGCGGTGGCGAGGGTGCCGGTGCTCGCCCAAGTGCCTGTCGTCGGATCATAGAGTTCCGCGATG
The DNA here is from genome assembly GCA_903827375.1 of Akkermansiaceae bacterium. GTDB lineage: Bacteria > Verrucomicrobiota > Verrucomicrobiia > Verrucomicrobiales > Akkermansiaceae > Luteolibacter. The sequence continues at coordinate 11,450 of CAIKHZ010000081.1, forward strand.
GCGGTATTGTTATTGCCGCCAGCTCCCCCTGCGACGAGAACCTTGCCGTTGGACAGCAGCGTCGCAGTGTGAAAATAGCGCGCGGTGGCAAGGGAGCCGGTGGCTGCCCAAGTTCCGGTGGCTGGATCGTAGAGTTCCGCGCTGGCGAGAGGGGCGCTGCTGCTGTCAACCCCCCCAGCAACGAGCACCTTCCCGCTCGGCAGCAGCGTCGCGGTGTGAAATCCGCGCGCTGTGGCGAGAGAACCCGTGCCTGCGAACGTGCTGGCCCCACGAGCCGCAGGGACCAGCAAGAAAACCAGGATGCACCCCAGCAGGGCAAGCCAGGTGATATGGGCCGAGTGACGTACGGTAAGGAATCCGAGGAGTGTTTTCATGCGGGTATGGATTGGAAAGTAGGGCTAGTCTAACCAAAGGATCAAACGCAAACCCTGATGAATTTTTCCCGAAGGACAAGAATTCATTTTACACTTAAAGTGAAATTCCAACGAGCTTGGCTGGGTGATCGGCACCCGCGAACAGCGCGGCAAGCAAGTGGCGCGTCGAAAGACACTCGATCGGATCTCAAACACATTTCGTCACTCCGTGACATTCCACTGCGCCAGGCCAAGTCTGGCTTTTCTATGGGTCTGAAATAACACCGACCGAAAGAACTGAGCCACCACCTATATCTTCAGAATGCTGGACTTCAATGCCTATGACGAAAGGCTCCACTGGTTTGATTTCCCCGCCTCCCCGCAACATCGGCCTTCACGGCTGAGGATGTGAAGCCTCGTCGGGTGGGTGGCCCATTGCCAGCAGGCAGGCGGACGGGACGCATTGGTCGGCCATCACGCAGAGGAGCCGGCATGGCGGGAGGCCGGTGTAATTGGCCAGCAGTTCGAAGTTGCAGCCGGTGGGAAATCGGAGGCCCAGTTCCCAGGAATTGACGGTGGCGATCGACACGCCCAAGCTCTCCGCTACTTGCTTGAGGGGCACGTGATGCTTCAGGCGCCAGGTCTTAAACGCCGTCGCAAAACTCGCGCGAACGTTGCAACGAAAATTGGGTTGGAGAGGCATGGGGTGGCCTTGCGGCTGGGAGGTGAAGAGAGAAAGCCAAAGCCGGGCTCACTGCGCGGGTTGCTTTTGAAAATGGGAGATGCGGCGGTGAAGCAGGTCCCGGGCGGGGGGAGGGAACGTCGGACGCATGGAAATCGCTCGCAAGTCTCAGAACTAGCATTTCTGCCCGCCTTGGCTTGCAAATTCTTCGTGGCATCGCACGACTGATCTGCAAAGTGAAACCGAAAATCAGGATTTTCGCCATGCGCAGCCTTCCCCAAGTCCTCAGAGAGGCGGCGCTGCTAGGGCTGTCTTGTAGCGGCGCTTCTATGACCGCCGATGGCCCATGAGCTCAGAATTCAGCGCTCGACCCCGCTTTCGACAACGAACCGAACAAGTCGGATTCCCTAATGGCCGACTGTGGGCGGAAGCGCAATGCC
>CAIKHZ010000082.1 GCA_903827375.1 Akkermansiaceae bacterium
CACATGGCCGCCGCTTGCCCTCGCGCACCGGCGACGGCGGCAAGGATCATTCGGCAGCCACAACCCGCACAAACTTGCGTGGGCTGTTGAGCGGGATGAGCGCTTGCTTGCGCACATAGTCTGGCAGGTCTTGGACGGCATTGTCCGAGATGGTTGCCGTGCTGGCAGACCATGAACCTTCCATCAGGGTTGCGCTTTCTTCTAACACATAAGAGCCAGTGCCAGTGGCACGCTGATTCCAGCTCAGGATCAGGCCAGAGGGCGTTTTTTCCATCTGAGTGAGCGAGCCATTGTTAGCGATTGGCGAGGTGCCAAACAGGAACTCCTGAAGGTTGGTGAATCCGTCGCCATCCGGGTCGGCATTGCGGCCACGCTGGTTGATATCGGTGATTTGAGCGGACCACACATCGTAGGGATTGGCCACCGGGCTGGTGGTGACGGTGAGGATTCCGGATCCGGCGAAGCGGCTGTCATCCTTATAGGTGGCGGACGAGCTGGTGCTGCCGTAGGTGCCTGCAACTTGTTGGGTGGAACCGAAGAACAGGGTGCCGACGGTTTCATTGGCCGCATCCACGATCCCGAGTTTGCCGCCGTTGATCACCAGTTTGTTCGTATCAACGATGGAATCCCCGCTCACGATGAGTTCACCTTCGAGGATGGTGGTTTCTCCGGTGTAGGTATTGGCACCTGAGAGCAACATGGTTCCCGGACCGGTCTTGGTGAGCGGCGAGGCATGGGTGGCGATGTCGCGCAGGATCGAGGAGACCGTGAGGTCGGTGGCGCTGCTGGACGTGACATCGGCCACCTGGAAAACGGTTCCCGGCAGGCCATTGGAGCCTAACGACGCATTGGCATACGGCCCGGCAACAGGGGTGTGGATCTCCGCAGGCACGGTGCTAACACCGCCAACCACCAACGTTCCGACGAGCGCCAAATCGGTGCCGAAGTTGGCAGCGTTGCCACCGTTGGTGATTTCAATTTTACCGCCGTCGAGGGTGATATTGGTCACAAATGCCGTGGTGTTACTGCCGCCCGAGAGCGTCGAATTCTCAGTGATGTGAATCGATAACCCGTACTGGGGAAGGATGCCCGATTGGCCGAGCGGCGCGATGCCGTCGAGCGCCAGAGTGGCACCGTTGTTGACGGTGATGACGTTGGAGGGAGTCATCAAACCGCCTGCGCAGTGGCCGCCGGCAGAGGTTCCTTCGCCCGCTCCCAAAGCATTACCGCCCTCGAGAGCGAGGTAACCAAACCATTCGTGGTCAACCACACCGACGGTGGTACCGCCGGACCAGGAGTTGTTGTTGCTGTTGATGCGCACGGCATTGACGCCATCGACGACGACATGGCCCTCACCGGAGATTTCCCGGTCAAAGCTGAGATCGCCGTTGATCTGGTGAAAATACAGGGTACCTGCGCTGTTGACGAGGACGTTGGAGCCGAAGCCATTGTCGCCACTGGCGAAGGTGAGCTGGAGCGTGCCCTCGTTGATGGTGGTGAGGCCGTTGTAGCCGTAGCCCTGAACAGGCGTGTTGATGAATTCCTGGGTGCCAAGGCCGTTCTTGATGAGGGACAGCGAGGCTCCGTCGTTATTGCGGATGATGCCGAAGAAGCTGTGGAAACTGCCGGTATCCGTGTTGATCGCCAATGAGCAGACCCCCGGATTGGTCGTGTAGCCTGGTGCCGTCGTCTCGTCATTCTGAACAATCGCTATGCGGTTGCCCGACGTGCTTTCCAGACCCCCTACCGCCTGATGAGTGCCTCGGAGGTTGACCTTGCCATTGACCGCTCCGGGGCCGGTATGGAACTTGATCAGCGATGTGGGAGCGAATTGGTTGTCAAAGTCCATGTTCGCCCAAATGTCAAAGGTGACGTTGCCCATCGTCAGGTCACTGGGCATCGAAATGCCGCTTGGGTTGGCCAGCTCAATGGTGCCTTGATTGACGGTGATGCCTTGGGAGAAGGTGTTCGTGCCGGAGAACTCCAGCGTGTTATTGCCTTCTTTGACGAGTTTGACACCGCCGCTGAGCGCATCAGAGATGATGGCATCGCCATCGGTGGTGTCCAAGCCGAGGATGGCGGATGGATCGAAGCCGCCGGTGTTGAGCGCGACCACGTCGGCACTGGTGAAATCACCGGGTCCGCCCATCTGGAGGGTTAGATCGCTGAACACAAGAATGTTAGATGCGGTCCATGATGCGGTGTTGCCATTGTAGAGGGACAGGCGTTTGCCCAATTTGAGTTCACCCGCGTTCACGGTGGTCGTGCCGGTGTAGGTGTTGGTTCCTTCCAATGTCAGCGAGCCGCTGCCATTTTTGACCAGGCTGCCGCGTGCCGAAGCGGAGGCGTTGGCGATGGCCCCAGCAAAAATGGCCGACGTTGAGTCGCCCACGCTCAGGCTGGTAGCGCTGCTGCCGCCTGTCTGAGTGCCGAGCAAGATGGTTCCGCCGGTACCCGAGATACTGTTGACCACAGGGCTAGCGGACATAAAGTTAGCGGTGCCTCCGGTGAGTGCCAATGCGGAACTGCCCAATGCGCCATCGCTGCCGAGGGTGAGCGTGCCGTTGTTCACTGTCGAACTTCCGGTGAGAAGGTTATCGACGCTGAGAGTCAGATTGCCGGCACCCGACACCGTGAGTCCGGCGGCTTGCAAGGAATTGCCAAAAGCGACCGTGCCAGAACCGGTTAGTGCTACTTCGTTAGTGACTGTGAGCAACTGACCGTTGAACGCATAGAAATGCGGGCTGTTGTTGGCGAAGGTCAAGCTGGCTGCGGTGATGGCGGCCGGAATACTCATATTGGTGTTGACGCCGGTGTTGTCAAACGTCAGCGGCGCGATGCTGGTAAACGTCGAGCTCACACCCGCATCCTTCCAATTGTTATCCGCATTGCTGGTCCAGTTGGCATAACTGCCGGAGCCGCTCAAGCCCGACCATGTGAGGGGGCTGGCCAGTGGCACCGCGCTGCCTAAAGCGATGAGTTCGCGAAACCCTACATAGCCGTTTTCCTGGTTGTTGAAGACGTATTTGACAGCGCCCACGTTGGAAGCGAGAAAACCTGACGATGCCGAGAGGCGGCTGTGGGTCGAGTTGATGGACGCCGTGGTTGGATTGTAGATGTAATCCAACAGGATGAAGTTGGTCGGATCCGTCACCGTGGAATAATAGACCGCGTAGTTCTGGTCATCGCGGCCGCTGTCGCCCCAAGCACAGTAGCTATCGAGCGATGTGAGGTTATAGCCCTTGGTGTTAGTCGAAATGTCCAAGGGGAAAATGACGGAAGTGTTGTTTAGAGGCGCGACACTTTGCATTTGGTTGCCGGCGGAACCGAGGGACCCGTCGGTCAGCACCGTCCAATCGGAATTGGTAACATCGCCATTGCCATGGTTGGCGTTAGCGGCAGTCGTGGGAGTTTTCGGAAGGGTATTGCTCAGCAGGTTGGTGCCGGTGGGCAGCGTCCAAAGGTTGGTGCTGTTAGCCTCAGTCAGAATGTGAGTGGCCAGCGGTGTGTCACGCAGGACAAACTCACGGAAACCGGTGTAGCCGTTTTCCTGGTCGTGAAACTTCACTTGGATGGCGGCCACTCCCAAGGCCATCGGGCCACCATTGCCAGTCACCCGGGTGCGGGTGGATCTCCGGTTGTTAGGGCCATTGTATTCGCTGTGATTGTACACCTCGGAGATCGGCAGGAACGTCGTTGGATCCGCCACCGTCGAATACAAGAGGGTATAAGTCTGGTCGTCGCGGCCGTTGCTACCCCATGCGCCGTAGGACTCGAAGGAGGTGATGTCATAGCCGCCGGGTTTGGCGGATAGGTCCAGCGGATAGGTCACTGTCTGGCCATTGCTAGGAGTGCAGCTTGAGGCGGGTGTGGTGAAATCGCCGAGGCTGCCATCGGTAAGTGTTGCCCAAGTGCCCGTCGAGCCTTCTTGGATGGTCGGGGACGGGTCGGTCGGGGTGATGCCGGCGAGGAGATTGGGTCCGACGAGGGGCGGCCAAGTATTGTCATCGCGGGACTGGTTATCGACGCAGACAACGGTGGGTGTATCTTGGAGGACAAACTCGCGGTAGCCGACGTAGCCATTTTCCTGGCGGTCGAAGATGAGTCTGATGGCAGCGACTCCGCTGGCAAGGACGCCGGAGTTATCCGTGAGCCGGACGTGGGTGGAGCGGTCGTTGCCGGTGTGCCAACCCACGGTGGAGAGGTTGATAAAGGTACCGGGATTGGCCACCGTGGAATACTGGATCATGTAATTCTGGTCATCCCGGCCACTGTTGCCCCAGGTGCTGTATGAATCGAAGGAAGTGATGTTATAGCCCTCGGGCTTGGCGGCGAGATCCAGCGGGAAGATGACCGACTCTCCATTGTTTGGCGTGCAACTGGTGGCGGGTGAGCCGCCGGTATCACCGAGGGTGGCATCGATGACCGTGTTCCAAGTATTCGACGACCCTTCGTGGGTACTCGGACTGGTTGAGGGCGTCCGGCCAGTGAGCAGGTTGGTGCCTGAGGGCAGCGTCCATTGGCCGGAACCGTTGGACTCATTGGTGGCGACGACGGTGCCGAATGCCGTGGCACAGGCCAAGAGAGGGGCGATGCAGACGACGAACGTCTGAGGAAGATGGCGGAGATAGCGAGGTTTCATAGGCGGTTTCGGGGATTTTGTTATATATCAATTTGAGTTCTCCACAGTTTCCACGATGGAAGCTGCGGAGGAATGGCAACGCCTAGTCGAGAAAGCGAATTCCGTAAACCTCCCTATTTATGGAGTATTGCGCAACTCATTGGAAATAAATTATTTATAGCGAATCTGATGTCTGGAATTACAGAAAATCGAACCTCCATAAACGAGGAGGTGGGAGCATGGGCCAAACGGGTGTTGAATAGGTCTGACAAGGTGACGTTTCACGCCCCAACGCCCATGACTTCGACCCGCAACCTGGGAATTATCCGCGCCCTTCTGCAGTGATCCCGCATACAACCACAATCCGCAACGCCCAAGGCGGAATTGTAAATCTAACTGTCCACATCGCCATCATTCCGCCAGACGCCCCGGTCCAACATGCACTCTCGATCCAGCTCCAACCTAACGGATCGAGCCGGGTCGTGTTTTCCGGGGTGGCTGGGCGAATCTATCGAATCCAAGCGAGCGACGCGCTCGCCGACCCCGCGGCATGGATCACACGTGCCACCGTGGTAGCGGCCGATGACGGCAGTTTCAGTTTCCTCGATGCGCAACCGCTACCCGCCGCCCGCTTTTACCGTGCGGTGTTCCCCTGAGCTCCTTTCAGGACTTTGCCTCTCGATGCATGTATTTGAGGATGGCCTCGCTGCGTGTACGGACCTGAAGTTTTCGATAGATATTGCCGAGGTGGAAGGCTACGGTATCGATTCGGATCCCCAGTTCGCTGGCAATTTCCTTGTAAAAAAATCCTTTAACTAACAGGTCGAGGGTTTCCTTTTCGCGTTGGGTCAGCTGAAAATCATCCCCGGGTTCAGGCACCGGCAGCTGGAAATGCTGCACCACCTTGCGGGCGATGGCGCTGGACATCGGAGCGCCACCGGCCAGCACGTCGTCGAGGGACTCTAGCAGCCGAGCATGCACATCGCGTTTCAAGACATAGCCGGAGGCCCCTGCGGCGAGCGCCTCAAAGACTTTGTCGGCATCCTCAAACACCGTCACCATCAGAAATTGCGTGGCAGGGCACTGCGGCTTGAGTTTTCTAACAAGTTCAATGCCGGAAATCCCCGGCAACTGGATATCGACGATGACCGCCTCCGGCGGATCCAAGAGGATGTCATCGAGGGCTGATTCGGCATGGACATGGCAACCGACGACAGTCCAAGCATCGGTCGCGGCGATGATTTCCAGGAACGATTCCCGGAACAGGGAATCGTCTTCGACGATAACGACGCGGCGCGGGGTAGGTTGCATGAGCTGATTTCAGGGTAATGGATTTGAGTGAAGCGGACAGCGAAAAATCACGCAAGTGCCACGACCGAACACCGATTGAATATCACAGGTGCCATGGATTTCCGCGGTGCGGGCGATTAAGTTGTGCAAGCCGTTGCCAGCTTTGGGATGTGCGGGATCAAAGCCGGCTCCCGTATCGGTGATGATTGCCACCAGAGAGTCGCCTTCGACGGTGAGTTCCAGTGTGGCTTCGCAGGGGCCGGCGTGCTTGAGGATATTGTGAAGGGCTTCCTTGACGATGAGTGAGAAATGGTGGCGGAAATCCGAGCGCAACAGCAACTCGGGCAGATCCGTTGGTATCGCCAAACGCAAAGTGACGGGCGCGTCGCGAAAAATCTCCTGCGCCACACCCGACAAGTGACTGGCAAGGTGCTCGAGCGTGTCGTTGGCGGGATTGACCGCCCACACCAAGCCGTCCATGGCCAGCACCAGATCTGAAGCTGCGGACTCCAAGCGCTGCACCTGACGACTGGCCTGGGCCGAATCATGCTCGATGGCTTGGCGCACGACCGAGGCGGCGTGTTTCATCAGGGATACGCGGGTGCCCAGATCGTCGTGCATGTCACGGGCAATCCGGGCCCGGTCCCGCTCAATCGCGTTGGCCTGCCTGATGGTGGCGATACGGGCCCGGGCCCGGCGGCGGTAATTGCGAAACAAGGCCCAGCCAACGAACATGACCGCTGCCGCAGCGAGCAGGGGCAAAAACCACGCCTGTTGCCAAAACGGCTGGCGGACGATGATGGAAAACGCCAGTTGGCTGGTGCCGCCCAGCGGTCTATCAGCCACAGCGATGGCCCGGAAAGTGTATTTTCCTGGGGGCACGTTCAAGAAGGTAGAGCGCAGCAAGGAGCCGGAGATGACGTTGAACGCCTCCATCCAAGCCAAGCGAAACGTCTCGCCTCCCGGCCCCGGCCGGACGCTTAGATTTTGGGTGCATGTCCAGAATCCCGAGTGATCCTGCTCGGCGTCCAACAGGCCGAGTTCTGGGCTTGCGCCCTGCATCACCCGGGCAATGGCTGGCTCGCTTCCGCCGCGGAACCAGCCGTCGGGGATGCCGCCGATCTGATCGGTGCGTTCGCCTTTGTCGAAACCGCCGTTGGCCCACAGGTTTGCCTCGGGGTTGCTGGAGCGCGTCAACGACAGATCATCAATAACCCAGCAACCGGTGGTATCCGGGGCACCTGAGGACATGACCACCCGGATGCGGCGGGAGTTTTCCGGGATAAACAAGGGCTCGATCCGCAGTGTCAGCCGCGAGTCCAAAACATCCCTGCCCCACCCCGAACTCGAGCGAGTTGCGTAAAATTCGGTGCGCGCCAGCAACTGGTCGTCTTGACCTAACATTTCAAAGGTCAGCGTCATGCCGCTGGCAGCCGGATGCCAGTCCTCATCAAGACCGTCGAGACGGCATTTCACCGCGAGTGGATCGGCCAGCACGCCCACGGGAAAGCCAAAATCAAAATCCAAGCGGTGCAGCCCCGGCCCTAGAACCATCGGGGTTGCGTCCTGGCGCGGTGGCACGACGGCATCATCCACAAAAACCTGCCGCAGCTTGAGTTCTGCCCGCGCCGGCTGCGGATGAGCCGGAGTGAGGCGTGTATCGGCCCGGGCTTTTGCCTCGGGGCTGACAAAGCAGAAATCATGGGGTCTCCTTGCGATGCGACTGATGCGCACTTCGTCGATGCTGCCTGGAAAAAATTCAAATGGACCGAGGTCGTTGAATTTTCCGGTGTTGCCGATGGCGAAATCCCCGAGCTCGCGGCGCAGGTCCGCCGACAGGGTGCCGCTGCCGATCTGGTTGGCCGCCTCCGCCCCCGAACCCAAACGCGTCCAATAAAACCTGAGGTTGTTAGCCACGGACTTATTTCCGTCGTAGGTGATGGCCACGTGGAACCAGTCCCGGGTATTGATGGCGTTTGGTCCGCTCGTCGGGATGGTAGCCAGCCCGCCGCCGCGCACCTCATTACCGAAAAGCGGGACGAAGGATAGGAAGCCGGGTTTTTCGATGCGGAACAGGAACACCCGGTGCTCGGAGGATTCGTGATCCATCGTGATGATATCCGCCGCAAATCCAGGCGAGGCCGATGGCAGCATGTCGAGCTTGACCAGCGCTTCCATGGTGAAGGCACCGTCCTCACCCATCACCGGTATGGGCGCGTTCTCATCGCCGCCATGACTGATGCCAAGTCTCGGATTCGCCAATAAAATCGGACCGTACGGCCGCACCACACCTGGCTCGCTTTGAGCGGAATGCACGAAACGCACCGCCGTAGCGAACCCGTCCAAGCCCGGCGCACCCGCTTGGGCCCCGTTGAGTAGCCCCCAGAGCAGGGTAGGTCTGGTGCCTAGATCTTGGAAGGGTGGAGCGGGCTCATCGAGGTGCCACAAGTGCAGCGTCTCAGGGTCCGCTGTGTAAGGAGTCGCCAGCGGTGCCGCCATCGACCATGCCGCCCCGACGAGCAAGCAACCCGGCCATACCATCATCGCCAAGGCCTTGCGCATGCCGTGGTTCATGATTGGGCTCCGTTCATCGGCAAGACTTTTAGTTCGGCCCGGCATACGCGTCAAGTTAAGACAGGCGAGTGTCTCCTTCAAGGAGTGTGGCCACCTCTCTTTGAGTGTGCTCGAACAAAGATCCCTAACTAGGCGCATGGCCACCCCTCATTTCAGCAGCTCCACCCGGCCGTCAAACTCAGCGTAGGCATGCAGCAGCGTGGATTGCTCCGCAATGGCGGCGGCATCCTCGCGGCTCATCAACATCAGGGCAGTGGACCAGACTTCGGCGAGAGCCGCGGATTTGGCCAGCGCCCACACCCGCTGACTCAAATAATTCGCTTCACAGCCCTCACCCACAGGATGGACGATGTGACTGCCCTGCACCTCCGTGCCCGATGCACTCAGCGACTCATTGGTGAGCGCGATATGGCGGGCCTCCAACTCGCCGCCAAGCCGCACCGGCCACGCCTGCGGGCCGACGGCCAGCAACGAACTCGCACCAGCCGCCAGCAAGCCCCCGGTCACTCCCCAATCGGCCAACCGAGCGACCATTTGATCGAGGGCAAAGCCTTTGGCAATGCCGCCGAGGTCGATTTCACGGCCGGGGCATTCGCAGGTGATGGCAGCCACATCCGGATGGATGAGCAATCGGCCGGTTAGGTCCGGCAACGGCCCGCTGCCACCGGCCTTCCGATGGGCAATGCGACTGCCGGCGGTGATGTCGAACAATCCGCCAGTTAGAGTGTGAGCCTGCATGGCAAGCAGCAGGCACTGATGGCAGGCATCGCTCAGGTAGAGGGTTTCGCCGGCCTGCAGGCGGTTGATGCGGAAGACATCGCTACCATCAATGAACCGGCTCAGTTTCCCCTCGAGGTCATCGACCATTTCCAGACACTCTCTAGCAGCAGCGGCGACCCACTGCGAGTCATCACCGATGAGCCGCAGGCAAAAAGTGGTATGCATCGCCTCATGGGTGAAGACCTCGGAATCCGGCAGTGACAAGGGCGGCGTCATGGCTCGTCGGGTTTCATCCAGGCGTCCCAGATGTCATTGCGGATAAACATGGTCAGCGCCACGTTGTCACGCAAACCACGTGGCCGAGGCGTATGGGTCGTGGCGAGTTGGGTCATGACCGCCTCGGCTGATTCTGGCACACACAACACCATCGGCAACTCCGCCAAGTTGGCCGGTGGCTGCTGCCAGTAGCCGATGGATTTGAATGAGCGAAGGTACCACGGAAGCGGCCAATATCCGCTGCCAATCACCGCGATGGGCTCCACCGTGTGTTGTGGTGCCTTGGCGGCAAGTTGTTGCATCCATGGCCCAATCCCTTCGATGTCCCGCCGCGTCGGCACATAAGCAAACGGATTTCGAGCGTCGGACGCCAACCGGCCAGTGGCATATCTCGCTTGCCGGTACTGCGATATCAACGTCAAACTAACTAACAATATCACGCAGCCCTTCCACACCCGTCGAGTGCCTGCCACGCCTGCCACACCCAGGCCCGCCAACACACACACATGGGCCCATGGCAACACCATTAGCCATGGCGTCTTATACGCAATCAACCCGTAAATGATAAAGTGCCCCAGCGCCGCATAGCCGAAAAATCGAATCGTCAGCCGTCTATTTTCTTCCATCGCCCCGCGCCGGAAACTCGCCCAAAAGGCCACCAGCGCGAGCACGACCACCGGCGTGCCATACCACCACAGCCCTCCAGCCTTGTGAGGAATAGTTAGGAAATTCAGGTAATAGAAGAACGGTTTGTCATGGCCGGCGCCTGTCTTATAAACAAAGAACGTTTGCACAGCATCCCACACCCCTGCGGGATGGCGCAGCCCGTCACTGTAGAAGTATCCCGCAGTTAGCGCCGCGCTTACCACCGAGAACGCCAGCGGCAGGCGCCACGTCCGCCACCCGGCAGTTAGCGCACTGCGGGTCAGCCACTCGCGCCGACCCAGCGCGACGAGTCCGGCCGCGCCTAACCAAGCGATCACACTGATAACAAACGTCTCTCGCGTCGCAAACATCAGGCCGATGCAAATACCCGGCAGCCCCCATTTTGGTTTGGTTAGAACAACCATCAGGGCCAGCATTCCCAACAACCCGAACACCGACTCGTGGATGAACATCCGGCTGTAGTAAACCAACAGCGGCGAGGTGGCCAGCAGCGCTGCCGCTAACAGCATCGGCGCATCACCCCAGCGCCGCCGCCAGCCTAACGGAAGTAGCACCAACAGGCAACCGGCGATGGCCGGCACCAAGCGCAGGCTGCCCTTGGTCAACTCCTGCCAACACGTTTCTCCGCGAGCGCGGCACAGCGGCATGGCCAGGCTGCTGAGCAAGGGCCCGTGAAAATGCTGCGGGTCGAACTGGCTGTTGCCCGATTCCATGCGCCGCGCCGTGATGCGGGCTCCCGTGGCCTCGTCACAGTGAAACGGCCGCGATGACAACCCGTCGAAGCGCAACCACACTCCGACAGCCATCACCCCAACCCAACACACGATGATCCCAATTTTTCTAGCCATGTGGCAGACCAATACGCTGAAAGAGGCCGTCCCCTTGCACGGTATCAATGCACCAGATCCCGCCCGCCATGCCCCAGCTGCCAACTACAATATTGTTAGTCACGCCCGTATGGAACGACTCTGCGCGGCTGGCTGGTTTCGGGCCGGAATTGGCTGCCGCGCTTGCGGGTGCCGGGCTTCCGCTGCGCTGGATCATTGCGGATGACGGATCAGAGGCGGGCGACCGGGCACGGCTGACCAGGCTGTTGGAGGAATTTTCGGCGGTGTTTCCGCAGGTGAGCCTGCATTTTGCGGCGGCGCATTATGGCAAGGGCTCGGTGGTTCGCGAGGCTTGGGCGCTAGACCCGCAGGCCGAGTGGCTGGCTTTTGTCGATGCCGATGGGGCCGTGTCAGCGGCGCAAACCGTCTCTCTGATAGAGGCAGCGGTGGCAGCGGGTTGCTCGGTGATGGGCATCCGCAAGCGCACGCAGGACACACACATAGAGGAAAGTTTTTATCGTGGGGTGCTGCACCGGGTATTTCTGGCGGTGGCGGATGGGATGCTGGGTCTGCGATCCGAGGACCTGCAATGTGGGGCAAAAGTCTTACGCGGAGTGGATTACCGGCGCATCGCCCCGGACCTCCGGGAAATCGGCCTGGCCTTCGATTCCGAGCTTCTTTGCGCGTTGCACCACAGCGGTGCCGCATGGCAGGAACATCCGGTGAACTGGACCCAGAAACATGGAGGCAAAGTTCATCCCCTGCGCGATGCTTGGGGCATGCTCAAAGCCCTCTATCGGGTTCGCAAACGTTTTGCCCTGAATCGGCAGATGACTAGCTGCAATAGAACGCAAGAGACGCAAAGGGAATGATTTGTGGATACAAGAGTTAAGAATCGGCTGTTTTCCAGAGGGTCCACTGTCTGAGTCTTCTCAGCGGGGAGGTCTCCCGGGCCGACCCGCCCGAAACGGCAGGGCCAGCAAACTAAACAACACCAGAGCCATGCCCAGCGAGGAAACCAAATACCACGGCCATGCCCCGAGGTGATCCAGCAGGCTGGGATTGTCCGGCGGATGACTGGCAAAACCAAAATTGGTCCCCAGCGCGCGGTTGACGCCCATGACCATGCACAAGTAACCCACTCCCCAGCCAAATGCCTCGCCCGGCCCCCGCCACAGCGGTTGCCTGGGCCGCCAGCCATCCACCAGCACCAAATAGAGCGCCGCACCGACCACTGCAAAGTGCTGCACGAAAAACATCACAAAGGGCCAACTGGGAAAGGCCACCGTGAGCGCCGGGGTGATCAGCGCCTGGGATGTGGCCGCCAATCCCCAAAAATACGTCAGCGTGCACAGAAGCGGGTGGCGGGTGAGCAGGGCAAAACCGGCGATGATGGCCGCAAAATCGCACAAGTGGAGAGGCATGTATTTGTCCGGCGCGAGGGGGTCCCCAAGCGATAACCAGGCCGCCACACTCAGCGGATAAACCGTGAGATTGGCAAATGCCAACAGCCCGGTGGATATGGCCCGGGCCTTGCCACCGCGCCTGCCAGCCACCAACAAGCCTAACAAGACGATTCCGCCAATAACGAGTGTGACCCAATGCTGAACTGAGAACGGCTGGAATGGCAGTGGCATGGCCGGAATTCAATCGGAGTTTGCCTGCTCCGGCAATCCCGGAAAAAGAAACCACCGCCAGCCTTGCACCGCATCTCGCGCAAGTCTATGAAACCGGCATGGATATATCCGAATTTCGCAGGGAATACTCCAACCGGGGCCTGCACCGGGCCGACCTCAAAACCGATCCAATAGAACAATTCGCCGATTGGTTCGCCCAGGCCACCGAACTCCAGGTGCCCGAGCCCAATGCCATGGCGCTCGCTACGGTCGATGATCGCGGCATGCCTTACCAGCGTGTGGTCCTACTCAAATACTTCGACGCCTCCGGCTTCGTGTTTTTCACCAACTACGGCAGCCGCAAATCCCGCCACATCGCCGCCAACCCCCAAGTCAGCGCCCTCTTCCCTTGGATCACCCTCGAACGCCAGGTCATGGTTCAGGGCCGCGCCGAATCCATCTCCACCGCCGAATCACTTCGGTACTTCGCCTCCCGCCCCCGCGATTCCCAAATCGGTGCCTGGGTATCTAACCAAAGCGAGGTGATTACCTCACGCAAATTCCTGCTCCAAAAACTCGCCGAAATCCGCGAAAAATTCCGCCACGGCGACGTCCCTTTGCCCTCATTCTGGGGCGGCTACCGCATCGTCCCCGAATCCATCGAATTCTGGCAGGGCGGCCCCGCCCGCTTGCACGACCGCTTCCTCTACCAGCGCCATCACGACGCCTGGCATATCGACCGCCTAGCCCCCTGAGCCATGCACATTCCGATGAAATCCTCCGCTCTCCTTAGCCTCGCTTGCCTCGCGCTGACCTCATGTTCTTGGCTGGGATTGAAGAAAAAATCACCCATTCCTCAAGAACCCAGCGCCCCTTCTCTCGTCGGCCGCATCGCCTCCATCCCGGCCGACCACCGCTTCGTGCTCATCCAAAGTTATGGCAAGTGGAACGTGCCAACCGGGTCCATCCTCATCTCCCGCGGCCCCGATGCCCGTACCGCCAACCTCCTCGCCACCGGCGAAGCCCTCGGCCAATTCGCCGCCGCCGACGTCCAATCCGGCACCTTCGAAGTCGGTGATGCCGTGCTCATGCCTCCTCCTGTTTCTAAAAAATCACCCCCACTCACCCAGAAAATATCAAAAAAATCACAACCTGCCCAGACCATCCAACCCCCTTGATCTGCGGAAATCGTTGAAAATCAATGAAATGAAAGGATTTTAGAAAAATGTCGGGAATTGTTGATTTTTTACTTTCCAAGATCAGCTAATGTTGAATACCTTGTGGCTGTCCCCATTGGTACCTTAGGTTTTGTTTATTTTCAAGTCTGCCGGATGACCAGCCAGAATTCCCTCAGCACTTTAAACAATCTCCTCAGGCTGCCATGCATGTCCAAGACATGAACCAAACCACCAGCCATGAAACCAACCCCACAGGGTCCGTCGGTCAAAGCCGACGCCGACCGCCTTGCTGATTTCGTTATTTTTACTCAACGGAGCTGCATTCTCAACCTATCCGCAGAACTCAACAAGGGGAACGTTTCGTTCCCTCAGTTCTTTCTGTTAGCCTATCTTTCCAGCGAAGACTATCTAACCATGTCAGACATTGCAAAGAAGATGGGTCATTCGACCGCTGCCGCCACCGGCTTGGTTGACCGCTTGGAGAATCTAGCTTATGTCGAGCGATTGCACGCCGCAGAAGACCGCCGCAAGATCATGGTTCACATCACAGCCAAGGGGGTCGGACTCGTCGCCAAGATGCGCAAGGAAATCGCCAACGATCTGGTGGGCATTCTCGCCGGCATGGATGAGAATGAGGCAGAAACCGTCGAGCACACCAAGCGGGCGATCCGCGGACGGGCGATTGCGTAAAGATCCCCCGTGACGGGGATATTCACACCTGAGCCATGGCGGTCAGCGCTGTGCCATACGACCTTAGCTGCGCTCAGCTGCCCCTGGATGGGGCGCGCGTGTGGTCAGCCGAAGCGTGACGCCGCCGTAGCCTTGTGGGGTCGTGTTGGGGGCCTTCAAAATTACAATTTCAAAGGCACTGCGGTCATTTTTCACCACTGCCTCGTTAGACCTCAGCGGTAGCGGGTTGGGAATCCGGTTGGCTCGAGGAGAACTGGAGTTCCTCGGAGTCCGGCTTGCGACTGATATTGACGAATGACCCGGATTTGACGTCTCCGCGCAAGATCGCCTCGGCAAGCGGATCTTCGAGGAAGCGCTCCACCGCGCGGCGCATCGGCCGGGCCCCGTAGGCGGGATCGAAGCCCTTGCTGGCGAGAAGAGTGCGGGCGTCATCGCTGAGGGCAAAGACGATGTCCTTTTCGCGGAGACGCTTGAGGAGTTTTTCCACTTCGAGATCGACGATCTTGTTGAGGTCGTCCTTTTCGAGCATGTGAAACACCACGATGTCATCGAGGCGATTGAGAAACTCGGGCTTGAAGAAGCGTTTCGATTCTTCGAGGATTTTACCTTTCATGCCCTCATGGTCGGCCAGATCCTGGGCCATTGCGCCGAACCCGAGAGTCGTCTGGCGCTTGATATCAGAGGCCCCTACGTTGGACGTCATGATGATGATGGTATTGCGGAAGTCGATCTTGCGTCCTAACGAATCCGTGATCGTGCCTTCCTCGAGGATTTGCAACAATAGGTTCATCACATCCGGATGGGCCTTTTCGACTTCATCGAAGAGCACCACCGAGTATGGCCGACGTCTGACGGCCTCCGAGAGTTGGCCGCCCTCCTCATGGCCGACGTAGCCTGGCGGCGACCCGATAAGCCGCGAGGAAGTGAATTTTTCCATGTACTCGGACATGTCGATCTGAATGAGGGCATCCGCGTCACCAAACATGAACTCGGCGAGGTGCCGGGCCAGATAGGTTTTGCCGACGCCTGTTGGGCCTAGGAAAAGGAACGAACCGATGGGCCGACGAGGGTCCTTGAGGTCGGCACGCGAACGGCGAAGAGCTTTGGAGATGGTGATGACTGCCTCGTTCTGACCGATGACGCGGCTTTTGAGCTCGTCCTCCATCTTGAGGAGTTTTTCAGTTTCTTTTTCTTCCATGCGGCGCAGGGGCACGCCGGTCCATTTGGAGACCACGGCCATGATATCGTCATCGGTAACGGTGACGACGGTTTCCTCGGAGGAGGCGCGCCAATGCTTGAGGGTTTCCTCGAGTTCCTTTTTGGTGTGTTTTTCCGCGTCGCGAAGAGAGGCGGCTTTTTCAAAATTCTGTTCGGCGATGGCGGCGACCTTATCGCGGTTGATCAGGGTGATCTTCGCCTCAAACTCCTTGATGACCGGCGGCCGGGTCAGTGTGCCAATACGAGCCCGAGCCCCGGCCTCGTCAAGCACGTCGATCGCCTTGTCCGGCAGAAATCGCGCCGTTAGATAACGGGAAGTCAGCTTGACGGCGGCCTCGATGGCCTCCGGGGTGAACTTGGCCTTGTGGTGGCTTTCATACTTATCCTGCAGGCCCTGGAGGATCTTGATGGTGTCGCTAACGGAAGGTTCCTCGACCTTGACTTGTTGGAAGCGGCGCTCGAGAGCCGCATCCTTTTCGATGTACTTGCGGAACTCGTTGAGAGTTGTGGCACCGATGCACTGGAGTTCAGCGCGGCTGAGGGCGGGCTTGATGATGTTAGACGCGTCCATGGTGCCTTCGGCGGAACCGGCACCGACGATCGTGTGGAGTTCGTCGATGAAGAGGATGATATTCTTGGCCTTGCGGATTTCGTCCATCACCGCCTTGATGCGCTCTTCGAACTGGCCGCGGTATTTGGTGCCGGCGACCATCAGTGCGAGGTCGAGGGTGATCACCTTGCGGTCGCGCAACAATTCGGGGACGTTGCCGCTGGCAATTTCCTGAGCGAGTCCCTCGACGATGGCGGTTTTGCCGACGCCGGCTTCGCCGATGAGGACGGGGTTATTTTTGGTACGGCGGCAGAGGATTTGGATGACGCGCTCGATCTCGCTTTCGCGGCCGATGACTGGATCGAGGCCACCATCGCGAGCCATCTTGGTTAGGTCGCGGCCGAAGGCATTGATGGCCGGGGTCTTGACTTTTCCGGGGGTTTCCTGGCCTTGGGCTTGGCCTTGTCCCTGAGGCGGTCCTTGGCCTTGCGACTTTCCTTGGGCAGGCATATCGGCTTCTTCGAACGGACCATCGCCATCTTCGAGATCATCGTCATCGTCATCTTCATCCTCATCAGCGTAATCTTCCGGCGAGAAATTCGGGTCGATTTCGGCGAGAATTTCGTTGCGGGTGCGCTGGATATCCACATCGAGGCGGCGCAGGACGCGAGCGGCGATGCCCTCGCCTTCGCGCAGCAGACCCAACAGCAAGTGCTCGGTGCCGACGTAGGAATGATTCAGGGCCTTGGCTTCCTTGTTAGCAAAAGCCAGCACTTTTTTGACGCGTGGGGTGTAGGGAATGGTGCCGGTGGATTTTTGGGGTGGGCCGGAGCCGACCTCTTTTTCGACTTCCATGCGCACGGCTTCGAGTTCGAGGCCCATGTGTTGGAGGACGTTGACGGCGACTCCTTGGCCGAGCTTGATGAGGCCCAGGAGCAAGTGCTCGGTGCCGATGTAGGCGTGGCTGAAGCGATCCGCCTCCTTGCGAGCCAAGGCGAGGACTTGTTGGGCGCGTGGGGTGAAGTTATTCATAATTCGTCTGGGGGATTGGCGGGTTGCGAGGAAGAGGGGGGCTCACCAGCCGATGGGGTACAGGTATCCGAGGACTGGAGGTTTTGCAAGCGGGAGCGGATGATTTGAGCGCGGATGGCATCGCGCTCTTCCGGGGAGAGTTTGCGCACGGCGTGCAACTGCAAATGGGCTGGCTGAATGTCCATCAGCAATGAGTCGCACAGAAGGATCGTGTCGGCTGGAAAAAATCCCAGTGTCCCTCCCAAACGCAACAATGACAGATGGTTGAGCGCCTCCTTGGAATCGATGATATGGGCATGGCGAAGGACACCGAAGGCACGGCCTATTTTATCGGCAACCATTTCCGGATCATCTTCGAGGAGTTTTTCGCGGGCGTTCTGCTCGTGCTCGGCCACCTGGCCAATGACCCGTTCCAACCGCCGGATGATCGTCTCCTCGCTTTCGCCGAGAGTCGATTGATTGGAAATCTGATAGAGATGACCTAACGATTCAGTGCCTTCGCCGTAGAGACCGCGCACAGCCAGCCCGATTTTGCCGACGGCTTGGAGGACCTGGCCGATTTGGTCACTGAGAACCAAGCCGGGCAGGTGCAGCATCACGGAAGCTCGCAGGCCGGTGCCAAGATTGGTGGGGCAAGTGGTGAGGTAGCCGAGGGTGGGATCGAAGGCGAATTCGAGGGTGGTTTCCAATTCGGTATCGAGGGCGCTGAGGGCCTCGAAGGCGGAGCTGAGTTGGAGGCCTGGGCGGATGGCCTGCATGCGCAGGTGGTCTTCCTCATTGAGCATAAAACTGAACGACTGGCGGCGCTCGATGACCACGGCGGAGCCCTCGCTGCGGGCGGCGTGTTCGCGTGACACGAGGTGGCGTTCGACGAGCACCTGTTTTTGGACAGAGGAAAGATCGCTGAGTTCTTGCGAAAAGGCGTCTTTCATGACGGATAGGGCCTCGACGGATGGGCGCATCAACTCGAGA
The DNA here is from genome assembly GCA_903827375.1 of Akkermansiaceae bacterium. GTDB lineage: Bacteria > Verrucomicrobiota > Verrucomicrobiia > Verrucomicrobiales > Akkermansiaceae > Luteolibacter. Next base: position 18,231 of record CAIKHZ010000082.1, read on the forward strand.
GCCAATGCCCGTTGCTCGCGTTTGGCCCAACCGGGAAACGGCTGGCGACGAAGGTTGCGGGCCAAGCGGATCCGCGATGTGAGAACCGCCCCATGGGCCGCCGCGCCGCCGGTCATCCAATCGGCAGGATTCTTGATTAGGGTGGAAAAACGCATCATGGCAAAGCGAGGGAGTGGATTTCATCGCGCAGGCCAGCGGCCTCCTCGTAATTTTCGGCGGTAACTGCCTGTTCGAGGCGCGAGCGGAGGTCTTGGAGGCGTTGGTGCTTGAATTGGAGGGCCATGAGGCCTTCGGGGACTTTTCCGACGTGGCTGGCACCCTTGTGCATGCCGCGCAACATCGGCGTGATTTCCTCACGAAATAACGTGTAACACTCGGCACAACCAAAGCGCCTCACCCGCCGCAAATCCTCCAATGTGAAGCCGCAAGCTTGGCAAACTTTGCCGCCTCCAGCCGGCTGATGACCGCCGATCATCCCGCCTAACTCACCGCTGATGCCGCCGAGCAGCAAATCCGCTAGAGAGAAACCGGTTGGATCGGTCACCCCCCGCTCCTTGGCGCAAGTTTCGCACAAGCTCACCTTCTTCATCTGCCCTTCGACGAGTTGGGTGAGGAAGACACTCGCTTTGGTATCGCAAAAGTCACATTTCATATCCGGACAAAACTAGGGCCTCAGCCAGCACGATGCGACGAAAAACCCATCGCTGCTGACGAAAATTTTTCAATACACTTATGAGAAGGGCGTGCCACTGGAGTGGGTGAGTTGTTTGAACCCCTCGATGAAGCGTCGGGTCAAGGGGCCGGGGTTGCCGCTGCCGATGGTGCGGCGGTCGAGGGACACCACTGGAATGACCTCTGCGGCAGTGCCGGTTAGGAAGCACTCGTCGGCGATAAAAATGTCGTAGCGGGTGAGCGAGCGCTCTTGGAATGGGATGGCGAGGGAGGCGGCCAACTCGAGGATGACGCCGCGGGTGATGCCATCCAGCGCGCCATCACTGATGAGCGGGGTGAGCAAAACACCATTTTTGATAATGAACAGGTTGTCCCCGGTGCACTCAGCCACATAGCCCTGCTCGTTGAGCATGATCGCCTCTAACGCGTTGGCTTGGATCGCCTCCACCTTGGCCATGATGTTATTGAGGTAATTGAGGCTCTTGACCTGGGGCATCAGCGCACCGGGGGCGGGCCGGCGGGTGGCACAGGTGATGAGGGCGAGTCCGTTGGTGTAGTGTTCCTCCGGATAGAGTTTGATGGTCGATGCGATGATGAACATCGACGGCCGCGGACACAGGTACGGATTGAGGCCCAGCTCACCACAGCCGCGGGTGACCACCAGCCGGATGTAGCCATCGCTCAGGCCGTTGGCAGCCACCGTCTCACAGGTAAAGCGGCAGATGTCCTCTTGACTCCAAGGCAGGTCCAACACGATGGCCCGGGCCGACTCAAAAAGCCGCCGGATGTGGGCTTCCAAGCGGAAGATGCGGCCGTTGTAAAACCGGATCCCTTCAAAGACACCGTCGCCATAGAGCAAGCCGTGATCAAAGACCGAAATCTTCGCTGCTGCTTCGTCCACCAGATTGCCATCGAGCCAAATTTTCATGAGTGCGTGTGCCGCGAGCCTAGGCGAGTGCCCGCCAGTGGCAAGCGGGAGATTGAAAATTCATGCATTTTCGCTTGAATCCATGAAATTAGATCGTTCCACAAGCCGTTACGACGGTTTGTGGAACGTTGGACCGACGGCGCGTCTGTGACATCCGTTGCGAATAAAATGCCTTGTAGCGGCGCGTCTGTGACATCCGTTGCGAATAAAATGCCTTGTAGCGGCGCGTCTGCGAGCGCTGCTGCGAATGAAATGGGTTTGAGGCCGAAGACTGCCCAGATGACAGAACCAACCGCCTGCGTTAGTGCCTAACTGTGATTCGGCGCTTGGCAGGTGCGGCTGTCACTGGCAAGATTAACCCATGAATTCTGTTGATGGAACATGTGTCGGGCAGCGGTTGGTGATTGATGAAACCGGCCCCCCCTTGGAAAAACTCCGCCTGCAGGCGTTCAGCCCGCCGCCACTCGATGGGGGCCAGGTGCTCGTTAGAATGCTCGCCGCCCCGGTGAATCCCGCCGATCTGAATTTCATCGAAGGCACCTATGGCGTGAAGCCTCAGTTGCCGGCAACCCCGGGCGTGGAAGGCTGCGGCGTGGTTGAAGCCAGCGCCTCGGCTAACTACCAGCCAGGCGAAAAGGTGATTTTCCTGCGCCGAGCCGCCACTTGGGCCACTCACACGGTGGTGGAAGCAGATGCCTTGTTCAAGCTACCGGCTGCGATCAATCCCCTGCAGGCCGCTATGCTCAAGGTCAATCCCGCCACCGCATGGCGCTTGCTGCACGGCTTTGGCAAGCCACAAGTCGGCGAATGGATCGTCCAAAATGCCGGCAACTCGGCGGTCGGCCGATGCGTCATCCAACTGGCCCGCGAACTGGGCATCCGCACGCTCTCACTGGTGCGCCGACCCGAATTGATCGATGAACTCACCCAACTCGGCGGTGATTTGGTATTGTTAGATGAAGAAGCCAGCCTGGCTGCCGCCAAGACCGCGCTCGGAGGAGCCAAGGCCGCGCTGGCGTTCAATGCGGTTGGCGGCGACAGCGCTCTGCGCCTGATGAATTTGCTGCGAGAAGGCGGCATTCACATCACCTTTGGCGCGATGGCTCGGCGGCCTCTGACAATTCCCAACGGCCTGCTGATTTTTCGCGACATCCAAGTGCGCGGGCTGTGGGTGACGCGCTGGATTGAACACGCCCCGGATGCGGATGTGCGTGGCGTGTATGCCGAGTTGGCCGCGCGGGTGGCCGCCGGTGCCTTGGTGCAACCGGTGGATTCCACTCACCAGCTCGGCGATTTTCCCGCAGCACTGGCCCGGCTCAGCGCAGCGGATCGAACGGGCAAGGTGTTGTTCGCGCCCGATTCAGGAGGGGTGACGTCGCAAAGTTAAAATTGCTGTCGTTAGGTCAAGTTTCCTACTCTTGGGTGTTCAGGTCTTGCATCTGAGGCGCAGCCTCGCTAGCAGACGCGGATGGTCTCAATGTCTAGCAAGCAGCCAAGCTTGGCCAGCTTATCGGCAAGATGACCGATGCCCACCGCGCAGTGGTGGGCCGGACCGGTGGCATTCCATTGCTGGATAAATGCCCGTGCGCCGCAGGGGAATCGATAGCGGCTGTTGGTATTGCCGATTTCCAAGATAGGGCCGGGCACCGATTCTGCTTGGGCGCAGAGCAGGGCGAGTTTGCCACCGGGCCGCTCGATGACCGAGAGCAGGGTGACGGGGCCATGTTTGACGGCCATTTCGACGGACACGCCGCGGCCGACCTTGCCATGATAGACCTTGAGGGGACGGACCTTGGTCTTGCCCTGGGCAATGGCGATGTGGCCGGGCCCGTCGTGGCCCATGAGCACCACGTCGTCGGCAAAGTCCATCGCATAGTATTCGGTGAACGAACCACCAGCCCCGAACAGATCCATGATCTTCATCGCCTGCACGTTCTTCACCTCATATTCCCCAGCCACCGGGATCCCACGTCCTGTCAGCTGTGAGGTTCCTAAAATGATCGACGCCAGCGCCGCCTCGTTGTCCCCAACTCCGGTGCCTTTGTAATAATACGCCAACGAACCAAGCCGGTAGTCCGCCACCAACCGGTCAAGCGCCACCGCAGTGCGCGCCGCCTCCGCCAAATCTTCTTCCGGACAATCCACCTGCACATCGAACACCTCGTTAAATTCTAACATTCTAGCGGAAATCTCGGCGTCACTCACATCGCGGCGAAACGCGGCCAGTTCATCCACTTCCAATAACTCGACGTGAGTGCCGAAGGTCGTGCATTGCAAGGTGACATCTGAATAGATATCTAACATCCCGCCGTAGTAGTGGCCCATCAGGCCCAGCCGGTTGGATGCCATGCAGGCTGCCACCCGAGCGGCCTCCACCCAGGCGTCCACCTCGCGCCAGCACTCGGGATCGTCGTCCAGGACGCCAGTGACTTGATGGAAGGGGATGCCGGCGCGCTGGAAGACGTTGGCAATCTCTGGCACCGGACAAGGCGAACAAAATGCCAGCCACTCGCCCGTCATTTGCGTCCGGTCGCCCAACGCGTTGAACGTCGCGTAGTCGATGGCCGGCTCCGGCACCAGGTTGAGCACCACCACCGGCACCTTCGCCCGCCTAACCACCGGTAGCACCGTGGAGGACAATGCATAAGTGGTGACGTGGAGGAAAATGATATCAACATCGGCCCGCCGGAATTCGCGACCGGCGGCGTAGGCGCGGTCGGCGTTGTCCACCAACCCGAGATTGACGACCTCCACGCCCTGCCTGCCGAGTTTCACGGCGACGCGAGCGACATAGCCTTCGAGCCGTTCTTTGAGTCCGGCAAATTGCGGCCAGTAGGCATCGAGGCCGATGCCAAACAGGCCGACGCGCAGCGGTTGGACGAATGGCTCAGCCACGGGTGGACAGGACTTGTTTCTCATAAGTCTTCAGGACGTCCAGCCACGCCGCGCCTAACGGAACATTCTGGCGTCGGCAGTGTTCGTCCCACACCAGGCCCCACGGCAGCGACTTGCATTCCTCGATGAGCGCCAGCCGCGAGGTGAAATCCCCCGCAGTCTCGAACTCGCGCAATTTCGCGTAGGGTTCCAGCAACGCGAGCAGCAGGCCCTTGAGTGAGTTGCGGGTGCCAATGACCCAGGCAGCCACGCGGTTGATGCTGGCGTCGAAGTAATCGAGGCCGATGTGGGTGCGGCCGAGGAAGTCCCCGCGCACCAGTTCCTGCATCAGCGCCAGCGTCGGATCATCTAGCAAAACCACGTGATCACTGTCCCAACGCACACCGCGGGACACGTGCAGGAGGATTTCCGGCACAAACTGCAACACCGATGAAATCTTGTCAGATAGGTTTTCTGTCGGATGAAAATGGCCGGCATCCAAACAGCAAAGGATTTGATTCTTGATCGCATACCCGAGATAGAACTCGTGCGAGCCGACAACATAACTCTCCGAACCGATCCCGAAAAGTTTGGACTCCACCGCATCCAGATGCAATTTTGGGTCGATTTTCTCGGCAAACACCGCGTCAAGCGACGCCTCCAACCGAGCACGCGGTGCCTTGCGGTCCGCCGGCAAATCCTTCGAGCCATCGGGAATCCACAGGTTCGTCACCGTCGTGGATCCGAGTTGGCGGCCCATCTCAGCTCCAATCCGCCGACACGCCTTGCCGTGCTCTATCCAAAATTCACGGATCCCCGCGTCCTGATGAGTTAGGGTTAGTCCGTCGTCCGCCTTGGGGTGCGCAAAATACGTCGGGTTGAAGTCCAAGCCCAAGCCATTCGCCTTGGCCCAGTCGATCCAGCTTTGGAATTGGGTGGTTGTCAGAGCGTCGCGATCGACCTTGCCGCCGCTGAAGTCCGCATAACAGGCGTGGAGGTTGAGGCGGTGGCGGCCTGGAATGAGCGCGTACGCCTGTTCCAGGTCGGCACGCAACTCGGCAATGCTGCGCGCCTTGCCCGGATAGTTGCCGGTGACGGCAAGGCCGCCGCCGAGTTCGCCGCCGACTTTTTCAAAACCGCCGACGTCATCGCCCTGCCAGCAATGCAGTGAGATGGGAGTGGCGGCAAGCCGTTGCAGGGCGGCTTCGGTGTCCACGCCGAGGGCGGCGTAGGTGTCTTGGGCAATGGTGTAGGCATTCATAATAAGATCAA
>CAIKHZ010000083.1 GCA_903827375.1 Akkermansiaceae bacterium
GATCGCCAAGCGGGTCACGACCCATGCACTGAGGCATTCATTTGCAACGCATTTGCTAGAGAGCGGTACCGATCTGCGGACCATCCAAGAGCTGCTGGGTCATGAGGACGTGCGCACCACGGAAATCTACACGCACGTGGCAATCGGAGTGAACGGGTGCGGGGTGCGTAGTCCACTTGATGGGTTGAGCTTGCGGCGCAACCCAGAGCAACACGCCGCTTCCGCGATTGGACTTCCGACACCCCGGCCTGATCCCCCGCGACGCTACCGCCCTTGGTCGGATCGGGGGGGGTGGAGTATCCCGAAAACCAGGTTTGGCAAGGAAGGCTGGCAGTGGCCTAGCACAATGGCAGGAACGTGTCACGCAGCAAGATGGAGGCCGGAGGACTATTTTGAAGGGATGTAGTGAACGGGACGGCACTGGAGGCCCGTGTGTGGGCCTCCAGCCGTGAGGGGGGGCTGCTGCGGTGATTCTTTACTGAGGTGGGAAGCAAATTTCTTATGTGACAAGAGAAGTATTGGCGGCTTCATGAATGCGGTCAAATGTTTTTTCGCTTTTTATGGAAGTCGATTTATTCTCATCTTATTTGAGATGCGATCGACTCACTTTTTTCTAGGCAAAAGTGGTTTCCTAGCATATCCTTCCCTCATGGAACCTGCTGATCCAAACCTCGCTATCGAGGAAACAAAACCCTATCAACTCGTAGTGAAACCACGGTTTGTGGCAGAGTGGGAGGCCAAACTACATCGTTTTACCTATTTACGATCACTATTCGCGCTTGGTCTGGGGCGGTCAAGCCCGGTATCTCAGCAGGAATTCGCGAATTGGTGTGGGGTGAGCCGCAAGCTCCTGACACTTGTGGAGACTGGCCGTACCGAACTTTCCCGGCGCTTAGCCGACCGGGTCCGTGATCTCACCGGTGCCGATTACAATTGGCTGCTTGGAGCGAATGGACTAAAAATTCTCGATTTCAAATATCTCGACCTCGCCAGCAGGTATCCCGTCACTATGCCGCAGACGGCTGCAGACCTTACCAAACAACACAACCTGCAGCGAGATCAGCTCACCGCCGCAACCAGTCATGTAGTTGGTGCCCTATGTGCCCGCAGCAGGCTACTTACCGGCACCGGTGCCCTTCCTTCCCGGGTTACAGAGCGCTACGCCAAGGACTTTACAGATGTCGGGTGGGAAGGCCAGTGCGGCCCTGCGTGGCAGGCCTTCGCATTCTCACCGAGTTGCGAGGCACTTAAAAGCGCAATCGATTGGAGTCTTTTGGAAGAGCTTCCTTGGGAGAATGGTCCGCTCACCTCAGGAATGGCGCAAAAGGACTTGGCAGAGCTGGCCCACCGTCTCACGGTCGAGCTTGGCAAGGTCGAACGGGCAGGCGAAATCCAACGCAAAAAATGCTAGGTCTGACCGGTCCCGCTTAATTTGACTCTCTGAATGCCGGACACTGATCTTAACCACAGCGAATACGAGCGCCTGTGATCGAAAAGAATTCTAAGTATTGCCCTTATTCAGCTATCCCCTGCGATGCCCAGTTCGGCAGGGCGGGACCAGTTCTCTCCACGCTCTTTCCATCCACGCATTCGGCAGGATGCCGATCGTTGCCGCCAGGATGGCGGCGCTCCCCGAAGATGCGATCCCTCCCCGAAGAACAAGGACAAAGAGATAACGAGTCAAAGGGAAGAATCAGCGATTCCGGCGAGTCACCAACACTCCGCTTGCGAGCCATCTGGGCAGTGGGCTAGGTTGTAGGCGGTGGGGAGCGCCGTGGTGGAGTGGGTGATATCCGCGCGATTCGCTCAAGTAGCGGGTTGACCCGGGTTGATGTCCATTGACTAAACATCCCGATTCGCCTTGCGAGGGGTTGCCGCTGTGGCCATCTTCCTCGGGTTACCACCTAACGCCATGCCATTAAGTCCCATGAAAATGCATCGAAAACAAGTGTCACGAGCGTCGATTCCGGCGAGAATATGGATGGTTTTCGCGGCGGGTCTGGCCGCCATGGCAGGGGCAGATCCCTCCGGTGTCTATGAGCGAGACACGCCATTCAATGGTGGCGTGATGGCGGCCACCCCGGCAGGAGCCCGGGATCCTGCCGACACCCATCCGGGCCTCAACCTCATTCCCTGGCCCAAGACACTGGACTTGCGCCAAGGCCAAATGCCCCTCACTGCCGCCAGCCGCATCGTGGCCGTGGACGCCAACCTCAAGGGCCTGGCCGATATTCTCGCCGGGGAAATCCAGCTTCTAACTGGTTTAGTGCTGCCGGTGGCGGCCGCTCCGCCGCGCGTCGGCGACGTTGTCCTCAAACTCAACCCTGCGCTCAAGGCCGGAGAGCCGATATTTGTGGCCCGCCCGCCGGCGCTGCTGCGCACCACCGACGGTGCCCACACCCTCAACATTGGCGAGCAGGCGGTGGTGGAAGGATTCGACTACCGCGCGGTGGCCGAAGGCACTGCGACGTTGCTGCAGGCGCTCAGCCAAGCCAACGGGCGGGTGGCACTGCCCTGGCTCTCCATCAAGGATTGGCCGCACGCGGATTTCTGCGCCATGATGGTCGATTGCGGCCGGCAGGCCCAGCCCGCAGTGTGGCTCAAAAGGATGGTGGAGACCTGCCGCATGTACAAGGTGCGCTACCTACAACTTCACCTAACCGACGACCAAGGTTGGTGTTTTCCATCGACCAAGTATCCGCAGTTGGGTTCCAAGCCGCAGAGCCCTGTGCGTTACACGTTAGAGGAGCTCAAGGATTTGGTGGCTTACGCCGATGCCCGCGGGGTGACGATCGTGCCGGAGTTGGAGATGCCCGGTCACAGTGGCGCGGCCCTCAACTGCTTGCCGGAAGTATTCGATGCGATCAACCCGGAAACCAAGCAACCGGTCCACCTCGGCTGCATGAACATCGCCAGCGAAGATATCTATCCGGCCCTCGACACCCTCATCGGCGAAATGAGCGACGTGTTCAAGTCGTCCCCCTATTTCCACATCGGCAGCGACGAGTCCACCATCGGCCGCGTCCCGTTGCACAGCGGCTACAAGGCATTCATGGAAAAGCATGGTCTCAAGAATGATGGCGAGTTAGCCAATCACTTCATTGCCCGCGTCAATGATCTGGTCAAAAAACACGGCAAGCAAACGATCAAGTGGGAAGGCCTCGGCAACCAAGCGGCCAAGGATATCATTATCATGACGTGGATCGGCCGCAGCAATATGGCACGCAAATTTTTGGATGAAGGGTATGCCACCATCACCTGCCCGTGGGACCTCGAAGTCCCATGGGAACAATGGAGCATGTATGAGTGTAACTCTAGCAAACTAAAAAAAGGCGATGCTGTCATCGGTGCCATCCTCGTTGCATGGGAGGCCTCCGCAGAAGTGAACGCCGCCAAAGTCCGCACCGCCGCCGGCCGCCAGGAACGCACTTGGGGCCCTGATAACTCCGCCACCGAAGCCGGCTTTCTCGCCCGCTATCAGGCCCAGGATGCCGCCGTGGGACGCCTCATCGGCCTGCCGCCACAAGCGGCGATGGAGGCTAACTTCAACGCCACTGCCGGCACCCGCGACCTGCTATTGCCGGTGTTCGCCTTCGACGGCAATGATCATACATTCTACCAATCCGCCGCAGCTCCCAAAGCCGGCGATTCATTCAGCGTTGATCTCGCCTCGCCCACACTGGTGTATGCCATTGATGTTCTAACGGGCAGCAACGGCAAGGGCCTGATGGATGGTGCCGAGCTCCAAGTGTCCAAGGATGGCAATACCTTCACCACCGTCGCCACCCTCGCCAAGGGTGCCGCCAGAGCCATCCTTTCATCTAACACATTAAAAGCCGTCCGCCTTCGCTGCCCGTCGGCGCAGAGCGAACCCATGGTCGTGCGCGAAATCCGCTTGCAACGCATGGTCGAACTCAGTGGCGTGATCGCCGACCCCGCCAAGACACTGGGCCAGGGCAGCGTCGGCCGCTTGTCCGCCAATACCACCTTCCAACGTGCCAGTGGTGCCTGCATCAATCCATTACTTACTAACGGTTTTCAATTGACGTTTGAATCCACCGCCGGCGGCTACAACGGGCCGATCAGCGGTGCCGGAACAATCGAAATCGGTAGCGAAAGCGACAAGCCTGGTGCCGCATTATTGGTGCTGGGCGGCACCTTGCCTAACACAATGAACGAATTCTGGCGGGTCAAGTCCGGCCGCCTCACACTGGCCAAACCCGCCGGCGTCGATGCCGCATCCGGCACCCTCATCGTCAGCCCCCAGGCCACCCTCGCCTGGTCCCATAGCGACCAACTCAGCGACACCGCCGTCGTTGTATTGCTTGAATCCCCGGCGGGCGCGGCAACCCTCGATCTCAACGGCTGCAACGAAAATTTTGCAATTCTCAAACTGGCCCCACACGCGAAAATTCTAACTGATGATGCCCAAGGCAGCGGTGGTGTGCTGAGCGTGGATATGCTGACGCGAGGTGGCACGCGCCTTGCAGACGGGGTTTACACGGCGGCGGATGGCTGGCTGGCCGGCCGTGGGTTTGTGGTCGTCGGCAACGTCCGATCGGTGAAAACCAGCGGCGTGCTCGACAACCCCAACCTTATCATCGGCTCCAACAGTATCGCGGTGCTCAGTGCAGCGACGACCTTTGGCCCGGCCACTGGCGCTTGCAGAATTCCAGTTAGAACGGGCGATTTCCCCCTGACGTTCAGCGCGGCGGCGGCCAAGCCCATCACCTACGCGGGCTTCATCACCGGCAATGGCGGGGTGACCTTCAGCGCCGGCCCGGTCGAGCTCAGCGGCCCCGCGCCCAGTTCTTACAAGGGCGACACATATCTAACCAGCGGAACGCTCAAGCTCAACAAGCCCGCAGGCGTCACCACCATCCCCGGCAACCTGCAGGTCACCGGCGCAACAGTCATGTTAGGTGGCGACGGCCAATTTGCGCCCGGCTCCGGTGTCACCCTCAATGGCAAGACCCAGCCATGCGAGTTGGACCTTGCGAGCCACCACAGCACGTTTGCCCGGCTGCAACTCGATGGCCAGGCGAAGATCCGCAGCGGCAACGGCGGCAGCCTCAACATCAAACAGCTTCTCGTCGATGGCAACAAAATTGCCGCAGGAACCCACAAGGCACCCCAACCTTGGTTGGAAGGCAACGGCAGCGTGACGATTGATCCGCGCATCGACGCCAAGGGCGAATACGTCATCCCTAACAAGGATATCGGTGCCGGCAATTGCGCCAATCTAACTGCCGATACCAAGTTCGGCTGGCAGACTGGCAACTGCGACATCGACGTGGTCACCAACGGCCACTCAATCACCCTCGATAGCGGGGCCGGCAACTCGCTGTGCTACTCCGGCTGCATCTCGGGCAGCGGCGACGTGCATCTGCTGATGGCCCCGTCCAGCAGCCACCTCAAAAATGAACCGCTGCGCCTGGCAGGCACCAAACCGAACACTTGCAGTGGCAAGTTTTTCATCAACACCGGACGAGTTCAGTTAGAGAAGCCCGCCGGTGTGGATGCCATCAGCGGCGATGTGGTGGTCGGTGGTCAGGGATTCAACGACTGCCTCCACTGGGTTAACAGCGATCAAATCAAGGACAGCGCCACCATCAGTGTGCTCAATGCCGGCGACAGCGGCGCCGCCTATCTGAGCCTCAACGGCTGCAGTGAAACCGTCGCAGCCCTCACGTTAGCTCCTAACACGTCAGTCAAGACCGACGGCCCGGACGGCAAGAGCGGCGTGCTAACCGTCAAGTCGCTCACCGTCAGCCAAGTCAAGAAGCCAGCCGGCAGCTACACAGCTGCCACCGAGAAATGGCTCGAAGGCAAGGGCCGGGTCGTGGTGGTTCCCTAGCGAGGCTGCGCTCCGACCCTAGACGCAAGCCCTGGCCCCGGGGCGTTGAGCATGGAGCAGGCAGCCTTGATGGGGTCAGTTGATGGGGTCAGTCCTCGCA
>CAIKHZ010000084.1 GCA_903827375.1 Akkermansiaceae bacterium
AGATCGCATCGAAAACTAATCCGCCAGCCCCGGGCCAACGCCCGATCTAACCGTGTCTAACTATCCGATTTTTAAACCGCCCGTTCTATCCGACGTTCACGCCGCCGCCCACAAAAGCTATCAATCCGACGAATCGCGATTATCATGTTCATCTTTATTGCTGCATATTTCTCCCTGTATTTTCTTAGCTTTGATCGTGGTAAGCCAGCTTACGATCGCGGATCTGATGAAATAGCGTTTCTTTCATCGCCTCGATGGAAACCCTTGGAGCGGCTTCCTTTTGACATCACAATATATGGACGATATTCCACATTCTGGAACTATTTGTTCCTCCCCGCAGAGCGGTTATGGCTGTTATGCTTTCGGTGATGTGAAATCGACCTCGACTACGTCGCCAAAGCCATCGTCGGCACCGTCTCCCCGGTGTTGGGGTCATCACGTCCTACCAAGCGCAGATCGAATGGCACCTCCGGTTCGCATCGCTGCTGGTCGGGTTGCTGGTCGGCATCCTGTCGCTGGTGAGCATGGTCAGGAAGGTGCGGCGGAAGTAGGTTGCTCCCCGGCTGTGGGTGAGAGAGTCATCACGGATAGAGTTACTCACCAGCCGGATTTTGGGCTTCCCAGTCTTCTGAGGTGTTCTCCCTTGGATTGCGAGCGGTAAATGGGCACCGTGGCCGACCCAAATTTAACCCTGGCACAGGCGCCTCCGTCTTTTCCGCCCTTGCGGACATTGATGTTAGGGGTCCCCGTGTACTTTGTCACCATTTTGTCACCAGCTTCGTCCATGACGCTGGCCGCGGCGTCAACTTGTTCAGATTGCGCTTGCCTAGGCCATTGAGAATGAGATATTTGAAGCGCGCAGCCCTTCGCATGCCGGGATGGCGAAATTGGTAGACGCGCTTGATTTAGGATGTATTGCAACTCGTTCATAATAAGCATGTTACGACCGAATATAGCCTGTATTGGCCGTTATTGGCCATCAGTATTTTGAGCCATTTTGCCATCTGGAACCGCGAGGGCAATCTGTTTGTCACCATTTGTCACCACTAGTTCCGTTAGGCAGTCAGTTAGACAGTGGTTGACATGCCAACACCGGCATGGACACGCAAACTGATTCGCCGCGCACCGAACAAGCCCCCTTCCCTCTCCTCACCGAAAAAGACACCTGCGCCTACCTCCGCGTGAGCAAACGCAACCTCTATTGCTGGCGCATGGCCGGGTTGGTCCCGTACTACAAGATCGGCCGCGCCGTGAGATTCAGAAAAGCCGAGCTGGACGCCGCCCTAGAGCGGATGCGGATGGGGTAAGGACCGAGGCACCTTCCACCTCTTCCACACCCAGTCTGAAAATTCTCATGAATTTCGCTTGCGAAAGATTCGTTCATTTCGTTCATTTCGGCGAGGAAACTCTTGCCCATGAAACTCACCGACAACTCCCGAACGACGTTCCCGCGCTTGGAGGAGGCGCAGCAAGCCGAGCTGGCAGCACGTTCGTTTGCTGCCCTGCCGCGTGTGAAGCGCCGGACGCTTCGTCTAACAACAACTCCCCAAGGCCAGCCGGTCGAGGTGCCCGAAACCGCCTTCCGCATGTTTCTGGAGATCCTCAATCAAATGGCCAGAGGTAATGCTATCTCACTCGTGCCGACCCATCACGAACTGACCACCCAGCAAGCGGCCGACCTGCTCCATGTCTCCCGGCCCTATCTCGTCAAGATGCTCGAATCCGGCGCCATCCCATACCACAAGGTCGGCACCCGGCGGCGACTCAAATTCCAGGATCTCATGGCCTACATGGAAAAAGTTCGCGGCGAGAGCAGGCACGCCCTCAATGCCTTGGCAGCGCAAGCGCAAAAACTGGGGATGGGCTACTGATTCGCCGACCATGGTCACCGCCGTCTTGGATGCCTGCGTGCTGTATCCCGCGCCGTTGAGGGATTTTCTCCTGAACTTGGCGTGCTCAGGTATTTTCAGGGCGCGATGGAGTGATGAAATCCACGACGAGTGGATTCGCAACTTGCTGCAAAACCGATCGGATCTCACGGCAGCCCAACTCCGACGCACCCGCGAATTGATGAACAAAGCGGTTCCTGACTGTCTTGTTGGGGGTTACCACGGAATCGCAAAGAGTCTTATCCTTCCCGATCCTGATGACACCCATGTTCTCGCCGCCGCCATTTGCTGCCGTGCGCAGGTCATTGTCACCTTCAACGGCAAGGATTTCCCAAGAGAGGCGCTCGCTCCCTACGGTATCGAGGCCCAACATCCTGATCAATTCGTCCGGCATTTCATTGCCTTGGATGCGAGCGCCGTCTGTGGCGCGTTCGAACGCCAACGTCACTCGCTCAAAAATCCCCCTCAAAGCGCCGAAAGACTCCTCGACACCCTCGAAAGACAAGGTATTGTCGTCAGTGTCTCAGAACTGCGTCTATTGGTGGGAGGACTGTGAAACTCGCCGGTACTAATACAACCTCCACTGGTTGAGGGATGGTCCACCTGTCGCGCCCAGAGGTCCATCTCCCATCTTTAGAAATGACAAGTCCACGGTATAATGCCCTAATTGCCAGATGATCACAAACAAGACAGCGGAACCGAAGGAGATGCGCGAAAGCTACCTGGACCGGATCAGGGCCGCTCGCTCGAAGCCGTGTCGGATGACTCCCGAAGAGTTTTATCAGCAGATGGAACGCTCGATGGGGACGAAGACCCCTTGGATCACCTCCGGG
>CAIKHZ010000085.1 GCA_903827375.1 Akkermansiaceae bacterium
GGTGGAGGAAAGGTTCAGCCAAAGCTGGTTGGCATGACGGGGGCCGCCGAGGATGCGGGCGAGGTGGGGCTGGGGATGGAAGGGGATAATGAAGGCGTCGGCGTCTTCTAGGGTCAGGCTCTCTTCTGCTTCGATGGTGGTTGTAACGCTTCCAGCGGGGTTTTTTTTACCGGTGGCGGGAAGTGTTGGGCGAAGGTTTCGTTTTCCGCAAACTCGGCTTGGATGACCTCGCGGTAGGTCAGGTAGGCCCGAATGCGCCCGGCGATCCACTGCGCCGGGGTCGTGCCCTCTCGGCTGGCGGATGCCACGACGACGGCCCACTCCGCCTCCTCGAACTCCAGGGTGTTTGGCGCGGCCGCGTTCTGTTCCAGGCGAGGCGGAATTGATCCGAACAGATACCAATCCAGAAGCAGGCATAGCGGCGGCGGGATTTCCCCGCCCTCAATCCACCGTTTTACCGTTGAAGGGTGGACGTCGAGGGTTTTGGAGATTTCAGCCTGTTTTCCGCGCACTTTGCAGGCGGTTTCGAGGGCTTCGCGGATGACGGTTTCTGCGGTCATGTCTGGATTGTACGAAAAAAAGTTGCGTAACGCAATATTATCTTGCGTAAGTCGCGTGATTAGACAAAGCTGTCGCGTCAAGCGACATAATGCCATGGATTCCTGCACCGAAAACCCCGCCCCAAAGTCTCGCCGCCAGAGTCGGACGAAAATCACCTTCGACCTGGCCGACGTTTTAACGGACCGCGAGCTGGTAGCCTTCCGAACGCGAGCCGTTGAAGCCGGGGCCAAAAGCCTGACCGAACATTTCGTGAAGTTGACGCTGTGGCCGGCACCTAAAGCAGGCCATTGAAACCGACGTTGCCCCGGCGAGGGCGGGAACCTGATAGAAGAAAACAACGAACCAAAAAAATGACAAAGCTCGAAACACTTATTAAACTCGCCTCACTCGTTAGTGAGGAGCAAACACCCACCAGCGATGATTCGTCCATCTTCGATATATCCGGCCAAAACATCGTCGTGCTCGATCGGGGATTCGTCTATGTCGGAGATGTTTCCCGGGAGGGGGATTTCATAATCATCAGCAACGCTAAGAATATCCGAAAGTGGGGAACCACAAGGGGACTTGGAGAGCTGGTAAACGGTCCCCTAACATCCACTGTTTTGGATCCTGTAGGGAGTATGATGGCTCCCCTCAAGGCCCTTATGCATCTGATCCCATGCAAAGGATTCTGATAACCGGCGACGGCGACGGCTCCGGCTCCGGCGACGGCTACGGCTACGGTGACGGCGACGGCTCCGGCTACGGCTACGGCTCCGGCTACGGCTACGGCGACGGGTACGGCGACGGGTACGGCGACGGCGACGGCTATTAACGAACAAAGAATTTCCAATATGAGCGCGAACGAATTGAAGCAAGAAGACAGGAAGATAGGGACGCCCCCGGCGGGTTTCCGGCCACAAGTGGTGCTGACGCAGTTTGAATGGGCGGCAGGCCAAGTGCAGGAGTGGGACCGGCTGAGCGTTGATATGCGCAAGGGGCTGATTCTGCTTCTGGAATGCCAGCTAGATAATCTCGCTGAGTGCCTGCGGGTTGAAATCCGCGAGAATGAGAAAGATAACGAGGGGGTTGTGGCACCATGAGTCCTGAATCGGCCTATTTGTTGCAGTGCCTGAATGACCGGATTGCGAAGCTGGACGCCCGGTTCGACCGGCTGACGCGTGCGGTGGAGAACGGGGCGACGGCACGGGCTGAGGATGATGACGGCTGGACACGGCTGCCCCGCCCCTCAGGCCGCTGCCCGGTGAGCGGGTGGAGCCGTAGCACGGTGATGAAACGGATCACAGAGGGACTGGTGCGGGCCAAGAGCATCGGCGGGGCTCGGTACTATGCGGCGAAAGATATCCAGCAACTTCTAAAATCATGAAAGCAACCTTGGCGAAAGTGAGACGGACGGATTTCCGACAGAAGCAAGAGGCGGCAAAGGCTGCTGCTTGGGCTCCTCTGGAAATTGGACAGACGGCGCGTGAAATGGACGCGAGGGCGCATGATAAGGCGGTAGCCATGCTAGCACCTGAAACGGTGCTGGCTGCGGCGCGTGACCTCGGGAAGCGGGGTTGCTGGGATTACCGGGACCCTGAACACCGGTGGAGCTTGGGACGGCTGGCGGCTCTGGCGCGCCGGATTGACCGGGACAGAAACTCAAGACAAACGACAAGATGAAATACTATCTGGACAAGGCAAAACGGGATTTTAGCCGTGCGGTGATTTGCTGGTGCGGTGCGGTGCTGCTGGGGCTGTTGAGCGGGCGAAGCGCGTTCGAGGGGTTACCGCTCTGGGCGGTGATTTGCGGGTGCGGCGCGGTGTTCTGCTGGATGGGGGCCTCTGTGTTTGCGCATGATGCGAACATCAACCGGAGAAAGGCGCAATGGTTCTGACACTGGTTCTGACACTGGTTCTGACACTGCCAATTCCATCGCCGGGGTTATCGCCGAATGCTCATGGTCACTGGCGGAACCGCCATAAGCTGACGCGAAAGCACAAGGATCTAGCGAACCTCGTGACGCGCTTGAACATCGGGGAACCTAAGCCGACGTTCACAGGGTACACTCTGGCGTTTTTCTGGCCAACCTCACGCCGGCGGGATGATGACAACGCAAGCGCCCGGTGCAAGGCGTACCGGGACGGGATAGCCATGGCGCTGGGGGTGGATGATTCGACCCTGGTGCAAATGGGACCGCCGGCAATGGCGGTGGATAAGGCCAAGCCCCGGCTGGAAATCACTTTGATCGAGAAATTGGACTTATGAAAAAACAAAATGTGATGATTGATTTGGAAACTCTAGGAACGCGGCCGGGCTGCGTGATTCTTGAAATCGCTGCTGTTGGGTTCGATGAGGCGGGGGGGGAATATGAGGTGTACGAAAGCGGCATCATTGAGTTGGTGAGCGCGACGGCCAAGGGGCTGCACGTAGA
>CAIKHZ010000086.1 GCA_903827375.1 Akkermansiaceae bacterium
GTTTTACCGGGTCGGGAATATCGGCCAATGATGACAGGGGCTTCGGCATTCCGAGCCCTTGTTAGCAGGGAAAATCCTGCGTGTCCCGCACAAAATGACCCCAGCCCAAACTTTTCTCCCCAGACGCACCGAATATTTACCATTCAAATACTCGTTTTGTCGCCAGATCTAACTGCCTCGTCCCGCTAGATTGGTCCTGCGCCCATCGGGAAACGCATTTCAAGCGTGCTGCGAAACCTATTGCAGAAAAAATTCCAATAATTTTCTTGGCAGAGCCAAACAGTTTCGTAGTCTAATTGCGATAGAAGTTTTTGAACCTAACACCATCAGTCATGAGACAATTCCTGTTTCAGTTCTTTCTAACGTGGTTGGCTTATTGCCAGCTCCTCAGAGGCGAAGATACCCCGCCCGCCCCGGTGCCGTCATCTGACACCAACACACCGGAAATCGCCGGGCAAGCCTTCGTTAGGGAATTCGTCCCCCCCGCTCCAAAGCCGCCCATTCCCGCAGTGCTTGAGTCCGACGTCCTCCAGCGTTTCAGTAAGACCGAGCGTGGCCGCACGATTACGATGGAGGAACTTGTGCCACTTGAAGAACCTCCCATGGTCGAGAAAGCTACCGTCCCAGCAACCACTGCCGAGGAAATCGCTGCTCTTCGCGCCGAATGGCTGGAGGAAAGGCGCGCTCATCCGGTTGTGTCGCTGGGTTTGTCCGGCACGGTCTATGACCATAGGGCGACGTTGCTCCGATGGACGCATGGCGGGGAAGAATACGAAGCGTGGAGCAACCTTGACTTTAATGTGATGAAAGACACGAACTCAGTAGAGGTTGGCAGCAGGACATATCTCATTTTTATGATGATAGGAGATGAATCCACCACGCCGCGCATCGTCAAGTCTGGAGTTATCATTGCGTCCAAGGTTCCGACAATCCCTCCGATTCCAAAAGAACCCGGCTTTGTGCTCGTCAAGGGAAACCCGGAGAACCTGGTTGCGACTGGCGGTATCAGGAAGCTCCATGAGCTATACAGAACTCACAAAGCTCAATTTGACGATGCCTACAAACAGCGATTGCGTTACGAAGCGGCCGCCAATGCATGGGAGAAAGAGCATCCGCCGCAACCCGAGAATGTGACGATCCGCTGGTGGCGCGGCAAACGTGCCCCCCAACCGGGTCCAGATGGGCAATCTGACACGAAGGCGAAAGGAGCCACGCCATGAAGCCTGTCTTGTTACTGCTCGGATGCCTGATTTGTCCGGCGCGTGCCTTGGAACCTGGCGTGCCCGATCCCCACCCCACGTTCGAGCAACATGGAATTGATACCGACTCCGGCCTCCCAATATGGCGATTCGACTGGACCGGCACGGAAGGCTGGACTTACTTCATCCAATGGTCTGACGATCTCGTCCATTGGCACTATCTCCCGGTGATTGATTCTGGAGTTGTGCACGATCCGATTGACAGCACTACGGATGCGTCCAAGCATTTTCTTCGCTCGCGGTTCACTAACATCCCGACCTCCAATCCCAATCTCGCCGACTTCGATGGCGACGGGATTTCCAATATTGATGAACTGACAGTATATTACACTGACCCGTTTGATCCCACTAACGGCAATCCGTTGTTGGCCATCGATTCGGACGGAGACGGCCTTTCTGACGCGGCCGAGGCCCTGTTTGGCACCAGTCCGCTGCTAGCGGATTCCGATGGCGACGGGTATCCAGACGGCGTTGACGAGTTTCCGCTCGATCCTACCCGGCACTCACTCGCGATTCCAGATCCCACTGACACAACGCCCCCAACGGTGATGCTCGACTCGCCTTCAAATGCGCTGCAAGTATCAGGCCCTTGAGCCGCCCCGCCCCCCTGTCGCCAATCTAGCATCAACCCCCTCTCGCTATCCATGTTCCGCAAATCCGCCGCCTCATTCTTGTCACTGGCCTTGCTGCTGCTTGTGTTGCCAACTCCCTGCCAGGGGGCTTTTGCGGTTCACAGCGCCGACCAGCCCAGACTGCCCTCGTATCTTGGAAAGGACCCCTGCGAATGCAGCGCATGCGACGCAATTTCGTGGAGTGTTGACAAGGTGAGCATGAATTTCCGCACAGGGCTCACGGTGATGGGCTGGGTTCCGCCCTGTGGTCCGGTTGTGTCGATAGACCTTCAGTTCAACAGCCAGGACCCCGGCAGCGACCAGGTTCCCTGCGGTGCGAAGTGGTCGTTTTCTTATCTCTCATGGATCACGGTGACGACCGGGGTTGACGCCCGCGTACGGGACGGGGATGGTCGCATCGAGAGATTCACGCCGCCGTCGGGGGGCTATCCAAAGACCTATCTATCACCCCCCGGCGACTTCCGCATCCTTGTTGAAACCGCGTCAGGAATCTTCACGCTGACCCAGACGGACGGGACCGCATATCATTACGGCACACCTGGCGCAATGTCGTTCCCGCCACCAAACCCGCTGCTGCTGGACATCACGGACATCCATGGTAACGCCCTTACCATAACTCACACCTCAACCGGCGAGATAGGCACCGTTACCCACTCCGCGCTCACAGGTGGCCTGTCGTGGGATTTTACCTGGACGGATGCTGCCTTGGAAAGCGGCACCTGCCGGAGAATCACGCAAATTGCCGACCCGTTTGGGCGCTTCGCATCATTCACCTATGACCCTGCCGGGAACTTGCAGACAGCCGTCGACATGGGAGGCAGACACTACGGCTTCGAGTATGTGACAAAACCGATGGAATCGGTGGCCGTCGTGACCGGAAGCGGCTCCCCGACGGTAGCTCCGGAATTGTTTATCTCCACCATCACCACTCCAAAAGGCACGACCGCCGTGCAGACTGAACCGGCCGACGGCACCGCGAGCGCGTTCGACACCATCTGGCCCGATGCAAATGCCGCAATGGGGCGCAACCACCGTATCACCATTACCGACCCCGAAAACAATGCAGAAGAATACTTCTACTCGGCCAATGCCCGGCAGACGTGGCACCGGGATGCAACCCAACTCGCAGCGGCCGTGGCCGATTTGGACAATCCGAAGGGCTGGACCGGTCCCCTCACCTCCTATTCCGAAACCCTGGTCGGCCAGCGCGGCCAGACAACTGCCTCAAACCTGTCCTCGACCGGCGACCCACTTCCACTGTTCTCCGTTGGTGGCCACGATACCGCCACCGGACAGGCGACCGCTGTTACCGACGCCGCCGGCCAGACAACCTGGCGGATCTATTACCAATCCCCGGATGATGCGGCAGGGAAACTCCAAAGCCTCCGCCTGCCGAAATCCAACAACGTGGCGGCCACGGATTATGAAATCCGCTACACATACACCAACGGCGGTAAGGATCTGTTGTCGGCGAAGCGCAACCTGGGTGGAGTGGAGAAAACCCTCGCCGCCTACACCTATTACTCGGACCGCAGGCCGCACACGGTCACGGACGCCACTGGCCGCATTTTAACATTCTCGTGGAAAACCAACGGACTGCCAGATTCCGTCAGCGACTCTGTGACAGGGGACACCGTCACCTTCACCTATGATACCAACTCGTATCCGTCGGCGGTGAAGATCAATGATGAGATCGTCCTGAGCACCGCATATGACACCCAGGGCAGGCTCCTTTCGGTCATGAACGCGGCGGGACTGCTGTCAAGTTACCAATACGACCCGCTCGACCGGATCAACCGCGAGTTCACCGGCGATGTGGACGAGATGAATGGCTCCTTCACTTATCGGGTGTGGCAGTGTTGTTATGTATCAGAAACAACCTCTGGCAAGAGAACCGGCGGCGCGGATACCGTGCTCGAACGCACTCTGTTTCGGCACGACGGCCGCGGACTCCTGACGCGATCGACCGATACAGCCGGTCATGTCACCCAATTCGGTCACGACGCAGGCGGACGAATGAATTCCCTGATCGACGCCAACGGGCACACCACCTCATGGCTTTACGACGAATTCGGGCGCTTCGTGACCAAGACCTATCCCGACGAAACATTTGAAAGCGTGACATGGGATCCGGCCAAGCCGACCCAACCGCACCATGTCACCAACCGCATGCACCAGAGTACTTGGCTCGGGTTCGACGAACACGGCCTGCCCACCCGGACATGGGGGCCTAACGAGGACCCGGAGGACGCCCCGGATTTCAACATCACTAAAACCCGGGACACTTGGGATCGTCTCGAAACGATCAAAGACACGGTCTATGCTGCGGGCGTCCATCACCTCACTCATGACTTAATCGGACGCGTCACGGAACTTGATGGACCCTGGGATGAAGACACCATCACGTGGACCTATGACGATGCCAACCGCAAGGTCACCCGCGAAACGCCTGGCAGTGTCACCATTGAGACCACTCGTGACGCATACGGTCGCCTCGATTCCCTTGTCGATCCGCTCGGCAGTTACGACATGGGCTATGCCGGTCTGTCCGACATGCTCACCACCGTCACCCATTCCGGCGGATTCAACACCGCATTTGAATACTTTGGTGAGAACCTTGGCCATGCCCTCAAAAACATCCTCTCGAAGAAGGGCACGCAGGAGATCGCCCGCCATGACTATACCTATGACTCGCTTGGGCGCATTCAGACATGGAAGCGCAGCGTGCCACTTGCCAACCCCGGCACCACCAACGAATACGAGTGGACGATGACCCACGACTTTGCCAGCCAACTCACCGGTGTCGTTGAAAAGGCCCTGTCCGGTACTATTCGCGGTGGTTGGACCTATGGCTATGACCCGGCCGGGAATCGCTATTCCTCCATGCACAGCGCCGAAGCTGGCAGCACCGCCACCGCCACAACTGCCACCCATAACGACATGAACCAAATCACTGCTCTCGGCGGCGGTGGAACCACGCGCGTAGCCGGTACGTTGAGCAAACCGGGCAGTGTCAGCGTGGGGCTCGCGGGTCAGGGTGAGCACCCGGCCCGCATGCTGGCCGGCAACCGCTTCGAGGCCGAAGTCAGCCTGCCCTCTGGCACCAGCACGTTTGCGGTTGAAGTCGTCGATGAATCTGGGAATCGCTCAAGTTACCGCTACACCGTGGCCACCGACCCGCAGGACGCTCGCGAATTTTCCTATGACGACGCCGGCAACCTGACGGGCGACGGTGTTAGGGCATACGAATGGGATTCCCTCAGTCGTCTGAAAAAGGTCACATGGGCCGACGGCGTGACCACGGAGTTTAAATACAACGCCCTCGGCCAGAGGGCAGAGCGCATTGAGACGAACGGTTCCACAGCAGTTCACCATTACTATCTATACGACGGCATATCCCTCGTGGAGCGCCGCACCGGCACCGACCCCGACGCAGCCACAACCGACCGCCGCTATTTCTCCAACGGCGAACAACGATGGGATGGCTCCGCGTGGCAAAGCTATCACTACTGCCGCGATCACCTCGGCAGCGTCCGTGAAGTTCTTGCCTCCGACGGCACCTTGGTGGCCCGCTATGACTACACGCCCTATGGCGAGCGCATCACCCGCTACGAGGCAAGCGGCTATACCGCCTGCGACATCGGGTACACCGGCCACATTACCCTGCATGGCCCCTTTAGTGGACAGTCTGAAATCATTCTAGCTCACTTCCGAGCTTGCGATCCGGAGTTGGGAAGGTGGCTCTCCACGGATCCACTACATTACGCAACAAATAGCATAGCCGAACTTCTACCAGAAGGGTCCAATCTTTACGCCTATGTTGGAAACTATCCTATTGGTAGTGTTGATGTTCTTGGCGCGGATAGATGGATTGTTTCCGTAGGACACCTTGCCACCGTAATAGAAAACCCGTCCTGTGATACGGGGTACACAAGATTTGAAATGAGTATTGCGGGTCTTAGCAAGACCAACGTAATCAAACCTGATGGACCTCCAAGCGCAAAATCAGATAAAAATGAAGATAAGGTGGCGATTGCAGCAATTGAAGCAATGGATTTGCACTGGTATGATTACGGCCCACTTTGCATGAATTGTCGACATTACGCGAACATCTTTGCGGTATTGGGAATGGCAGATGTGGAGGCAACTTGGAAAGTCGGCATACCGCTATTCTCAGGAAGCATAATCCCAGAGAAGCGTAGGCCACAGCGACCACCTAAGCACTTATGACATCACCTGTCAGATACGCCGCTGATAACACCTAAATGCGTTAAAATATGTATTACGCAGAAGGCAAATTTGAAAAATCGGCGCATTATCACAATAGCTTGACGAACCAACTAGCCCAGGCAATAATTTCATAAAACTCACCATCGGCCAGAATGAACATCTCACAAACACCTCCTGCGGAAAGTAGACTGCGAATTTGCAAGCATGTGTGGCCCCTGCCTGTCGCTCTGGCACTCTTTGCTTTGATGGGGCTTGCTCGATTGATGGGAGAAGATGTGTTTCTCGCGACTCATTTCATTTTCGAGATTGGGATTACTGTTTGCATGCTCGCTTCCGTGGTATATACCGTTAGACTTTGGCGGATAGGAACGAACGGAATCCCACGATGGGTATTCTTTCTTAATCTTTTTTTTGGTCCGTTGATATTTGCTGCGCAGCTTATTGCGTCCTTTTGTCACGCGCCGAAGTGATGTCATATGACAATGTGCCTACATACCTAACAGCAATTTCCCACCTTAAGTAATTGGTCAAGAATCATTTTGGCCGAACTGGCATTTTCTATTTCATATTACGGGATTTGATTTTACACGCAACCAAAGACGAAGATCGGGATGATCACCCATTTCGCACGACAATCGTCCACTGGACAAAAAAGAAGAGTGCTAACAATACGTGGCGGGACAACCGGCGTGAGCTTCTTAGTCTCATTACAACCTCCTTTCAATATCCACCGGTGCCATCCCATTTAGCGATAGATTATCACCCCATCCACATCTCCAAATCCGCCATCGCCGCCCTGACGTTGCCCTTGGCCCCTTCCGCGATTTGGCGGGTGATTGAGATGGGAGCGCCCCAGCGCCGGGCGAGGAATGCCGCGAGAGGCTCGTTGTCAGGCGGATGGAGGCGGACCGATTGGAAGCGGGTCTGGAACCGTTCCGTTAGGCTGGTCAGGTCAAGGTTGGTGGTGCCGAGGAA
>CAIKHZ010000087.1 GCA_903827375.1 Akkermansiaceae bacterium
GTTTTACCGGGTCGGGAATATCGGCCAATGATGACAGGGGCTTCGGCATTCCGAGCCCTTGTTAGCAGGGAAAATCCTGCGTGTCCCGCACAAAATGACCCCAGCCCAAACTTTTCTCCCCAGACGCACCGAATATTTACTCCTTGAGCCACGCAATTCCTTGTGCCCGTGCGACATCGAGCGGGGAATCCAGGAGACCTAGCAACAGTCTCAAGTCTGGGTCCAGCGGATTCCACAGCGTTCTCGCAATCTCCAGGCCCAGAGCAACTGTCTCGCCGTACCAGCTTGCTAACAAGTCAGTCACCAACTCGCCGGTGGCCTCGTCAAGGAAGCTAGGATTCGCCCGCCAAACACGCAGGGCGAACTGCTGGGCTTCGCTACTCCGCGCATGCCTGAGGAGGTGCATGATCGCATCCGGTGCCTGATCCCAGAGTTCGGGATAAGGTTCCTCACGTCCGCTTTGGTCGCCATCCCTGCCAGCACGGAACCTCCATTTGGTCTTGCAGTGGTTCAATTCAACCGCATCCGCTCCTCCGCGCAGCAACCAGATGAATCCCATGCAGTTAGAATAGCGTGGGTACCAGATTTTAACACTTTCGCACTTCCTCGTCCGAGGATTAAAAATGAAGACATGAGTGAATGTTTTTTGGGGTGAGTCGAGTTCGTCGTCGATGGCAACCAGCAGCCCAGTGGCAAGTGGGATGAACAAGCTTGGCTCACCGCTTTCGCCCGCGGTTTTCAGGTGCCTGATCACCCGTCGGCGGAGGTAATCGCGGGTGGTGGCGGTATAGGCCGTCGGCGGCGTGCCTTTGGGTCGCCAATAGGCTGAGCGGGTCCCTTGGGTCAACTCGAAGCGCCGGACCACCTGGCCGTAGAGCTCGGCATCCATCCTAAATTCAGCCGACTTGAAAACCTGCCGGAAAAACGGCATTGTGCCATGCTGAATCGGCAGGCTGCGAACCAATTCGTAAACCACCTCGCGCATCCAGCCATGCCGTGCAGTTAGAAGAATCAGCCCACGGAGAGACTCCTCGCTGAATCGTGCGCCGCGCAGTTCCTGCTCGACGAGTGCTTTGAAAACTGCGGCTTGCTGGGTTTTCCATGCCTCACCCACCGCCCCACTGAAATTGACCGCTATTTCCTCCTCCGGCAGAAGGGCCGCCCGTGCCTCAGCGACCATCGCCAACACCCAGGGAAATGATTTCGCCCGCTCGCTGATCACTTCTAACGCCACCGCGTGCTTTGTCTCTCCGCAGCGGCCCAACGCCCACGCCGCGCACCAAAATTCCATAGCCGTTGTCAGTGTCGGAACCAGCGCTGCGATCGAGCCAGCTGCCTCACCCATCCGCCAAGCCCCCGCCCGCCAGATCACCCTGGAAAGTCGCCAGCCAGTCTTTGCCGGTGCCCGTCGGGCAGCCTCGTCGGCAAGCCGTTTGACCACTGCATAACGGCGCGGGTCGTACCGGCGGGGCACCTCCACGCTCATCACCGCAGGTTGGGCGGCCGCGATTCCTGAGGCACCGACAATCCTATAACCTTTCT
The DNA here is from genome assembly GCA_903827375.1 of Akkermansiaceae bacterium. Taxonomy (GTDB): domain Bacteria; phylum Verrucomicrobiota; class Verrucomicrobiia; order Verrucomicrobiales; family Akkermansiaceae; genus Luteolibacter. Next base: position 1,543 of record CAIKHZ010000087.1, read on the forward strand.
GGGATTTTTCCGCCACGAGACTCTCGAAAATCCCTTCCGCCTTGGACCGGGAGGTCGGAAACGGCGTCTTGGTCCCCACACGCAGATCGGTCCCCCGCCGACCGTACCGGAAGTTGACCATAAACTCGCCACCGCCTGCCTCGCAAAGGTCCACTTCATAGACTTTGTCGGACTTGCCTTGCTGAAAGTGCAGCTTGCTTTGACGAATGAGTTTCACGGACTGGCACTAGGGACTTGCTGGTGGCGTTAGATTCATTGGAAAACTGCTTGGACTCGAAGGTAGTCTTCAGTCTTCCGGTGCCAAGCAAATTCAACAAATCCATGTGAAAATTCGGGTCATTCGCATTTAGAAAAATTGCTATTCATCGTGATGATGCGGTTCAGATTAAAGGTAACGTAGCTCAGCCGATCGATGCCGAAGGGAGTCACGGTGAGCAGTTCTATGGTCCAGCGGCCATCGGCGGTGAATACAGAATCGCATTGGTTGAGGGTCAACACGCGACTCTGCGGCACTGAGGAGCAAATCACCAGAGCAGAGCCCGGCACGATGGTCCCGACGGTGCCGAGTTGAGCCTCGCCCATATATACCTGCGCATAGGTCGTGGATGTGGGATACAAATCGTTCAATGTCAGGGTCAGTGGGGGTAATGCGTAACGGACGAGTTGGTTCGTCGTGATGCCGCTGATGGAGCCATCGGCGACCGGCCAGATTTGAATGTACTGCGAGGCCAGGATAGCCGACGGCGCTTGGTAGTCGGCAATTGAATAGACCGAGAATCGTTCCTCGCCGCGCACCTTTGAGCGATCCGCGCCGGGGACCGAGGTCAGGGGGAAGGTCAGGGTCTGCGTCCCATTGGTAGTGATCGAGGCCTGGCTCAAAAGTGTGGCTTGGCTTCGCTGGATGCCAACGTCGGTGCCGCCCACGCCGTAGGATTGGACGTAGCGGAGAAGATTGACACTCTTGGAGGCTGGGGGATTCGTCGTGCCGGTCAGCAAGCCGGAGACGGCGTAATCGACATAGAACGGCCGGTCTGCACGGGTTCTCGGAACCGATGAGCTGCTGTCTTCCGAGCGCAGCAACACGGTGACGACCGGAATATAGGCACCCACGTACACGGTGTTGAGCAGATAACCTGACAGAGGAGAGGTGTTAGCCACGGTCCACAATTCGAAGGTCGCGCCGCCCGGTTCGATGGACAGTGCCGACAACTGGGAGCCAGCCGACGCCACCGACGCATCATACTGAACGAGGCTGGGATATTGCTTCTGGCGGAGGAAGTTGGTATAGGTCACGGTCTGTGCGGAAACCCGGCAGCCGCACAGCAAGGCGATGGCAATGATGCCGTATCGGAGGGTTCTCATGGTTTGATCTTGTCGGGCTGGTTGGTGGAGGTGCCGGAGATTGCGGAAGGCGCTTCCTTGGGTGGCAGCACCGAGATCGGACCTCCCTGATAGGTCGCTACCACCAGATTGAGGCTTTTGCGGACTTGTTCGGCGGTTTCCTTGGCGAGCGGCTGGTTGCCTTCGGCCTGGTTGCGGGTGACCTCCATGGTGGTGATCCAACCGCGGTTCAGGCTGTAAAAGTCGAGCCAACTGAGGATTTTTGCACCCTCCTGGTATTTCAAGCGATTCTCCAGATTGATCGGCCGGTTGATCAAGGCGTGTTTTGGCACGAGGGTGGCTCTGCCGTTGAAACACAGGATATCTGAGTCGCTGAGCAGGTGGGTCGGCGGATTGGCCTTTGTTGGATCGGGGGTGTTGACCGGCTGCAGGTTCTTCATGGGATCTTTCTGTTGCACGCTGCGCATTTTGGCAACAAGCTGGTCATGGGTGGCCGCATCGCGCATCGGTTGGTGGGTGCGCTCCTCGCCGCTTGCGCTTGGCGCGAGTGTCACGGCCGTGAAAATCAGGGTGAGGGATGGATTCATGGCAATGGGAGGGGATTTGGATTACGGGGAGACCCGGTCATCGACGCCTGCGGTGATGGTGACGGTGCCTTTCGGGCCTCCGTTTCCGCCTCCCGGATTGAAGGAACTCACCCCATCCAGGCGAGTGTCGTTATTGTTGCCGTTGTTGGGGTGCTTGCTGTTGAACGATACCAGCAGAACGACGTCTTGATAGTCAAAGGCGGAGGTGGTGAAGTCGGTTGTCCCGAGTTCCATCATGATCAATACGCAAAGTGGTCCGAGCGAAACCTTGCCGGAAGCGTCCAAATAGGGTTTGATGGCACTCTGCAGGTTTGAGTTCTGATCTAGCGGGATGGTGGTCGGGGGGCTTTGGCCATTGACCAGAGCAATCACCTGCCGATTGGTACTCAGGCTGGAGTAGAACGGCGTGCAAGTTCCGTCTTTCACGTAGGAGCCACCGAAGTCGATCCTGCACGCGGCGTTGAGGTTCTTGACATAAAGAAGGCGGGTGGGATCGATGTCCCGTTTTGTGCCGTAGAACAACTGAAAGTAGTTGCCGGCATTCATTTTCATCCGCACGTCCACCGGCGAAGTGATGGCAGTCGGATCGCTCGATGTCACTCCGACATTGACCATTTGCACGCAGATGAACATGGGTCCATTGCCGTTCCCGTTCGAGCTCGGGTCGGTAAAGACGATCTCGCCGGGCGGATTGATCACAGCGATGTCGCTCACCTTGCTCGGATAGGCGATGCTCCAGGTCAGCGTGGGCTTGGTGCCAGTCTGCACAACGGTCGGATATGCAGTAAGTCCCCCAATGGGAGTGGTTGGAACGGTGGTGGCTGAGCCCTCGCTGTTTCCGTTTCCGCCTGCATCTGCGAGGGCACGGGTTGGAACGAAGCCGCACACGGCGAGGGCGAGGATTGAAGATGTGCGAATCATGATTTTTTACCTACGTAAAAACGCTCATTATGTCAAGGGGTATATTTTTTATTTTCACCGATTTCGGGAAGCATCAGAAGTCAGTGTTCGACCTCAAAAGCACCACGGGGTCGAGCAAGCTCAAATGTTACCATCTGCGATCCGGGCTGCGATGCCGTGGATTTGCTCAGCAACTCGCTCATCGAAGGCAACTTTATCCACGGTTTCAACGCCCCCGGGCGAACCATGTGGGCGGCTTGAAGAAGCTTCTCCTTTGAGCAAGCGCCACCCAAGGCGTGGGGCCACTTGCACGCATTCGCTTCTGTCCCGGAAAAGAAAATAAAAATAAACCTTGATCCTCATGTATTTTTACCTAAGTATAAGAGCGTTCCGATGATCCGTGCATTTCTAAATTTGCTACTCATTTGCGCCCTCAGTGCCAGTCCCACTGCCAACACCCGCAGCGCCTGGGATCCCAACGGCCCCTTCGAGATGGACCACTGGCCAGATGTCTTCGGCAACGCCGTCCCCTTGTCTAACCGAAATGGCGGCGCTGGCATCGATCTCAGCCCCACCGTGCGCGATTTCCTCCATTTAAGCAGCGGTGCCTCCGTCGAGTGGCGGTTCGCCGAAGATCGTGAAGTCCCCCCTGGTCCCTGGCAGCCCACGCCACGAACCGTCCCTTTTGCTAGAGGCATCCAGACTGATGCGAACCGACCGCCAAGCAACCCCAAAGCGCCACCATGATAACCTTAGCGGGATGCGCTGCACGCGGCAAGGCTGGAAAGTGGCGGCGAGGATTTATGTTAGTGGAGGCCGCCATGTCGCTGTCGATTCTATCACTCATCGGCTTGGTGATGTTGAATCTCTCGCTCAACATTCTGCAACCGCGCCAGTGGGCGCTGCAGCAGGCTCTCTCGGATGCCTACGTGACCTACGAGCGGGCCTATGCCGAGCGCTTGCCGTTTGCAATCCTCACCTCCGCCACCTCGCCGTGGCCGGCCTATCCGGCAACCAGCAGCGCCACGGTCGAACTCGGGCGGCTTACCGGCGGCGTCCCGGTGACCGGCACCGTGCTACGGACCCGCTTGGCGGATGATAACAACTATCCGCTAGATGGCGGCAATGGCACCCTCACCACCAATCCCGCCAGCATGAAAGTATGGAAAGTCCAAAGTGTGCTCACCTACCAAATTGGCGGGCGCAGTTATGCCAAATCCCGAACCGTGATTCGCTCGCAATGAAGCCTGATTCCGCAGGTATATCCCCGCAACTCGTGATTCACTCAACCGATAGTTCGAATCCTCCTTGGATTTGCGGGTTGAGGTGCCACCCTCGCTCCGTACGTTGCGGTTTCACCCTCATTGAGGTGACGCTGGCGATCACGCTGGGGGATGGCTGTCGGAGGGATGTGTCTGACGCTGTTTAATCAACAACTGGCATTCTTACAGATCTACAAAGCCCAAAGTTTCCTCATAGAGGAGGCCCCGCTCGTCAGCATGCATGTCAGCAAACTGGTGGGCAAGGCCGAGCGCTTCCGCCTGCATGCTTCCATGGCCGACGCTCTCGCCGGTATCAATCCTCAGTCCGCCGCCTCACCCGTGCTGTTGTTGAATTTTCGGCAGCCTGATGGAGGGGTCGGAGCGGCTATCTTATCGTTTGAAAATCGTGGCAGCGGCCTGGCGCTTTACTATGATGTGGTGCCGCCCAGTGGTGTGTTGGGTTCGCCGCAATGGTATATCACAAAGAAGCCCAGCAATGTTTCGTTCTCGGTGGATCAAGGCATTCTCCGCATGACCTTGAGCGGACCTAACGGTGAACGCATCACCTATTCCGGGGCCACGACCCAATGAAAACCACAACCTTGCAGCACCATTCAACCGGTTATATCTCATTTCTTCTGGTGCTCACCATGAGCACCTTCCTGACACTGATGATGGTGTTTGCCTACAAACAGGCCATCGCCTCGCTCGAGACCCAAAGCAACGTGCAAATGGAAGTGGATTGCGGTGAAAAGGAGGAAGCCATCCTGCGCTCCATCGTCGCCATCACCCCCAACCGGGCGATCCGCGCAATGCAGAGCGAGTCGAATTCCAGCTGCACCAGCAGCAATCCGCTGCGCTGGCAGAATATCTTCACCGAAGCCCTCGACTTGGCCAATGCTCGCCAGTCCATCTCCTGCCCGCTGCTTATCGCGTTGGGCAGCCCGGGCCTGAGGGTCGCCAATTCCGGCGACTCCTCCCTGAGTTCGCCCAACACAATCTTCAAGGCACTTGGCTCCGACACCGGCTACGCCTCGGCGGGTATCAACCGCAGCCTCGGCAGCGGTTATCCGGTGCCCCTGACCTGCAACAATTCCACCGACTCGACCAATGACGCAATCTGGCCGATCATTTCCAGGAGCAAGGTGTATGGGGCCTTGGCTCAAGGTGAAATCGGGCTGCCCTGCGCCGCCTATCCGAATTTCAATATCCTCACCTATCCCAACATCAATTTTGGCTACGCGCACCCTGGCCAGCCGTTTGTGGCCAAGCACAATTGGTGGGGCTTTTCCGTGGACCTCTCCGAGCCGAATGCGGCCCAGACGGGTGCCGTGCTATCGCGACGCAACTTTGTGCTTTCAATCTATGAAATCCCGTCCCAGCTGGCAATTTCCGCATCCTCCTTCATCGAACTCGGCCAGTTCGCCAATGGCAGCGCCTGGCAAAACATCACCATCTCCGGCGGCGTTTTTGCCGGTCAGGCACAGGTGGACGGCTCCACCGTGATCTCGGCGCTTGCCACTCGCCACGGCGCAGCCCTATCCCCCAGCACCACCGTGGGCGGGCTGAATTTCACTGGCGATCCGCTCACCCGGGTGTGCGCGAGGCATATCTGCTTACCCAAGGCAGCTTTTTCCCTGTCTCCCTGGCCTCCGAGAGCGGCCGAGCCGCCTTCATCCCGATCAACCGTGGCGTGGACTATTTCGACCGCTTCACCCATGCTCCAGAAACCAGCGTGCTGTCCACCACCACCTGGAACAATTATTCTGTCGGTGCCCTCCAATGCGCCATGCGTCTGGATGTGACCCAACCGGTTAGCTCTACTAACAAAACACCGGCAGTCCTGCGTTTCTCCTACCTAAAGGGTGGCGTGCGCAACGACTTGACCGTGCCGCTGACTACCGCCGTGGCCACCGGCCTGCCCACCGGCTACCTCTACGCTTGCGACGAGAACCAAACCTATAACTTCGGCAGCACCGAAGTCGATCTGGCCTATGGCAAAAACGGCACTTATGCCTATCAAACCGGAATGAGCGGATGGATCACCTTCAACAACCATCGATTCGGTGACCCTCTGGTGGGAACGGTCAAAGCCGGCTATTTCAGGCCGAGCTATCCGTTTGCGATCACTTCCCTGCCATCCGGCAAAACCTGCATCGCGGTCTATCCCATGCGTTTAGCTGCTTTTCTCACCGCTCTGGGGGCCGACAGCCTAGCCGTGAACCATTCGCTGGTAGTCAACGTGGACTATACAGCAGCCACCGGCAGCCTGCTCCTGACAAAACCATCGATCCCTTGCACAGATCTGGATTACGGGGTCGTCCTCCAGCAATGCAGCGATCTAACATCCTTCACCAAGGGCTTCTCCCTGGTGACAAATTTACGTGTGTACATCGGCGAGGATTTCAATGTGGTGACCACGACCCCGCCTACCGGCTTCACTCCCACGGGTGCCTATTACCCGCCATGTTCGCTGTTCGCGCCGGAGAATCGCTATGGAGTAGCGACCGACCCCACCGGTGTGACCCTCTCCGGGCAGGTGGGGTCTTTGATGAGTGACTCCGCCAGCGTCCCTGTCCGCCCCCTCGATTCCAAAACGGTGAGTGGCTTCACCATGACCTCCAGCCAGGTCAAGGCAAATTTGAGCCCGATCACCCACCCGGCCAACCTGCCGCCTATCTTTATGATGAACTGGCTCGTGCTGCTCGAAGAGCGCAGACGGGAATTTTGCTCTAGCAACTGAGATGCCTGATTCCCTGTGGCAATCCGTTAGCATGACCACCGACCTGCCACCATTGGAACCTCAAATCTCGCCACGCCTTCGGGAAAATAAAAAATTGAACATTTTCCTTGACGATTTCAAATGTGGCACATTTACTTACGCATCGCCTAGGCATATAAACGACATTAGAGCAAAAAAGCCGTGATAAATCCAACTCGTGAAACAGTATCTATACTGACCCCCGTCAGAATCAGCGGCTTGCATCTAGGCAGCTCTGGGCAGGTGCCTAACGGGATTTTTCACTATCAAAACTGGAATTGAATCGCCATGAGACTCTATCGACTCACAATCGCGACCATTTTCCAGCGCAAGGCATGGGCCATTTGCCTGCTCGCGGTGATCCTGCTGCCGTTCGCCCTGCCGCTGATTTCCAGCGCGACGGAGAAGCCAAGCTTGGTCCAACCCGCACGCATTCTTGCGGCTTGGAACACGCTGTGGTGCTGCACCTTGCTGTGGGGGTTCTTCACCGCCGCAAGGCAAGGGGAAGACAACGCCACATCGGGTATCGGTGAATACTTTTTGACTACCGGCGTGTCTGCCACCCGCCAGTTGTTCGAAATTTGGTTCGCGGTGTTTTGTTTCATCGCCCCGTTGACCCTCGCAGCAGCTGCCATCTGCCAATGGGCAGCAGCTCCCGCCGACCCCGCCGAACGCTTCATGTGGTCGGTGCTCAATCTCCAATACGCCAGTCTGTTTCTCTTGGTCATCGCCCAACTGCTGGCACTGGCCATCGCGCTCGCCTCGCGCTTCGGCAGCATTGTCGGCTTCTGTGCCTCCCTTGCCCTCGCCTTGTACGGCCTGTGGGGCGTCGGTTACCTGGAAAACCTATTGAAAGTGGAGGATAACGCCATCTTGCGCGGCATCTGGTTGTATTCGCCTCAATACCGCTTCGCCGACCTCACCCAGCGTCTCTATTTCAAAAGCGGCGCGCTGCCGTCATCCGCATTCTGGACGATGGCCATCTATTTCCTCGGTATCCTCGCCGTTTACGTGGGTATTTCCCGCCTCTGTTTCCGCACTCGGTCATCCCCCTGAGGCAACATCCACTGACAACCGCCAACTCTTTCCCGTCCTATGCCTGCCATCACGTCAATCGCACTCACCACCAGCCTCATCGGAGCAGGGGCGCTGACTTGCGCATTTACCGGACGCTCGCTCATTACAAATCCCGACTTGGATGTTCCCTTGAACCCTCTAGGAATCAACCGAAGCCCCTATGGCGAGGTGATTGCCATGGCCATGCAAGGCCCCATTGATATCATTTTCGATGTTGGAATGTCAGGCGGAGCATCGACTCCCGGGAGCGGAAGCGAGGCTGCGCCTGAGGGCAATGCTGAGATTACGCCACAAATTCTTCCTCAGAAGGCGGGTGTATCCTTGAACGTCAGGCTGGAAACACTGCTCAATTCCTTGGGCGAGGCGTCCAAAGCACGCAACAATCCCAAGGGTGCCAGCGAAGCCCTCAAACGCTATCTGCGACGCCAAGCCGAAGATAAGTTGCGCCTCGCCTATCAACTCGACCCATCCCATTACGGCGTAAATATTCGGTGCGTCTGGGGAGAAAAGTTTGGGCTGGGGTCATTTTGTGCGGGACACGCAGGATTTTCCCTGCTAACAAGGGCTCGGAATGCCGAAGCCCCTGTCATCATTGGCCGATATTCCCGACCCGGTAAAA
>CAIKHZ010000088.1 GCA_903827375.1 Akkermansiaceae bacterium
GCCAGATTTTCGGGCCACCGCCCTCGCCATCAGCGATATGGTCGTGCGCGGTGCCGGGGCCATCGGTGCCACCGCCGGCTACGGCTTGGCCCAAGGCGCGCGGGCCTTCCGCGGCAGCAACCTGACTCGCTTCGAGGCGCAAGTCAGCCGCGTGTTCGAGACCCTGCGCGACGCCCGCCCAACGGCGGTGGACCCGGTCAACGCGATGCTTCAAGTCCTTTGCAAAATGCAAACTGGCACCACGGTGGCGGAGCGACAGGCGCTGGCTCTATCTGCTGCGGAAGAGTTTGCCGACGAGGACGTGGCCCACTGTCGGGCCTTGGGCGAGGTGGGCGCGCCGCTGATCACGGAGGGGATGCGCGTGCTCACCCACTGCAATGCCGGCTGGCTGGCATTTGTGGATATTGGCAGCGCCACCGCCCCGCTCTACGCCGCCCAGCAACAAGGCCGCGCCTTTCACGTCTATTGCGATGAAACCCGCCCACGCTCGCAGGGAGCCACCCTAACTGCGTGGGAACTCGCGCAACAGGGGATTTCCCACCAGATCATCGCCGATAACGCCGCAGGCCTGTTGTTCGCTCGCGGCCAAATCGATCTGGTCATCGTCGGCAGCGACCGCACCCTCGGTCTCAGCGGCGATGTCGCTAACAAAATTGGCACCTACACCAAGGCGGTGCTCGCCAAGCGCCACGGAGTGCCGTTCTACGTCGCTATTCCGCTCTCGACCCTCGACTGGAACCTGCGCGACGCCGCGGACATTCCGATTGAGGAGCGCGATCCGGCCGAGGTGCTGGGTGCCTGGGGGCTAACCGATTCAGGCCGCCGCGAATATGTGCGGGTGGCCAATCCGTCCAGTGATGCCTACAATCCCGGCTTTGACGTAACCCCGCCGGACCTCATCACTGGCATCATCACCCCCGTCGGTATCTTCCGCCCCGGCGAACTATGGCAACACCGCCACCTCCTCGACCAAGGGGCGCACACCCCCAAGGGCTAAACCAACAACTCGTGTGCTACCTTATTTTGGATAGGGCACAATCAAGCATCATCGATGCGCCCATTCTGCGAGATACCTCCCAAGGAACATGCCCCCGGGAACGCCGTGCCCCAGCTCCCCGAGAACCCGCTTTACAGACCCAGTTCCTCAATTTTCCACACCCTCAGCCAGCGCCGGGTTCTGTTGCTAAAAAGCGCCACGGAGTCGAGCAAGAAAATTTGTCGGTTGTAGCGATGGGGGCGCACCCGGGTCTCATCAAGGATGCAAGGTGAGCAGGTGCGGCCGCCCATCTAACATTTCAATCATATCCTGAAGCAACAGGTTCCAACCGACGAACCCACCCTCCAGCCCTTGCTTGGATTGGGCCGCCGAGGGAGCTAGCGACGCGCCGGTTTCCGCGCAATAGTTCTCGTGCAGTGAGCCACAGAACGCAATGTCCCTGAGGTACAGGCGGGTCAGGCGGCGAACGAGTTCCGCAGCCTCCTGCCGGAACCCATGCTGCAAAAGTGCCACAAAATAGAAGTAGTTGGCGATCGGCCAAACCGGCCCCTGCCAGTTGGAAAACGGGATGATCGTGTTGGCGTTGTTATAGTCCGGGTCCTGGCGGGAGAGCGAACGCAGGCCGCAAGGGGCGAGCATGTGCCTCTCATTCCAGAGGTAGCGGCGGATCATCGCCTGTGCCCGCTCCGGCGGCACCATCCCGGCCCACAACGGCACGAAATTCGAGTAAGAAACCCGCTTGAACCACTGGCCGGTCAGAGCATGCCGGTTCCAATAGGATTCGGCCTCGGCGTCCCACAGTTGGGTGTTGAGCGCCTCCCGCAGGGCCTGCGCCTTGGCGGCGTAGCGCACGTGATCGTCCCCTCGTCCGAGGCAATCCGCCAAGCTGGCGAGTGCGAGATACTCGCGATAAACAAACGCATTGACGTCGCAGGCCATCACGGTTTTGAGAGCTGACTCGTCGTTGCCGATGGCCGGATTGTTGTCGGCACCGGATTGCATCGCATCCTCCCACACAAACAGTCCGTAGGCCTCAATAAAATGGGTGGTTTCCCACCGCGTGGCTATCCTGGCAATTTCCTCGAAGTGCTCATCAACCCAGCCATAGTCGTCTAGCAAACGCGCCGCCAGCTCAGCTCCCTGCGCGATAAATGGCTTCAAACGCAACGAGCGTTCTCCAAGCCTGGGTCCTGCGGGCGTGATGCATGCCGCCACATCCCCGTCAGGCAGAATCGAAGCAAGCACATTCAAGGTCCAAAATTTCAGGTACTGAGGCTGCGGCGGGTTGCGAGCCGCCAGATGACTGGCAATGAAAAAACCATCCCAGTCCCATTGTTGATCGTAAAAACCACCGGGAATGCAATACGGGTACTTGATGAAATTGTTAGCTGGTTTGATCACTCCGGGCCGCAGACGCTCGAGGTGACCTAGCAACTCTGTCCGCTCCTGCTGATCAGTCACGGATGTGGAGGCCCCGCCATGCGGTGCCACCCGGGGCAGCACCTCCGCTGGCGACCCGCAAAGGTCCTGAGCCGCGAATGGCGGAGCGATTCGGCTGGCGATGGCCGGGCCGGTAGGGATAGGTGCGAGGTGTGGCATGTGGGCTGAACCCCACTAGCGTGTCGTCTGCCGCCGCTGCGGGAAAGCGTTGAAACACAGTTGGGCGATGTACAGTGCTTGCATAACCCGATCCACTTTGCACACTTTGCACACTTTGCACACTTTGCGGCTCCGCGAAAATTCTTCAAGTGCGTCGGAATATCAAAATACCGGACGACCGCCGGCCGTCTCGCCATCCATGAATTCGGGCATGATGACGCACTTGCCAATGGTGGCTTTGCTGGCCGGGTTGAGCGTCTTAAGGAGCATCCTCGCCAAGCCGCGGCCTAGCAATTCAGCGTTCATCCGGTAGCGCGCCACCGTCGGAATACTCTCGCCTAAAAGCGTTGCATCCATCCGGGAAATGACCGCCGCCGCCGTGGGAACCGGAAACCCGCGCCGCGTCAGATGGCCGATGGTGGCGTGCACGTGATTGGAAAACGCCGCAATATAAGCCGTGGGCACGGGCCTGGAAAGTAGCAGGCCGTCAAGCAGGCGGCACAGGCCGGGGACGGTATCGTCGAACACCGCGACTTGAGCCTCGGCTCCCGCTGCTGCTGCGGCTTCAAGGAACCCACGGGCACTCGCCTGATCCCCCGCAGTGGCTTTTTCCACCGTCAAAAACACCATGCGCCGATGCCCGCGGGCGGCAAATACTCCAACGGCATGACGGCAGGCCGCCACCAGATCGAATTCAGCATGAGGCAATGCGATGCCGGGAAAGATGCCACCGAGCACCACGGCTGGGACCGCCGAGTCGGCGAACCATTCTTGCACAGCGAGGGATGAGCGGTAGAGGACCCAACCCACCGTGTTGGACTGGGACGTGATTTTACGCAAGGCGGATGCCGGATGCTGCAAATCCCACAGGCCGGGGTGATGCTCGAACTCAAAATGCAAGCCAGCCCGGCCAAGCGTCTCGCTAACGGCCTGGAAAATCACTTGCGTCTGGCCAGCGATGATAAAACGCGGCTGCGGACTGAGCACACGCACCAGATTGCCGCTCAGCGCGTGAAATTTGCGTTTGCGGCCACCGGCTTTGGCGACGATGGCATGGCGGCCGCCGCGACCTCCGGGGCGCAGCAGGTTTTCGGTGAAGAGCACGGCCAGAGCACTGCGCAGAGTGCCGCGGGAAACTCCCAACTCGCGGCACAATTCCCCTTCCGCCGGCATCACCTCCTGCCAGCGCTCGCGACGCAGCCCCTCGCGAAGGCAATTCGCGGCCTGATCGGCGAGGGTCAAACGGATGGGCAGAGCAGGGCTGACAGATGAATCGTTGTTCATAACGGACGGCAGGCCGAAGATGTCCAACCGTTGCACATTCCGCAAGCCCCAATCCACGCTTTGCCGGGGCCGCTCCGCCGGTTATTTTTGGCTCCCCCGGCTCCGGGCGCCGGTACCGCGCCAGCCAATTCGCCGGCAACCTCGATATCCACTCCATGACCCTGCTACTCAAACTTCGCCCGTTGCCGTTGATTGCCACCATGATGGCTGCTTGCGGGGCCGCTACCGCCCAAGATCACCCATCGGCCGATCCCGCCCTCGCCCTCCCCGCCATCGGTCTGAAGGCGGATCCCACCCTCGCTCAACTCGTGCCTTGGCCGATGCGCGGCACCCTGGCCCAGCCACTCATCCCACTGGACTCCGCCGCCCGCATCGTCGCCACCAGTCCCGAACTCGTGCCTCTGGCCAACCTGCTAGCCGGCGAAATCGTCCGCCTCACCCAGCGCAACCTGCCGGTGGCACAAGACCCGGCCACCGCCCACGACATCTGCCTGCGGCTCAATGCGAACCTAACAATTTTAGAAGATCCCTATCTAAAACTCGACCCAGCACTCAAGACCTTGGCGCAACGCATCGAGGTTTCGCCAAAAGGCATCATCGTCGAAGGCATCAACTATCAGGCCACCGCAATGGCCAGCGTCACCCTGCTGCAGGCCATCCAGCAGTCACCCGGCGGCCCACCCACCCTGCCCACCCTGCTCGTCGAGGACAAGCCCGGTTCGCAGTACAGCGGCGTCATGCTCGACGTCGCACGCCAATGGCACCCCATCGAATATCTATATGAAGTCGTGGACCTCTGCCGCCTCTACAAGGTGCCATTCCTGCAATTCCACTTCACCGACGACCAGGGCTACCGCCTGCCGTCCGCCGTCTATCCGAAGATCCCGACTCCCGGCGGCAGTTATAGCATGGAGGAAATGCGCGCCTTCGTCGCCTATGCCGACGCCCACGGCGTTACCGTTATTCCGGAGATTGAGTTACCCGGCCACAGCAGCGCGTTGCAAGGGGCGATGCCGGAGATTTTCGGCGCTAAAAACCCAGGCACCGGCAAATTCGACACCCTCGGCGTCATCAACATCGCCAATGAAGATATCTATCCGGTTCTCGACAAGCTGATCGGCGAGGCCTGCGACCTCTTCAAGAGTTCCCCGTATTTTCATATGGGTGCCGACGAAACCCAGTTCGGAGGATTCTTCGCCAACCCCACCGTCAAAGCCCAACTCGCCGAACTCAACACCAAGGGCATCAAGAGCGAACAGGTGTTCGCCCACTTCATCAACCGCATCAACGAAATCGTCAAAAAACATGGCAAACAAACGATTTGTTGGGAAGGATTCGGAGCTAACGAACCTGTCGATAAGGATGTGATCATCATGGCTTGGCACGGCTCGTCCTACGCCCCTCAATCCCTGTTGTCCGCCGGCTACCGCATCCTCAACGTCCCCTGGACACCCGCCATCTCGTCGAGCACCCGCCAAAACTACGAGTGGAACAAGTGGCTGCTCAACCTCAACGAGCAATCCCAGTCGCAACAGTTCGCCATCACCCCACAAGTCATCGGCGGCCAAATGGTGCTGTGGGAACAAGGGCCTAACGTCGCCATTTCCACCATGCGCGACAAGGTGCCCGCCCGCCAGGAACGCCTCTACAGCCCGTGGGCCCGCCGCTCGTTTGAGGACTACTTCGCCCGCTTCGCCCACACCGACACCATGCTCGAAAAACTCCTCTATCCGGTAGCCGTGAAACTTGACGGCCTCCTCAACACCCAGGAAAACCTCTACAGCGACAAGCCGGTGACAGTTTCCCTAACGAGCCCGATCAAGGACGCCCGGATCTACTACAGCGTCGGTGGCAAAAACCCAACCCCCTCGACCGCCACCCTCTACACCGGCCCTTTCCAAATCGACGCCAAGCAGGCCGGCGAGGTCTATATCTCCGGCTATTACGGGCCGCGCGCCGAACTGCGCATCCGTGCCTTCGGCCCAGATAACAAACCGCTGGGCGGCAGCAAGTGGATCGAACTGCGCTGCGAGGCACCGCGTATTGCCTATCAACTTTTTGAGGCCCCTTCCGGCACCAAGTTCCAGACCATGCCGGACGTCACAAAACTCAAACCCATCGCCACCGGCAAACTCGCCCGCTTCGAGGCCACCGGCAAACTTGCCCGCAACCTCGGCGGCCCGCTCGCCCTCACTGCTGCCGGCGTGTTCGACGCCCGCAGCGCCGGCGAATACCGCATCATCTGCCGCGGCAAGGACGTCCGCCTCACCATCGACGGCAAGGACGTCGCCATTCAAAAAGACGGCAACGCACCGGTCACCCTCGGCGTCGGCTTGCATCCCATCGCCATCGCCCAATTCGCCAACGACGGCAACGTCGGCGTCGTCCTGACGATGGACAAGGCTCCGCCCGACCCCGCAGCGAACGCCCGCCGCTTCACCTGCGAGTACCTCCACCAGTGGATGCCGCCGCTGGCTAAGTGAAACGGGGGTTTGCCACCCGGTTCCAATAGGCTGAGCGGGGCGATTGACGTCACGGTTGTCGGTAACTGCAGACCCTCCAGAGATTTGAGAAGTAGAGGATCGGGCGCGGGTTCCTTTGTCTTGAAGGAGTCACGCGAGGCTGGTGATTGGCCTTCACTTGCGTCATCAGCCTTTGGGGTGTCAGCCTTTGGGGTGTCAGTCTTTTCGGGCACTTGCGCTTGACCGGATGCTGGCCCGGCTACCGGAACTTGGCCGGAGGCGGTGCTGCTACTATATGCTGGCGGATTTGTTGCTGGACTGAAAATGGCGCTGCATCCCTTCCAACCGGTACACAGCACAACGAAAATAATCAGCATACAGCCACTGCAGCCACTGCC
>CAIKHZ010000089.1 GCA_903827375.1 Akkermansiaceae bacterium
TCAGGAAGAGAGTGGTCGGCGGTTCCGTTGGAGAAGGGAACAGCTCCGGATGCCGCACATGGGCGGGCTCCATGCCGTTGAGCAGCCAGAGGGCTTCGTGTTGGAGGACGATGAGGTTCGCCTATCGTCACGACCGGCCACCCCATCGGATTCTCGACCGGATCGCCGAAGAGGGTGAGGAAGGTGGATTGGAGGAGGGCGTCGAGTTGGGCGAGGGCCTCGCGGCGCTTGGCGCGCAAGGCGTCCGCCGCATCCAGAATCGCCGCGATGCGCTTCTGCTCGGCGAGGGGCGGGAGGGGGATTTCAAGAGCATCGACGGCTCCTTTGGTTACATGTTTGAGTCCCACTCCGCCATGCGCTTGGTGAATCAGGCTATTCAGTTGTTGGTTTAAGCAGAACTGAAACCACCGCTTTTCAATATTCCCATATAGGATATCAATCCGAAAAATGTGCTGATTCAGCACACCTTCAGGGCCATTCCAAATGTGTGCACCGAAGGATGTCCCAGGTGTCCCAGACCATGCCAAAAGAAGGTCCTTGGGTCTGACATGAATCTGTTTGTCCAAGGTTCCTGACCAGTAATTAAAGCCTTTCGATGAATCGTTTAGATTTTGAATGCGGATGATCGGCAACCCTTCCGTCGCCCAATCATCTGCATTGTAGGCTTTTCCGTTCTTGAGATCGCAAAGCGAGCTAACTTTTGCGGTTTTCCACTTCATTTCAGCAACCCCTCCCGTTCTTTTCTGCCCTTGGCGATCTCGTCTGCGAGATACATCCTGCGATGGGTGTGTCATGCCTCACCCCCTTCCGTGGGGATGTCGAGCACGTGGCGGGCTTCGAGTTCGCGGGCGAGTTCTGCTTCGCTGGGAAGGATGGTGAGATATTTGGCGGCGAAGAGTTGCTCGTTCCCGTGGAGCACGGAGTAGCGGACGATGGTCTGATCCTTGTCGGCGCAGAGGATGATGCCGAGGGTGGGATTGTCGTCCGCGCCGCGCTTGAGATCATCGAACATGCGGACATACATGTCCATCTGGCCGATGTCCTGGTGGGCCAGTTTGTCGATCTTGAGGTCGATGAGCACGAAGCACTTGAGGAGGTAGTGGTAAAAGACGAGGTCGATGTAAAAGTGGGAGGTTTCCGAGCTGATGCGGAACTGGCGGCCGACGAAGGAGAAGCCTCTGCCGAGTTCGAGGAGGAAGGCCTGCAACTTGTCGATGAGGGCGGATTCGAGGTCGCGTTCGTGGGTTTTGGTGTCTTCGGGGAGGTTGAGAAATTCGAGGATGTAGGGATCCTTGAAGATATTTTCCGGGGAGAGGGGGGCGGCTTCGCTCTCTGCCTCAGGGGCTTTGAGAAGCCGCTGGTGCCAGCCGCTGCGGATGTTCCGTTCGAGCTGGCGGCTGGTCCAGCCCTGCCCGGCGGCTTCATGCAGGTAGTAGGCGCGGGCCTTGGGTTCCTCGACCCGCATGATGAGGCGGTAATGAGACCAGCCCAATTCTCTACGCAGTGTGTAGAGTTTTTCCTCGTCCGGGTAGGCGAGGTAGAACTGACGGAAGTTCCACAAGTTGGCCATGGAAAACCCTCTGCCAAACTCGTCGCCGAGTCGGCGGGAGAGTTCCTTGATGAGTTCCTTGCCGTAAGCGGCACGCGCTTCGCCTTTTTGCTCCTGCTCGACAATCCTGGCTCCGATGCGCCAATAGGCTTCCACCATGATGAAATTGACGCTGGTGGCTGCTTTGCGACGGGCCTCGGCGAGGATCTCGCGGATGGAGCCGAAGAATGCGTCGTCAGGGGATGTGAGGGATCCGCTCATTTCAACAACCCCTCCAATTCTTTTCTTCCCTTGGCGATCTCGTCTTCGAGTTTGGCGAGACGTGTCAGGATCTTCTTCGGTGAATCGTGATCGACCACTTCATGGACGACTTCCTTGTAGCGGTTGAGGGAGAGGTCGTAGCCGTTGGCGACAATCTCGGCTTTAGGCACGAGGAAACTTTGCTCGGTGCGGGCGCGGGATTTTTCGGGACTTTCAGTTTTCAGCTTTTCAGTTTTCAGCGTTTTCCACCTCCGGAGGATGTCGGGGAGGTCGGACTTGTCGGGCTGCGGGCTGCGGGCTGCGTTTGTCGTCGAGCGAGAAGCCATCGGCCTGCATGTCGTAGAACCAGACGTGGTCGGTGCCGCCGGAATTGGTCTTGGTGAAGATCAGGAAGGCGGTGGAGACGCCGGCGTAGGGCTTGAAGACACCGGAGGGCATCGAGATCACGGCATCGAGTTTTTGATCCTCCACCAGGATCTGGCGGAGTTGTTTGTGGGCATTGGACGCGCCGAAGAGGACGCCATCGGGCACAATGACGGCGGCACGGCCGCCGGTCTGGAGCAGGCGCAGGAAGAGCGCCATGAAAAGCAGTTCGGTTTTCTTGGTCTTGACGATGCGCTGGAGGTCCTTGGCGGTGGACTCGTAATCGAGGCTGCCGGCGAAGGGCGGGTTGGCGAGGATGAGCGAGTATTTCTCCGAGTCGTCCTCGTCCGTCTGGGCCAGCGAATCTTTATAGCGGATGTCGGGGTTTTCCACACCGTGGAGGAGCATGTTCATGCTGCCGATGCGCAGCATGGTGGAATCGAAATCGTAGCCGTGGAAGGTGCCCTCATTGAAGCGGCGGCGGGAGGCGGTGTCCTTGTAGATGGCATCGCCGTGGTGGGTGGTGAGGTATTCCGAGGCGGCGATGAGGAAGCCGGCGGTGCCGCAGGCGGGATCACAGATCTTGTCCTTGGGCGTGGGGGCGGTCATGTCCACCATCAGCTGGATGATGTGGCGCGGGGTGCGGAACTGGCCGTTCTGGCCGGCGCTGGCGATTTTCCCGAGCATGTATTCGTAGAGGTCGCCCTTGGTATCGCTGTCGGCCATGTCGATGGAATCGAGTTGGTCAACGATATTGGCGAGGACGCGGGGGGTGGGCATCATGAAGGTGGCATCCTTCATGTGGTGGCTGTAGGTGCTGTCGCCCTCGCCACTGGCAGACTGGCCGAGGGTCTTGATGAAAGGGAATGCCAGGTCCCTCACGGTGGTGAACATCTCATCGGGGGAGGTTTCCTTGAAGCGCGACCAGCGCAGGCGGTCCTGTTTCGGGGTGAAGATGGGGTCCTCGATGGGTTTCCTGAGGCGATTGGCCTTGTTCTCCTTGAGCGTGTGGAGCTCATCCAGGCGCTTGATGAAGAGCAGGTAGGTGAGCTGCTCGATGATGGTGAGGGGATTGGAGATGCCGCCGGACCAGAGGGTGTCCCAGATGCGGTCCACTTTGGATTTGATTTCGCCAGTGATCATTGGATGAAGGGATGTCTAGCTGGCAGGATTTGCCAAGTCGATGCGGAATTTGGGGGAAGTTGATGTTGGCCAGGGCCCGCGGTTACGCCGTAGGGGGGGGGCGATGGCCAGGATGGCGGCTTGTTCAGCGGGGGGGCTCGGCGGGCATGATGGGTGGTGGGGCTGACAATGCGGTGGATCGGGTGGCCTTAGAACGGGCTGGTCGCCTGAATTGCTCCATGTCCTGAACCCGGCATCACCTCAGCCCAGCCTGCTGGCGACGGTCTGCGGTGCCCGCCTTGCCCATGCGCGCCACCTGTGCTGCGGTTCACAGGAACTTTTGGGAGTTCATGCCGGTGAGGAGACTATGTTCTTTTCTGGCGCTACGTCGTGCTCGGAGAACAGGCGGGCAATGGCGTCGGTGCCAAAACGATTTTCGAGAGGCTGGCGAAAGCCCTTGTCGTGGAATGTCTGGTATTTGAGACCATCGTCGGAGGCGCGAAGCCTCGCGTCTTCCATTGATGCGAGACTAACCCGGCATGCGCACAGGCGGAATTGTGGCGGCGCTCTTTGAGCGTCACTAGCGCGCGGAGGCTGCTCATGGCAGCTCATGGCAGTGAGGCCACAGGCCGCCGCTGCAGTGTTGGTGCAGCGGCGGCGTGCATGCGGGGGCTTACCAAGCGTCGGTGCGGAAGGGCGAGGCTGGCAGACCTTCGCGGTTGTAGAGGTTGGCACCGTCTGGATTCATTTGGAAGGCGTAACGCACGGCGACGGGTTCTTTGACATCGGGCGAGGAAACGGTGACGGTTTTGCCGTTGATGAGGGCATCGGCCCAGAACCATTTCTTATCGGCACCTGCGATAGCAAAGCGCTTGAGCTTTTCGCCTGTGGCTTCGGCAGTGGGGGTGATGCCGGATTTTTTGCCGACCATCAATCCGCTGCCGATATGGTCAAATTCCAAGTGGGCCTTGCCGCCCTCGATTTTAAGTGATTTGAACAATGGGCCGGAGACTTCGAGGGTCTTTTGGCCGTAGTCACGGGCGAGGGCCCAGCGGGCGAGGCGCATGCCCACGTCAAATTTATTTTTCGGATGGATGTCATCCTTTTCGGTGAGCGGCACGGTATCGGTGATGACGGCCATGCCGGTGTTTGGAATTGTCAGGGACTTGGTTTGGGCGTCACGCACTTTGGCCCAGCCGTTGCCGCCGGCAGGATCCTCGGAGACAGCCTGGAAATTGGCGAGTTGGACGAAATAGAACGGGAAATCCCCCTGATGCCATTGTTTGCGCCAACCGCCGATGAGCGCCCGCATCTTGTCGTAGTAGGTGTCGCCCTCACCGCCATTGCTTTCGCCTTGATACCACAGAGCGCCTTTGATTGGCAGTGGCACGATCGGATGGATCATGGCATTGTACATGCCGCTCCAGCCTTCGCCACCCGGATGGGCGGGAATGGCCGGGGGCGGACTGGTCGCCGCGCCACTGGCCAGTTGTTTGCGCGTCTGATTGATCCAAGCTTCCATGTCGGTGAGTGCCTGAGGGAGGCGGGTCGTTTGATAGGACTTGATGGCATCCTGCCTAGCGGTGAACTGGGGTTTGAGCTCAGCGACCATTTCGAGACCTTCGGTGGCGACCCAAGGTTCGATGGCGGTGCCGCCCCAGTTGTCGTCAATGATTCCGATTGGAACCCCCGTTTTTTGTTGGATGTCGCGGGCGAAATAAAATCCGACAGCCGTGAAACCGGCGGCCGTTTGAGGAGTGCATACTTGCCACGGGGTGGCGGTGGGCGCTTCGGTGGCCGGCACGCCCGTTTGCTCGTGATTGAATTTGATGCGCCGGATTTTGGGCAGGTCGGCGGCCTTGATGTCGGCCTCGGAGCCGAGGCAGCCGCCAAGTCCCATTTCCATGTTCGATTGGCCGGAACAAACCCAGAGGTCACCGATGATCACATTTTTGAGGGTCAGGCTGTTGTTCCCCTGAATGGTTAGCTCCAGGTTTTCACCGGCTTTGACGGCCGGCAGCTCGAGTGACCAAGTGCCGCTGGCGGTCGTCTGTGTCTTGGCGGATTTGCCGGCCAGCGTCACACTGACCGCCTCCCCGGCGTCGGCCCATCCCCACACATGCACTGGCATGTCGCGTTGCAGCATCATGTTGTCGGTGAAAATTTTTGGCAGGCGCACGTTGGCGGTGGCGGGCAAGGCGGTGAGTGCAGCGGAGGCGAGCAGGATCCTTTGGATGCTGAGCCGGCGGTTAGTGGCATGGTTCGGTTTCATGATGATTATTTTTTTGGGTTGGAGCTGGTCGGCCGACGCTCGATAGATCAGTTAGGATCGAAAGGCGCTGCCGGTTTGTGGGTGAACGGCAACAGCTACTGCGGGTCACTTGGGGATCTTTCGGTGTGTTATCAGAAAATGTGGCGTGGATCAGGGTGTCCGTCCGGGGTGGCGGGCAGTAGCTATAAGACGTGGCGGCCGCTGCCCTTTGCATCAGATAACACTTGTCAGCGGCGCTTTTCACTGGCTTGATGCCCGCGATGGTTCACGTAGGGCGCTCATGGATAATGGCATTTTTCTCGGTGGTTGCGTTGAGGGCAGCGCCGGAACGCCCCAATGTGTTGCTGGTTCTGACGAGCGATCAGGGCTACGGAGATGTGTCATCTAGCGGCAACCCGCAGCTGCATACCCCAAATCTTGACCGCCTGCGAGCGACCGGCACGGATTTTTCCCGTTGCATTGCGGCACCAAATGGCACGGCGACGCGCGCTGAGATTTTGAGCGGCAAGCATGAATTCCGATGCGGGGTGAGCCATCGGGTGGCAGGGCGCAATTTGATTCGCGCGGACGTGCCGCTTCTGCCAGAAGGGCTGTGCGCGGCGGGCTATCGCACGGCGATTATCGGCACATGGGGCCTCGGCGAGGTCTTTCCGTGTCGGCCGGAGGACCGCGGGTTTGAGGATGTGCTGGTGCATGGCGGCGACGCCATCGGCCAAACCCAGGATCGCTGGGGCAATAGTTACGTCGATCCTTGGCTCCGCCGCCAGACTGGCTGGGAAAGGACCACTGGCTATTGCACCCAGGTGTTTGTCAATGAGGCAAAGCGCTGGCTCGCCGCCCGAGCCGCCGCGCAGCAGGCGTTTTTCCTCTACCTCGCTCTCAATGTGCCTCATGCACCTTATGAAGCGCCCATCGGCACCGCTCAACCGTTCTTGAAAGCCGGTCTGGCGGAACCCGCTGCCTCGTTTTATGCCATGATCGAGGATCTCGACACGCGGATCGGTGATCTGCTCGCTGAGTTGGACCGACTCAACCTCTCATCCAATACCATTGTGGTGTTTCTCGGCGCTAGCGGTTCGGCCATCGGTGCCTGGAATGCCGGCCTGCACGGGATCAAAGGCAGCCCGGATGAGGGCGGCGTGCGCGTCCCTGCCTGCTGTCGCTGGCCTGGCAAATTTCCCGCCAAACGTGTGGTGGACGGTCTTTTCTCGCCGCTGGACTTGTTTCCTACCCTCATGGGCTGTTGTGGCGTTGCGCTGCCGCAGGGTTGGGTCGGGGATGGGACCGACCTCTCGTCGGCGTGGCTCGGCCAGGCGGAATTTCCCAAGCAGCGGATGCTTTTTACCCACGTCGGCCAGTGGCCCGGTGATGATCCGCCGGAGCGCTACCGTTCGCAGGGCTTTGCCGTGCGTGACTCGCGCTGGCTGCTGAGTGGCTTGGAGTTGTTTGACATAGCGGCCGATCCGGGCCAGCAAACCAATCTCTTTGAAGAACAACCCGCTGCCGTGGCCAGCCTGCTCGGCGCTTACGGCACTTGGTGGAACAGCATCCGCTCCGTGGTCCGCGAACCGGTGCGCTACGTCATCGGTGACCCCCATCAGTCTGTGGTCCGCCTCACTGCTGCGGATTGGTGGCCAAGCCGCGAACGGCCCGGCGCTGCGTCGGCCACCAGTGTTGCCAGTCAGACTGCCATTCGTGCCAAATTGCAGGCACTCACCGATGGCTCGGCAGTAGCCGAAACCGCCGGCCTGTGGAAACTCCGCGTCGCCGCCCCAGGTCATTACCGCATCGCCCTCTCCCCACTTCCCGCCGAGGCCGACGCCGCCGATCATACCAAAATCGGCCAGCTCAAGGCCGGTCGCATCCACCTCCGCACCGGTAAACGCGAAATCCAAATGGACCTCCTCAAGGGCGCCACCACCGCCACTCTCAACCTCGACCTGCCAGCCGGCGAACTGGACCTGGAAGCTTGGTTCTCCGGCCAATGGCCCGACGAACGCATCCTCGGCTCCTGCTTCGCCGAAATTGAACGACTCGGCGAGCGCAAACGCCCGGAACTCGAACTCGATCTCCATTCAATCCCTAAAAAATAAGGCAACTTTCCCGAATAACCCCGGTTTAATCTCCCGACTGGCTTCATTTATCAACAAACTTCATCATGAAAAATCCCTGGATATTCCCCGCCGCCGCACTGGTGTTAGGTACCGCTGTCGGCTTCCTCGCTGGCAAAACCACCAGCCCCGCCGCCACTGATTCCCAGGACGAGAGCCCGGCAGTGCGGACCCGCTCCTCAGGTCGTTCCGCCACGGCCGGTTCGGAAATCAAGCACGGCACATCCCGTGCCCGCAGCCTGGCAGACATTATGCACACTCCCGGCCAAACCGACCGGATTCAGGCGCTGATCAATTTTTATGGTGGAATGACAGCGACGCAACTCGAGGCGGAAGCTGCCAAGCTCGAGGACTTGCCGATGGGCGAGCGCATCATGGCCTCGTTCCTGTTGTTTGGCAAATGGGCGGAAACCGATCCTACTGCTGCCATGGCCTATACCCAGAAGATGGGCTTTACCGGCAATTTTATTCGTCCCACCGTCCTGCAAGCATGGGCGAGCAAGGAACCTGAGGTTGCCGCCAAATACTACACGGATAACAGTCGCCAATTCTCCATGATGGGCATGATGGGTGGCGGCCGCGGCCCAATGGGTGGCGGTGGGGCATCGACGATCGCAACCGAGTGGGCTCGCCAAGATCCCACTGCGGCTTTGGCTTGGGCCGGCACCCTCACTGGCAGCGAAAAAGGCTCAGCCATGTCTTCGGTGATCGGTGAGATCGCCAGTTCAGACCCCAAAAAGGCCGCCGGCTTGGTGGCCGGGATGGATGCCGCCAGCCAAGGCAGTGCCAATGACGACATTGCCCGCAAGTGGGGTGCCCAGAGTTTCACCGCTGCCGAAGCTTGGGTGCGCACGCTTCCTGCCGATCAACAGGCTGGTGCCATGGCCTCTGCCATTGCTGGCCTCTCCAAGGATAATCCCCAACTTGCAGCCGAAAAAATCGCCGCCCTTCCCGCTGGCGATGACCGCAATTCCGCGGTGTCAACCCTCGCTCAAAATTGGTCGAAACAAGATCCCCAGGCTTCTGCCGCTTGGCTTCTCAAACAAGACGACCCCACAGCAACCAGCAGTGCCATGCGCGAAGTCATGCCTAACTGGGTGAACCAGGATCCCGCCGCCGCCCTCAAGTTTGTCAATGGCCAGCAACCCGGCGAGGTCCGCGACAGCGCCGCTTCAGCCTACATCATGAGCAATTCAAAGAGTGCCCCCGCTGACCTGGTGACGCTGGCTACGACCATTACCGATGAAGGCAGTCGCACCCGTTCCTTGGGCATGTCCACCATGCGTTGGATACAGGAAGATCCGACGGCAGCTCAAGCCTATGTGGCTAGTTCCGACGCCTACACCGCCGATCAGAAAGAGCGCGTTGCCGCCGGTAAGTCCCTCTGGGGTGGCGGCCGCCGTGGCGGTGGCGGCCCTCCAGCTGGTGCGGCTCCGGCACCAGCCGCACCTTCGGCTGCTCCTTGAGATTTTTGAGCCTCAGTGTGGCGGCGGGCATCA
>CAIKHZ010000090.1 GCA_903827375.1 Akkermansiaceae bacterium
AACAACAGACGGTGTCGGTACACCGTCCGATCAACCAGCACTACTTTTTTCTAACATTTTAACGGAAAAAAATCCGCCGCCTGGTGCTCGGGGCCGGTGGTGTGGTCGATGACGCTGACAAAGAGACGTTTGAGGTCGATCTTGATGCGGGTGAGCAGCTCGGGAAGCGGCGCTGTGTCAAAGTCCCGGTAGTAGTGAAACGTGAGCTTCCTGGAATGGAGGTGGATCTTGATGAGATCCGCCTCGCGGGGATTGCCATAGAGACGGGCGGCGCACTCGACATAGACGCGGAGAATCACCGGAAGTTCGTCCAGCAGGCTGCGGTGGATGGAGAAATGACCTTCCTTGGGGTCAAGGTGGCCGAAGGCGAGTTGACTGGCGGCAATTTCCAATTCGTCGGCATCGCCGGCGGCAAACATGAGTTCGCGGGCTTTGTCTTCGGCATTGGCATAGCTGCCGAAGAAGGACCGGAGATCGCGCTGGAGGCGAAGGGAGAGTTGGTTGAATGGGATCTTGTGGCGAAGCTGTGCGGCGGCGACAAACACTAACAAATCCTCCTTGCGGCGCTGGCGGGCGGCGGCAAACGTGGGTTCGCCGAAACGGTCGATGAAAAGCTGGAGGGCGCGGGGTAGTGAGCCGCAGGCTTGCCGGACTTCGGCAAGGCGGGCGAATTCCTCGTCACGGGGCAGTCTGCCGAGTTCAAGAACGGCTTCCCAGTAGGCGTCGAGCAACTCGCGATGGGTGTCGTAGGGATCTCGCTTGGCCTTGAGGGCTTTGAGCAGACCCAGCATTCGCGAGAGCGATTCCCAATCAATGAAACGCCGGGCGCGGGAGGCGAGGAAATCGTGAAGCTCCGCTGTTTCGCGAAACACCAGATAGATACCGAGACCGACGGGCACCGCCTCCGTGTGCAGGGAGTCTTCGAGCAGCGCCTGGATCTCCGCGGGTTCGAAGAACTTCTGGAACGTGTCACGGCTGGTGAGCACGCCATCGCCGTAAGCGCGGATGTCGTCATAGGCCTCCTGCCCGGCGATGAGGGTGGAAACCAACAGCAAGCGGCCGGTGTGGTGCCAGGCGTCGAGCAGGGCTTCCACTCGTTCGGCGGGGTCTTCGATGACGTTGAGAACGAAGCCGAGATTGACGACATCGGCGGACTGTTTCTGCGCATCCGGTGCGTGGACCGGATCCCAACCGCCCGATGGGTGGCCGAGTTTTCCGATCGCGTCCACATCGCCGCCATGGCCGCAGCCGTAATCGAAGAACGACTCGCCGTGGCGGAGTTGGCCGAGTTCGAGCAAGGTTTTCACCGGTTTGGAGATTTCCCGGCGGACGAGGGCGGTCTTGTGACGGTGGATTTTCTTTTTCGGCGTGGCTTGGCCCGCTGACACATAATCGGTTTCGACAAGCCGATGACCTTTGAATCCGAGTCCCTTGTCCGCCAGCAGGCGTTCCCAATTCAGGCGGAACCCGATGCGAGCGGTGTCGCCCAGCAGGCCGGCTGCTTCCTCCTGGCGGGTGAGCTTGGCGAATTTCTCGTGAAGCGGATGCTCTTGCGGAAGGAAGGTCTCCTTGCGGTGAAGGATCGGGGGATTGGCGCGGGAGCGGTAGTCGTCCCGGCGAACCTTGCCGGTGACGAGATCGACGATCACTGCTTCGTGCAGGGTTGGGTGTGGGTGCTTTTCAAAATCCGGGTAGGCAAGAAACGAGATCTTTGGCGCGGCGGCGTGGAATTTCAGGAGGTTGAACCCCGCGCCGATTTCCAGACGCTTCCTCAGCTCAGCCACAGTGATTCGGAGCAGGGAAGGCAGGGTTGGGGCTTCGCCTGGGTCCATGACATACACCGCTCCGGGCAGTCGCTTGCCATAGGGCAAGGCGTCGATGGCTTGTCGATATTCGGTGGCAGTCACGTGGACTAGAGCTTTTTGGTATTGCTGGCGCTTGGCATTTGAAGGTTTGAACGCGCCAAACATGGACGTGGGATGACACTTGGTCGAGGGGATTTCAGTGGGGCATTGACGACGATTTTTAGATAACTGTGGCCCAATGCTGACCAAGTTGCCCGAACATGTCAGCGGATTCATCCACAAAACATCGGGGTCATCCCGCCTGGTGCCATTGCCATCCCGTTCTCAAATCGCCGCCCGCGCCATGAAGGTTGACATCCAACGACAGTCTGGTTACGGGCATCCGACATTCGCACATGAAACAAAGGACACTTGGAACAATGTCCGCGATGAGAAGGGGAATTTCCTGGGCGTCAACAGCCGGCCCGAATACGTGCACGAATGCTGTGACGCGAGCTTGCTGAGACTCGGGGTCGGGCACATCGACCTCTACTACCAGCATCGCGTGGACCCCAACGTGCCCATCCAGGAAACCGTCGGCGCGATGGGTGAGTTGGTGCTGGCCGACAAGGTGCGTTACCTCGGCCTGTCGGAGGCAGCGTCGACCACAATCCGCCGCGCAGCCACAACACAGCCTCAGCAACCTCTCGGTCGCAGCGATGAAAACCGAGAACCACCCCCGGGAATCTCATCCGCCGTAGCGTTTGGTGAGTTTGCCGGTTTGGGTGACGAAGCCGTGTTTAACCATAAAATGCCGCGCCTCGCCACTCTTGATCACCTGCTCGACATGTTCCCTCATCATCCGAGCCTCTTCCTTGAGGCTGGTTTTCTTGGGCTGTTTGCGGAAGGTCGCAGTCGTGCTCACGGAGGGTGAATAGGCTCCGGATTGCTGGAGCGCAAGCAGGATCAGTCGAATGAGCCTGTTTTGCCTTAGCCCGGTGAGCTGCTGCTGGCTAGACGCGGAGAATCACCGGAAGTTCGTCCAGCAGGCTGCGGTGAATGGGGAAATGACCGTCCTTTGGGTCAAGGTGGCCGAAGGCGAGTTGACTGGCGGCAATTTCCAATTCATCGGCAACACCGACCTCGCGAGAAAGCCCCCCGAGTGCCTCGAATACCTTGTCGTCCATGAACTGGCGCACATGCTGGAACCCACCCACAACACCCGCTTCATCGCGCTCATGGACCGGCACATGCCGCAGTGGCGCTCGCACCAGGAATCCCTCAACCGCCTTCCCGTCCGGCATGAGCACTGGAGCTACTGATCCCCATACTGGAGCTACTGACCACCCAAACCGGATTCCAGGAACCGACACCCGTTCCGACTATCATGCTTTGGTGGTCCAAGCTTTCATCGCGTGCCACATTCATGAGCAGGAACGGGAAGACCACACTGCCATCCACTCTTATTCGTGCATTCCGTGCATTCCGTGGTTTCAATTTTCTTTCTTTTCTAGGCACCACAGGTGCCACATGGAGCGGTAGGCGGCCTCGATGTTGGTGGCGAAGCGTGGGGCATCCATGAGAGGGGATGTCTGCATCCGTGGCCGCAGGGATTTGCGGATCGTGGCAAGGAGTGGGATGTCGGAGGCGAGGTTCAAGGCACGTTTCACGTATTGCTCTGGCGTGTGCGCAATGAGTTCGGGCAGGCCGAGATTCATCGCCTGACTTAACCCGCCGCGGCCGACGACGGTTTGGCCGACGAGGGTGATCACGGGCACACCCATCCAGAAAGAATCCAAACTGGTGGTGTGGCCGTTGTAAGGAAATGTGTCGAGGCCGATGTCTATTTTTTGATAAGCAGTTAGATAATCCGCACGTGGGGCAGGAGTGAACCAGTCGATGCGATTGGAGGAGACTCCGCAGTGTTCGAAAACGTCGAGTGCATGCTGACGATGAGCCCCCTGTTTGCTCAGCAGGATCAAACGAGAATCCTTCACGGCAAGCAACACCCTTGACCACAATTCCAG
Source organism: Akkermansiaceae bacterium (assembly GCA_903827375.1). Lineage (GTDB taxonomy): Bacteria > Verrucomicrobiota > Verrucomicrobiia > Verrucomicrobiales > Akkermansiaceae > Luteolibacter. The sequence continues at coordinate 3,812 of CAIKHZ010000090.1, forward strand.
CACACTCCGATTGACCTTGCGGTAGTTGTTCAGAGAACCGAAGGTGATATAACCGACGGACAAGGCCGGCAGCGGACCCACAGCAGGCAGGGCGCTGAGCGGATCATAGCACCAAAAGCTCTCAGGCAGCCGAACGATGGCTTCAGAGTTATGGGTACCACAGCCGCTATCGGGTGGATCCAGCGATGGATCGCTGAGGCGGTAGTCCATCGTGCCCAGACCCGTGCTGCCGGGATAGGCCAACCATGTGACCTGCACGGGAGCCGGCTTGCGTGCGAAAACCCCGAGCCGATTGTTAGACATATGCATGGTGAGGTCAACCAAGATATCTATCTGGTCGTCGCGGATGATATCGGCAACTCGGGCGTCGGTAAGACCGGTGATATTGCGCCAGGCATCGGTGCAGTCACGGATTCGAGCGGTGAGTTCGTCGGGACGGGGGACATCCGCGTAGCAGAAAATTTTGCAAGACTGGCGATGATGATGGGCAAGAAGAGGCAGCGTGAAAAAACTCTGGCAGTGGTCGCGGAAATCGGGTGACACATAACCAATCCGCAGACGGCGACCCGGTGTACGATCGTTAGTATGGGCTTGGATATGGCACCTCAAGGGTTCAGCAAAGCGGCGATTCCAGGAGTGCAACTCCTCGGCGATGGTCTTGGCGTCGCAGTGAGGATGGAACTGGAGGGCGTAGAGCCAATTGCTATCCATGGAGCCGGAAGGCTCGCAGGCGATGGCCTGGCGATAGGCGGCGAGAGCCTCATCGAGTTGGCCGGCGTCTGCCAGGGCGTTGCCGAGATTGCAGTGAGCTTGAGGCATCATCGGATCAACGACAATCGCCTGCCGGTACGCTGCGATGGCCTGATCGAGGTTGCCTTTGTCAAAGAGCGTGTTAGCGAGGTTGAAGCGAGCTTTGGCGGAGTTGGGCTGGAGGTCGATGGCCTTGCAATAGGCAATGATCGCCTGGTCCGGAAGACCCTTGTCATGCAAGGCATTGCCGAGGTTGAAATGGGCATTGGCCAAGCGGGGAGCCAGCGCGATGGCCTGGTGATAGGCGGCGATGGCGTCGTCGGTTTGGCCTGCGGACTTCAGGACGACGCCGAGATTGTTGAGGGCTTCGGGAGAGGCAGGCTCAAGGGCGATAACCTGTCGGTAGGCAGCGATGGCCAAATCGAATTGCCCGGTGGCTTGGAGGGCATTGCCTAGATTGTTGTGCGCTGCGGGGTGGTGAGGGTTGATAGCAATGACCTGCTGATAGGCGGCGATAGCCTCCACAAGGCGTCCATTTTCTAGCAGGACATTACCCAAGTTATAGTAAGCTTCCGGGAAATCAGGCAGGAGCCCGATTGCCTGTCGGTAAGAAGTGATTGCGGCGTCGGGTTGCTTATCGTCTCGCAAGGCGTTACCGAGGTTGGCGTGCGCCTGTGGGGAGTCTGGCCGGAGTGTGATCGTTCGGCGAAGCAAGTCCACGGCCAGTTTGCTGCGGCCCGTTTGACCGGCGAGCAATCCCAGATAGAGCAAAGCTTCGACATGATTCGGATGCCGGGCGAGAATTTGCCGGTAATTCGTTTCTGCCTGGGTCAAACGCCCCTGTTGATGGTTCTGGAGTGCCTGCTCGAAGTTTTGTTGGATGGTAATTTGGGGCATACCGCAAGAGCTACGGCAGAGTCACCTTGACGCGGAGGAATCCGATTGGGCTCGCGCCGCCAACGGTGCCGGGCGTGCGGAAACTGCGATAAGTCCAGTCCGGCAGCGAGTCACCGTTGACGTCAGAAAGCGGGGGCAGTCCCGCCTGGATGGCAGCCACATCGGCTGGATTGGTGATTTCAGTGACAGCAAGGGTCCATGAGGCAGCAGCGAGGGTGGCACTGCCCTGGATGGTATAAACCACTCCGTCGATAGGTGCCGACGTTTGTTCGCCGCCACTGCTGCTGAAGGTGGCAGCGCGGCGCACCGGCAAGGTGAGGGTGAGCACATTGCTAGAATCCGCCAGAGTGGCCACCTTGCAAACCAGCTTGCCCTCATTGGCCGAGCTGCGCGGATTGCTGTCCAAGGCGTACTCCTGGAAATTCAATCGACCATCCTTGTCGGGGTCGGCACCGGGGGCTGGATCTGTGTCAGAACCCGAACCTGCAATTCCGGTTAGGCCCATCGCAGTGGCCCAGGCATTATAGCCTGCGACGCTGAGCGTGAGGGTTCCGCTGGCTTGGCTGAAGGTCCAAACCTTGGTGCCCTCGGTCTTGGTCCAGGCACTGCTGGATCCCGTCCAACCGGCACCGGCCACAGCGAAGTTGCTGCCAAAGGCCTTGCTCGCCACATCGATTAAGGGCCAGGTGCCGCTGGTGACAGTCACCGCAGTGGTATCGATGCTGAAATTTCCATCCAAGTAGGCGGTGCCGGCACCGGTCACCTTGTTGGCGGAACCATCAGTGACGACGAATTTCAGCGCAGCGTTGGCGGCGAGTGTCAGCGTGCCCGCCGTAACGGTGGTATTGCCGGTGTATGTGTTGAGGCCATCGAGTGTGAGAGTGCCGGAACCCAGCTTGACGAGCGAGGTGGGAGACGCGCCATTGACGATGGCCGCAGCGATGGCAAGCACGCTCGGGCCGTCCACCGAGACGTTGCCACCGCGCAATGAGAGCGGCACGCTGCCGGTGATGGTGGCGGCGTTGCTGGCTGAGACATTATCGAGGCTCACGCCAGTGGCCCCCGTGCCACTCAACGTCAAGACAGCGCCTCCCCCACTCAACACCAGATTTCCAAAACTCGTAGGGCCGGCGGGAAGTGATACTTCGCTGGTGGCCGAGACCGCTAACTCAGTGGTGGACAAATCCACCGACGAAGACGGCACACTGGTATAGGCTGTGGCAATCTCGGCGGCGCTCAAAGCCCGATTGTAAAAGTAGATATCATCTAACTTTCCAGTGAAAAACCCTGCCCATGCGCCGCTTTGCGATTTGGCTCCGAAGCCTAACATATCAGTGCTTGCCGTGATCGTCCCGGTGGCCGTCGCCTGGCTGTCAAGCACCCCATCCACATAGATCTTCTTGTTGATGGCACCCGCATTCGCATCATAGGTCATGGTCACCATGTGCCAACTGCCGTTGCTCGTGGTGGTGGTGACACCCTGCATATCACCGTTGGACGGACCGCGGGTGGTCCAAGCGAGATTGCTCGTGGTATTGCTTTTGCGCATCTGCCAGCCATTGGATTCTCCATTCTTGCAAACAAACGCATTCCAAGTCCCCGGCCAACCCTTGACCCATGCCGAGGTGGTCATCGCACTGCCACCATCAAAAATCGTCTGGCTACCCCCAGTATCCACTTTCACATAATTGGCACCCGTCAACTGCAGCGAGTAGCCGGTCCCGGTATGCGTGTCAGTTGAATAAATCGGAGTGTTCACCTCGGTGCCATGATAGCCATTGCCGGATGTATCCACAGCGCTCTGACTATCAAACGTCCACTTACCTAACAGCCCGAGCATCGGATAGGCGGCGTTGGCGATGGACAGCAGACCGCCGGATGCGGTTAGCGTGCGGGGGCTGGCCGGGTTGGCAAGATTGGTGCCGCTGAGGGTGAAGGCCGTGCCACCACTCAGCGAAATCGACGTCCTGTTAGGAAGGTTGAGTTGTTTCGTCACGGTCAGCGGAAAGCTGCTGGCATCGATCATGCCGGTGCCGGCACTGCAATCGACCGTGGCCACCGACGCAGAGGCCATGGTCGTGGTGACCGTGCCCGCGGTAACGGTGAGCACGGAGCCCGTTGTCAGAGAGCCGGCGAGGTTGAGAATACCGCCGCTAACCGTCACATTGCGTGCAATCATGCCGCCTGAACCCACATTCAGGGTGCCACCCGCAGGAACACTCACCAAGCCACCGCTGCCCAGCGAACCATTCACCTGAAGCGTGCCGACATTGATGCTGGTGGTGCCGGCATAAGTATTGGCACCGGTGAGAGTCAAGGTGCCGGAGCCGGTTTTGATGAGATTGCCACTGCCCGCGATGACGCCATCGATCGATGGGTTGTTAGCTTGAGTATCGAAGCTGGCGCTAGCACCACTGACGACACTGAGGATGCGATTTGCGTTGAGCGCGAAGTCGGCGGCAAACTGGAGCGTTGCGCTGGCGGAGAACACAACGGTGGTGGTGGCCGATGCCGGCACCGCACCCAATGCGGCATCGCTGTTGATATTTAGTGTGCCGGCACCGAGGGTCGTCAGCCCAACATAGGTGTTCATCCCGGTTAGCGTGAGCATGCCGCTGCCGATCTTGGTTAGACCGCCGTCACCGACGATGGAACCCTGGATGGATGGGTTGTTCGCCTGGGTATCGATGGTGGCTGTGGCAGCACCTGCAATGCTGACATTGCGATTGGCATTGAGGGCCGGAGCGGCGGCAAACTGAAGCGTGGCACTCGCGCCAAAAGCCAAGTTGGCGGATGGCAAGGAAGGCACCAGTCCTAACGAAGCATCGCTATTGATGTTGAGCGTCCCGGCACTCAGGGTAGTCGGGCCTACATAGGTGTTAGATCCAGTTAAAGTGACGATTCCGGCGGTGGTTTTTTGGACCCCGGATTGCCCGCCGAGGATGGCGGAGACCACCCCGTTTTTGAGTGCAAAATCGGTGGAGCTACTGAGCGTGCCACTGCTGCCAGTGATGCTAGCACCACCATCGAGTGTCACCGCCGAGCTGGAATTGTCATAAGCGCCGAGGCTGAGCCCTGCACTGGCGCCGTTGACCGTGATTGCGGCGGGGATGGCATTGGCAATACCCAAGGCGAGTGTGCCGCCGGTGATGGAAGTCGCCCCGCTGAAGGAATTGACGGCGGAGAGGATGACGGTTCCGGCGGTGGTTTTTTGCAGCCCGGAGGCACCGCCGAGGATGGCGGAAATCGTGCCGTTCTTGAGTGCGAAATCGGCCGTGCTGGTGAGCACCCCACCACTGCCAGCGATGCTACCCCCACCATCCAAAATAACAGCCGAGCTGGCATCATTGTGGGTTCCCAGGTCGAGCAGCGCCGTGGCCCCGTTGACCGTGATCGCACCGGGGATGGCGTTGGCGACGCCCAGGATCAAGCCGCCGGCAGTCACGCTAGTCAGGCCCGTGTAGGTATTCGCGGCCAACAGCGTCCAAGTTCCGCTGCCGACTTTGGTGAGCGTACCTGCGCCAGTGGCAATGCTGCCGGCCAAGCTGCTGCCAGTGGCCGCACCATCGAGCGTCAAGGCGCAACCCGATCCGGTGATCGTACCGGCCTGGGTGAGAATGATGCTGCCGCTGGCGGCGACGATACTGGTGTTGCCACCCAGCGTGAGCAAACCCGCGTAAGTGGCGCTACTTGAGGAGCTATTGGTCAAGGCACCACCTGCGGCGACACCCGTGCCAGTGAGCGTGAGGGCCTCCGCCGTATTGACCGAAAATCCGTTCAAGTCCAAGGCAGCACCAGAGGCAACCGTGGTTCCAGCATCTGCAGTCCCCAGCGAGGTGTACGCGCCGCTGCCCGCCGCTGCCAGCTTGAGCACACCCGCTAAAACCGAGGTCGCTCCGGTATAGGTATTGACGCCGCCCAAGGTCAGCGTCCCGGCACCGGATTTGATCAATGAACTGCTGCCGCTGCCATCGGTGACCACGGAATTGATGACGCTTGCACTGCCGTTGGTCACAACCAATTCAGTGCCCGCACTGTGGATCGTGCCACTGGCGGTGCCGGTTCCAATCGTCAGGGAACCCGCGCCACCAGCCACCAAAATACCGTTGATTACCCATGTGCCACCTGCCGGATCGATCGTGGCGGCACTGGTGCCTCCCACCGCGCTTTGGTTGAGCGTGTTGATGGTGGTGGTCGCAGCACCCAGTGTGATGTTGCCTTGGCTTCCCGTGCCCTCAACCAAACGGATATTGGCAGTGGGCGCGTTGGCTATCACCTGCGGACCGCTAGTGAGCCGGGTCACGTCGCTGTACCCGCTGTATGCGACGACGTTGCCCGAGTTGATCGATGCAAAATCCGCACCGCCGACCGTGGCCCAGCCGCCAAGGATGCCACTGGCGTCATTGCTGGAGGTCGCGGTGATGCCATTGCTCGCGCTTTGGGTGCCGGTCGGCAGGGAGAAACTAACAATTCCACCCGGATTGCGGGTGATGGCGTTCAGGGCCAGCGCCAGTGGGTTGCCTATTGCGTTGGCCGCCAAGGTGACCACAGAGGAGCCTGGGTTCACCGTCAAGCCGGCGAACGTCTGGCTGTTGCTGGTGCTGGACTTGCCTGTCAAATTCAAGGTCCCACCGCCAAGCACCAGCGATGAACCGGTGCCAATGATATTGGTGGCTGAGGCTGCCACTGAGAAATCAAGCTTGAGCGTGCCATTGCCTACGCCGGTGGCCCCGGTGTAAGTATTACTTCCACTCAGAGTGAGCGTGCCGGTTCCAGTTTTCGTTAGGCCGCCCCCTGTCAATCCCCCGAGATCGCTCAAGATCCCGCTATAACTGCTGCTGGAATTGTTGTTTCCGACTGCCAAATTGACGCCATTATTGTCGGCATTGAGCAACACCATGTTGCGCGACCCAGTTAGACCACCCAAGCTAACCGTGGTGATACCTGTGCCAAAACCTAACGTGCCGGTGAACGCCGGGTTCATTTCCAAAGTGGAATTTTGCAGCGCCAGCGTGTTAGCCACGGTGAGCGTGCCGAGGGTTACGCGGGTGGTGCCTCCATATGTGTTAGCCCCCGCCAATACCAGTGTGCCTGCACCGCCCTTGGTCAGGCAATTGCCATCGACACTGCTGGTTAGACCGACCGCGTACAGACTGGTATATCCGGTTCCGCTGATGCTGCCGCCCAGAGTCAGGGAATCGCCGCTGTTAAAAACGACGAGCGTGGCGCTATTGGTCAGCGTGATATTCGGATTGAGGACGTGTGTGCCCCCAATGACCGTGATGCCGGCCAAGGCACCTGTATCAACCGTGCCACCCGAGTAAGTCGATGCGCTCATTGGCCGGCTGTCCATGGTAAGCGTGCTGCCGTTGATGCTGTTGATGGTGACGTTCACATCTGGATAGAAGGCCATCGCACCGAGGGTGGAGCTGGCATCAAGGGTGACCGTAGCCCCCGTGCCGGGCTTGCCAAATACCACAGCTGTCCCGGCACCGGATGGATTGCTCACCCCATTGCCCCCAGCCCAGTTGGCACCACTCCACGTCCCATCCCCACCCACCCAGCTCGACGGCGCAGCAATCACCAAATCGTCAAAGTTGCTCTGGTGGGCGTTGGCGTTGGAGTTGCTCCGCTCCCGGCAGTGCATGTTGATCTGGTTCACCTGCGAGCTGAAGGCTCCCGTCACCGTGGCGGTGCCCATCACACTCGCCGTGAAGCCCGCGCTGGTGCCGCCGGTGTTGTTGGTCATGTTGGTATAGGTGCCAACGTAGCGACCATCACCAAAATCCCAGATATCAAAGGAAACCGGCGTTTGATAGTTGTTATTCGTGGTCGTGTTGGCGGTGCCGGCAAACAATTGTCCGACTGCTGTCGGTGCCTGCGTCCAGGTGCTTGTCGAATAACCGGTGATTCCCAGGCCCGGCGTCGCACTGCCTTCTCCAAGGCTGAAGCTAACTCCGTATTTGGCCGAAACCGTCGCACCGCCATTATTCGTGTTGTCGCTGCGTGTTAGAATTTCAACATTATCCCCCTGGCTTCGATTTGAATCGGCCGCCATGTAAAAGATACCCGTCAGGTGCTGGCCGCCATAAACTGAATTCACCGGATTCCATGAGGCACCAGCCACTGTGTTGATGGTTGCGCGGTTTTTGCTGAAAATATAACCATTGGGCTGGGCTGTTTCACCGTTAGAACCTTGGGAATTGGGGTTCAGGGTCACCCACTTGCTGCCATCAATGCTGTTATTGTTGAAATCATCGGCAATCAAAACATTCGTGCCAGCTCGCGCCACCACCGCACTTGCCAACAGGGCGGCGATCGAGTTGGCAAACAACCAAGCGGCACGAGAGCCGCTGCGAACGAGACGATGGGGGGAGGTGGGTTTCATGGGTGGGATGGGTTATAGTCTTGGAATTATAATATCGTTTTCACTCCGACGTTGATAAACTCCTGACAAATCCTCGGGGGGGGGCTCAAGCTAAAAATGCGGGTTCAAGAAAATATATTCTTAAACCCGGAGGATTGCCGGGGTTAGACTTGGCTGAGCGCGCCGGGCATCACGCCATCCGGATGGTTTCGCTGTCAACTGGCTCCCCATCCGGCCTCCCACATCAGGGAGGCCAGGCAATCATCCGCCACAACTTCCCGTCATCCGACGGCAGGGCGTTGGCTTGGCTGGGCTAGTCTTGGCAAGGG